>NZ_JBQKFF010000030.1:0-610 GCF_052119445.1 Anaerofustis sp. LCP19S3_F7 | reverse complement strand
ATAAAAAAAGAACATCTTATTGATGTTCTTTTTTATTTATCATTTACTAAAATTATTCGATAATTTCAGCAACAACTCCTGAACCTACTGTTCTACCACCTTCTCTGATAGCGAATCTTAATCCTTCTTCGATAGCGATTGGTGTGATTAGTTCGATTGTTGTTGTAATGTTATCTCCTGGCATTACCATTTCTGCTCCGCCTTCTAATTCTACTACTCCTGTTACGTCTGTTGTTCTGAAGTAGAATTGTGGTCTGTATCCGTTAAAGAATGGTGTATGTCTACCACCTTCATCTTTTGTTAATACGTATACTTCTGCTTTGAATTTTGTATGTGGGTGAATTGAACCTGGTTTTGCTAATACTTGTCCTCTTTCGATTTCTGTTCTATCTACACCTCTTAATAATGCTCCGATGTTATCTCCAGCAACACCTTCGTCAAGTTGTTTTCTGAACATTTCTACACCTGTTACTACTGACTTGTTGATTTCTTTTTTGATACCTACGATTTCAACTTCGTCTCCAACTTTTACGATACCTCTTTCTACTCTACCTGTTGCTACTGTACCTCTACCTGTGATTGAGAATACGTCTTCTACTGGCATTAGGAA
>NZ_JBQKFF010000029.1:0-653 GCF_052119445.1 Anaerofustis sp. LCP19S3_F7 | reverse complement strand
TTAAGGAGAAAGATAAAAATGGCAAGAGAAAAATACGAAAGAACTAAACCACATGTAAATATTGGTACAATCGGTCACGTAGACCACGGAAAAACAACATTAACAGCAGCAATCACAAAAGTACTACATGAAAGATTAGGAACAGGTGATGCAGTAGCATTCGAAAACATCGATAAAGCACCAGAAGAAAGAGAAAGAGGTATCACAATCTCAACAGCTCACGTAGAATATGAAACAGAAAAAAGACACTACGCACACGTAGACTGCCCAGGACATGCTGACTACGTTAAAAACATGATCACAGGAGCAGCACAAATGGACGGAGCAATCTTAGTAGTAAGTGCAGCAGATGGTCCAATGCCACAAACAAGAGAACACATCTTACTTGCAAGACAAGTAAACGTACCATACATCGTAGTATTCTTAAACAAAGCAGATATGGTAGATGATGAAGAATTAATCGAATTAGTAGAAATGGAAGTAAGAGAACTTCTAGACGAATATGAATTTGATGGAGACGGAACACCAATCGTAATCGGATCAGCATTAAAAGCATTAGAAGATCCATCAAGCGAATGGGGAGATAAAATCTTAGAACTAATGGAAGAAGTAGACAACTACATTCCAGAACCAGTAAGAGATACAGACAAACC
>NZ_JBQKFF010000028.1:0-1003 GCF_052119445.1 Anaerofustis sp. LCP19S3_F7 | reverse complement strand
TTTATATAATATATTAAAAATAAAGAGAGTAAATATGAAAAATAGTAATTTAAAATTTAAAAATGTTGAAAATTATTTCAAGTGTCCAATATGTAAAAATGAAATGTATATTGAAAACAACACATTAAAATGTCAAAACAATCACTGTTTTGATATTGCAAAAAAAGGATATATAAATTTTTTATCAAACAGAAAGCCTCAAAAGGGTTATGACAAGAGTTTCTTTGAAAATAGGAATATTATATTAAATCAAGGCTATTATGACCATATATGCGATTATATCCAATCTTATATAAACACTTTTAAACCTGACACAGTTATTGATGCCGGATGCGGAGAAGGTTTCTATGTCAAAAAATTATATAATGAAAACATAGATTTTTTTGCTTTTGATTTATCTAAAGATGCTATTAATGTTGCAGCAAGAGGCATGAATAATATTTGTTTTTTTGTTTCAGACATACAATCTATTCCACTAAAAGATAATTCTATTGACTGTATGTTAAATATATACACACCAGCAAATTATCCCGAATTTAAAAGAGTATTAAAGAAAGATGGAATTATAATTAAAATTATTCCGGGTCTTTCTCACTTAAAAGAATTAAGAGATATTGTAAAAAATGAATTAAAACATGAGCAGTATGATAATAATGATGTAATTGAGTGTTTCAAAGAGCATTGTGAATTATTAGAGATCAAAGAACTTAATCAAACAAAAGAAATTTCTTTAGAAAATTTAAAATCTTTTTTAGATATGACCCCGTTATTATTTGATATTGATAAAAGTAAATTTGATTATAATAATATAAGTGAAATAACTATTTCCGCTACTGCATTAATTGGAAAAATAAAATAATAAGAGATTTTTACATCTCTTATTATTTTTCATATAAAAAAAGAACATCTTATTGATGTTCTTTTTTATTTATCATTTACTAAAATTATTCGATAATTTCAGCAACAACTCCTGAACCTACTGTTCTACCACCTTCTCTGATAG
>NZ_JBQKFF010000027.1:0-1354 GCF_052119445.1 Anaerofustis sp. LCP19S3_F7 | reverse complement strand
ATTTTTTTTCATTGACTTCTTCTCGTATACTTATCCAGCTCCCCGCTTGAAACAGCTTTGTTATATTATCACTTTATTTCCTTATTGTCAATACCTTTTTTACAGTTTTTTTACTTTTTTTATAAAATTAAAAAAGGACTGTATAAACAGCCCTTAAAATTCATTGTTTACTTTACGGATTCACCCTCTATTATACTATGAGATACTATTATTTTTTTCTCTTTCAAGTCTTCACCTTCAAGCAATTTCACAAGAAGTCTTGCACTTATTGCTCCAACATCATACATATAGTGATTTATACTTGTAAGAGTTGGGTTAATCCATCTTCCGACTTCACAAGAATTTAAACTTGCAATACTTACGTCATCAGGAACTTTTTTTCCTGCTTCTTCAATAGCTTTTATTGCACCAAGAGCCATTTCATCATTTCCGCATATAACTACATTAGGAAGATCTCCTTTTAACATTTCCTGCATAGCTAAATATCCACCTTTCATTGTAAAGGCATTTTCATATATCTTATTTTTTTCTATTTTCATTCCAAGCATTTTGGATGTAGAAAAAATTACTTCTTCATTCTTCTTAGCATTATAATCTCTATTCTTATCACCATGTATTAAACCAAGAGTATTATGCCCCTTTCCTTTTATATATTCCATTAATGCATAAATACCTTGATTATAATCATTTATAACACTTGAATATTTACCTGCAGGATCTTCAACACCACATAATATTACAGGCATATTCATATATTCAAATTTTCTTTTTACAACTTCATCAAGTTCTCTGCCCGCAAATATAATTCCATCACATTGTTTTTGATAAAACAAATCCATAAATTCTTCTTCTTTTTTACTATCTGCATCACTGTTACAAATTATGGCATTATATCCACTCTGCATGCTTATATCCTGTACACCTCTAGCCATTTGTGCATAATATGGTATTGTAATATCATGTATAACAACACCAACAGTTTCAGTTTTTTGTAATTTTAAGCTTCTTGCTATGGCATTAGGTCTGTATCCTGTTTCTTTTATTGCTTGTAAAACTCTATCTTTTGTTTCTTCATTTACCAAAGGTACATTATTTATTACACGCGATACGGTAGCTATAGAAACATTAGCTTTCTTTGCAACATCTTTAATTTTTGCGCTCAATTTAGCACCTCCATATTTTTACTCTGTCATTATAAACTTCATTGTCATGTAAAAGTTTAAATTATTCTACCACATCATGTAATGATTTTCAATTAGTTATGATTTTTTAATAAAAATAATTAAAAAAAACTACATATAAATACAAAGTAGATTGAAAATAATGAAAAATTTAATATAATTTTATATAATAT
>NZ_JBQKFF010000026.1:0-4675 GCF_052119445.1 Anaerofustis sp. LCP19S3_F7 | reverse complement strand
GTATTTAAAATGAAAAGTTTGTAAAAAAAACTAATAAATATATTAAGTATATTAATTCTTAAAAGTATATTAAGACTTTTTTACAAAAGGAGAAATCAATTTTTATTATGGTATAATTTGTAAAATTGTAAAAGGTGGGTTTAATATATGAAATGTCTTGATTGTGGATTAGAAATAGAAGAAGGAAGTGTAATTGCTTATAGTTTAGCCTTTGGAGTATGGAACGAGTTTATTACAAAAAAGTAAGCAGAGAAAAAAGGATTTAAAGCCATGTTTAGAAAAACCATTACAATTCCTTTAAAAATGGAAGAGCAAAAAGCCTGGCACTGTCCTAATTGTTAAAAAGGTTTTAATGTGGGTAGATTCTAAAGAGTAGTAAAATCTGCTCTTTTTTTATATAAATTGAAATGACACATAAATAATATGGAAAGGCTAAAAAATTATTTTATTATTACTGGATAAGTAATATTAAGCTTTTGAACTACATTTTTAATAATCCTATTTATAAAAGTATTTAAAAATAGATTAAAGTTAAAGAATGTTATATTTGTAATTTATTTATAAAACATATAAAGATGTTCATTAATGAAGTTTTCTATTAAAAAATCTTTATTTATTAAGCTCATATAGAGTTTATTTTGTTTAAAATTATGTTTTAACAGAAAAGTATATTAGAGTATACATGATTTATTTTAACTTTTAATTTTATTTATAATGTAATAGGTCTCAAAATTTTATTTTTTATGTTTTATTTATTATTAAAAAAATTTATTTTATGAGATATATAATTTTAGGTTAATGAATATTAAATATTTTTTTCAGATAAATAATAAAAAACATAAATGATTTTATAAACATATTCATATATAAAGCATTAACAAATTAGGAAAAATAATATAAAATCTCAAAATGAACATTGTTCATATTGGGAGGAGTAAAGTGAAAGCACGTTCTACTTCAAAGGAAGAAATAATAAAGATATCAAGAGAAATTGTTAAACAAAAGGGGATATCGGAAGTAAATATGAGGAGTGTTGCTAAAAAAAGCGGTATTTCTCTTGGATGTATTTACAATTATTTTCCTTCAAAGTCTAATCTTTTATGCTCCATTGTTGAAGATGTATTCTTTGATATATTTCATATGACGGGAAATGAATTTGAGTTTGATTCTTTTAAGGAATGTATTTCTTGGTTCTTTTCCAGAATAACTATGGCAAATGAGGAATATCCTGAATTTTTAATGCTTCATTCCTTTATTTTTGAAAGGAATGATAAAAATGACGGCAGAGAAATTATGGAAAAATATCTTTTACATATTAAAAGTAATTTAATAAAAGTAATAGAAAAAGACATTGAAATTAGAAACGATGCTTTTAATGAGAATTTAACCCCGGAAAAGTTCATTGAATATGTATTTCATCTTTTCATGTTTGAAGTAAAAAATAACAAGGATTTTAAAGCTGTTATGAAATTATCGAAAGGAGTGTATACTAAGGAAATATGAAAGTTAAAAAAGAAACTTTACTTATAATAGCTGCAATAGTGTGGTTTATTGCCGGTTTTAATATATTAAGAATAGGACTTACCAGTTATGTTGGTTATGTGAATATTTTAAATGTTTTTGTATCAATTATTGTATTTTTGGCGTTTTGGTTTATGGTCTTTTATAAGCTTACAAAAAAGCATACGAAGAGAATAAGAAGTTACAATGAAAATCAATTTTTTCTTAAATTCTTTGATGTGAAGTCATTTTGTATTATGGCTTTTATGATGAGTTTAGGTATTTCAATAAGGGCTTTTTCTCTTATGCCTAATATGTGTATAGCTGTTTTTTATACGGGACTTGGAAGTGCTTTAAGCCTTACAGGTATCTTGTTTGGACTTAATTATTATAAACTAAAAAGACAGTAACAAAGGGAGGATAATATGTCTAGTTTACTTATTTTTGCAATAATTTTTATGACTTTGGCTCTTGCTTTTTATACCATAGGTGTATTTGGAGAAAAGAAGAAAGGAATACTTTTAAAATGGCACTGTATTATTTTCTGGTTTGGGTTTATTTTTGATACGACCGGAACAACAATAATGAGCAAAATTGCAGCTCAGCCTCTTAGCTTAAATTTACACAGCATTACAGGAGGGATTGCACTTCTTCTTATGGCCTTCCATGCTTTATGGGCAAGTGCAATTTTATATAAAGGCAGTGAAAAATCAAAGAAAGTTTTCCATAAATTCAGCATTGTAGTATGGCTTATTTAGCTTATACCTTACTTTATGGGTATGTTTATGGGAATGAATATGTAATACTCAGGTATTAAATTTTTAAATACAGATACATTTTTTAAATATATACATTTTAACTAAAAGAGGATACTTTGTAAAATTAAAGTTTACGTTAGTATGCCTCTTTTTTTGTATATTAAAAAATAAAGCTTATATAAATGGGTTTACTTTATTTTTTTAAGGGGTACAATATATTTATAGAATAGGAGAAAATTATGAATTTTAATTCTTATGTTGTAGCTTTAATACTTATAATACTTTTTATTTTTGCTCTTTATAAAAGCATAAAAAACAAAGGTAAATGCAGCGGCGGGTGTGATGGGTGTATGTATAAGGATAGTTGTCATAAAAATAAATAAAAGGGGCTTTGCCCCTTAAACCCCAAATTTAAGGGGTTCTACCCCTTAAGAACCCCGCCATATTTTTGCTAAAGCCCAAAAATATGGAAAAAAGGTTTTCACTCAAGCGACGTGAAGGCTTATAACGTGGTCGGATTTTCTAAAAATCTCTACCCGAGATTTTTGAAACGACCACTACCGCTACCCTGACCTTATTATTTTTTATGTAGAGGGGTGGGACATAGGTGTGAAATGTAGGGGGTAGTGGTTTATGATGTTTTATGTAATATGGTGGGGTATGGGTGTTAAATTGAAGTTATGACTTTGTTTGAATGGTTTTATGTAGTGGGGTGTGGTATTTGTGTAAAATATGAGGTTTCATTTTTAATGCTTTTTATATAGTATGGTGGGACAGGGTAGTTAAATGTAGTTTTATAAGTTTATGTTTTTATATTAAATAGTTTGGGTGTTATGATGAAATTTAAGTTTTTATTATGTTGATATACTGTTTTATTTATTTAACTTTTAATATTATTAAAAAAAGAGTTATTCCCAAGTCTTTTTAATTTACTATATGTTCGCTTTCTTTTTCTTTATTCCATAAATACCATGGTGCGAATGCTACGAAAGCAAGGGCAATACATATAAATGTAAGTATTGCTACACTTCCAAAGTTACCCGCAAAGGCATTTAATTTTGCAGGAATATAGCACATTATTTCGTTTATGTAGTTCTTTCCGCTTACGAAAGAAAGTAGTCCGTTTAATAAAAGCACAAAGAATATAAATACACCGTAATGCACAACGGATTTTATATGTTTTATGTTGTGATAATCCACAAATGTAAAATAGATAAGTGAAAACACAACGAAGATATTACATATAAAGAACTGGTAAAATCTAAAGTGTGTATATCCATATCCTCCAAAATCGGCAAAAATAAGATTTATTATTGAAAAGAAGGATATGAAGTAAAACAAATCGTAAAAAATTTGTTTTCTTGAAAAGAACAGCAATATAGAAAGCACCATTGCAATAAATGTAAAATCAAATGGGATTGCATAAATGATGTTTTGTTCTCCGCTTATGGCATATGCCCAGACGATATATATCATCTCAAAGAAAAATGCAAAAAATGCCATAAAAATATAATACCATCTTCCTGAAAAATTTCTTCTTATTGTTCTTCTTCTAAGAAACATAAAAAGACAAATTAGAATACATACCCCTATCCATATAAAATGAAAAAGAGAAAATCTTGTAAATATGTTTGCAGTATTTTCGACGCTTAAAAAATTCATATTTTTCTCCTTAAAGTTCAAGTTGAATGTTTTAAATAATTATAACATATAATATAAAATTAAAAAAATTTTTATTGCAATTTTATTTTATTGGTATAAACTTAAATAAAAAGGGCATTTTTAGGGAGGTGCGACATGAACAAAAACACTATTTGGCATAATATCGATCCAAAAAGGATTAGTGCCGACGATTTTATCGCTTATATAGAAATTCCAAAGGGAAGTAATGTAAAATATGAACTTGATAAAGAAACAGGTCATATTATTGTTGATAGAATTTTATACACATCAACACATTATCCTGGAAATTACGGTTTTATTCCAAGAACATACGGAGATGACGGAGACCCTCTTGATGTAATAGTTCTTTGCAGCGAAAACATCTATCCTACAAGTTTAATAAGATGTTATCCTATCGGTGTACTTAATATGATTGACGGGGGAGAAAACGACGAAAAAATTATAGCTATTCCGTTTAATGATCCTACTTATAATCATTGTTCAACGGTAAATGATCTACCAAGTCATATATTTGATGAAATACAACATTTCTTCAGCGTTTACAAAACACTTGAACATAAAGAAACTACTGTTGAAAAAGTGCTTGGTGACAAAGAAGCAAAAGATGTTATAAAAAGAGCAATTGAAAATTATAAAGATAAATTTGAAAAATAAACCGTTATACGCGGTTTATTTTTTTATAAAAAATTTTATAATTAAAAATAAAATGTTATATTAATGATAACGTTTAAAGT
>NZ_JBQKFF010000025.1:0-5401 GCF_052119445.1 Anaerofustis sp. LCP19S3_F7 | reverse complement strand
TTGACAATAAGGAAATAAAGTGATAATATAACAAAGCTGTTTCAAGCGGGGAGCTGGATAAGTATACGAGAAGAAGTCAATGAAAAAAAATGGCAAAAAAAGTTAAAAAAGTAGTTGACAAGTAAGAGAGTATGTGGTATTATAATTCAGCTGACTCTGAAAGAGGCGGCGAGATAATAAGACAAAAGAATAAAAGAGAAAAAGATGATATGAATTGCTATATGCAAATTTAGTCAGTGAGATTTGAGTAAAGAGTCGGATTAAGATTTAAGATGTAAAAAATCGACCGAGAGGTTGATGCGATAAATTATATTGAGAGTTTGATCCTGGCTCAGGACGAACGCTGGCGGCGTGCTTAACACATGCAAGTCGAACGAGAAGCTTATGATTGATTCTTCGGAAGATTTCATAAGTGGAAAGTGGCGAACGGGTGAGTAACGCGTAGGTAACCAACCTCATACAGGGGGATAGCCCAGGGAAACTTGGATTAAACCCGCATAAGACCACGCTATCGCATGATAAAGTGGTAAAAACTCCGGTGGTATGAGACGGACCTGCGTCTTATTAGGTAGTTGGTGAGGTAACGGCTCACCAAGCCGACGATGAGTAGCCGACCTGAGAGGGTGATCGGCCACATTGGGACTGAGACACGGCCCAGACTCCTACGGGAGGCAGCAGTGGGGAATATTGCGCAATGGGGGCAACCCTGACGCAGCAACGCCGCGTGAGCGATGAAGGTTTTCGGATCGTAAAGCTCTGTTCTGAGGGAAGATAATGACGGTACCTCAGGAGAAAGCCCCGGCTAACTACGTGCCAGCAGCCGCGGTAATACGTAGGGGGCAAGCGTTGTCCGGATTCACTGGGCGTAAAGAGCACGTAGGCGGTTAATTAAGTCAGGTGTGAAAGTTTTCGGCTCAACCGGAAAAGTGCACTTGAAACTGGATAACTTGAGTATCGGAGAGGTAAGCGGAATTCCTAGTGTAGCGGTGAAATGCGTAGAGATTAGGAAGAACACCGGTGGCGAAGGCGGCTTACTGGACGATAACTGACGCTGAGGTGCGAAAGCGTGGGGAGCGAACAGGATTAGATACCCTGGTAGTCCACGCCGTAAACGATGAATACTAGGTGTTGGGGTAACTCAGTGCCGCAGTTAACACATTAAGTATTCCGCCTGGGGAGTACGCTCGCAAGAGTGAAACTCAAAGGAATTGACGGGGGCCCGCACAAGCAGCGGAGCATGTGGTTTAATTCGAAGCAACGCGAAGAACCTTACCAGGTCTTGACATCCTTTGACCGTCTAAGAGATTAGACTTTCCTTCGGGACAAAGAGACAGGTGGTGCATGGTTGTCGTCAGCTCGTGTCGTGAGATGTTGGGTTAAGTCCCGCAACGAGCGCAACCCTTGTGTTTAGTTACTAACATTCAGTTGAGGACTCTAGACAGACTGCCCTTGAAAGAGGGAGGAAGGTGGGGACGACGTCAAATCATCATGCCCCTTACGACCTGGGCTACACACGTGCTACAATGGTCTGTACAAAGGGTTGCGAAGCAGTGATGCCTAGCTAATCTCAAAAAGCAGATCTCAGTTCGGATTGCAGGCTGCAACTCGCCTGCATGAAGTCGGAGTTGCTAGTAATCGCGAATCAGAATGTCGCGGTGAATGCGTTCCCGGGCCTTGTACACACCGCCCGTCACACCACGAGAGTTGGTAACACCCGAAGCCAGTGAGCTAACCAATAGGAGGCAGCTGTCGAAGGTGGGATCAGTAATTGGGGTGAAGTCGTAACAAGGTAGCCGTATCGGAAGGTGCGGCTGGATCACCTCCTTTCTAAGAGTAGAAAAGTGACTCGACTCAAATCTTTCTCTTTTAATCTATTGTAAAATTGAATGACCAACTAATGGGGGTGTAGCTCAGTTGGGAGAGCACCTGCCTTGCAAGCAGGGGGTCAGGAGTTCGAATCTCCTCATCTCCACCATATATGAAAATGTGTGGGGGCTTGTAGCTCAGGTGGTTAGAGCGCACGCCTGATAAGCGTGAGGTCGGAGGTTCGAGTCCTCCCAGGCCCACCATGAAGTTTAAGGATTAAAAGTAAGGTATTAGAAATAGTATCTTAGTTTTAACTCTTAAAGAGTTGAGAGATAATTGAAAATTGCATAAGTAGAAAACACGAAAACAAGTATGATTACGAAACGACAAAGAAAAGAAAGTTTGGTTAAAAACTATAATTTCAAGACATTTTGTAAGAATATATCTTAGGATCAAGTTATTAAGGGCATAAGGTGAATGCCTTGGCATCCAGAGCCGATGAAGGACGTGATAAGCTGCGATAAGCTACGTTAAGCTGCAAATAAGCTTTGAGGCGTAGATTTCCGAATGGGGCAACCCACTATGTGAAGACATAGTACCACCAGGTGAATATATAGTCTGGTAGGAGGGAACCCGGCGAACTGAACCATCTAAGTAGCCGGAGGAAGAGAAAGAAACATCGATTCTCCTAGTAGCGGCGAGCGAACGGGGACCAGCCCGTGTATTGAGAGATATAATGTTTAGCTAAAGTGTATGGGAAGGCACACCAAAGAAGGTTACAGTCCTGTAAGCGAAAAGCATTATGTAGTAGATACACCAAGCGAGTACCACGGGACACGTGAAACCCTGTGGGAATATGGGAGGCCCACCTCCCAAGGCTAAATACTACTGGATGACCGATAGAGAATAGTACCGTGAGGGAAAGGTGAAAAGTACCCCGGGAGGGGAGTGAAATAGAACCTGAAACCTTATGCCTACAAGCAGCCAGAGCGCAAGTGATGGTGTGCTTTTTGTAGAACGAGCCAGCGAGTTACGGTGTGTAGCGAGGTTAAGCTGTTCAGCAGCGAAGCCGCAGGGAAACCGAGTCTGAATAGGGCGATAGTTGCATGCTGTAGACCCGAAACCGTGTGATCTACCCATGTCCAGAGTGAAGCGAAGGTAAAACTTCGTGGAGGCTCGAACCGGTGTCTGTGAAAAAGGCTCGGATGAGGTGTGGGTAGGGGAGAAATTCCAATCGAACACGGAGATAGCTGGTTCTCCCCGAAATAGCTTTAGGGCTAGCGTGTGACGATGAATAATGGAGGTAGAGCACTGAATTGGCTAGGGGGCGTATTGCTTACTGAACCTTATCAAACTCCGAATGCCATATATTTTAGTCATGCAGTCAGACTGTGAAAGATAAGTTCCATGGTCGAAAGGGAAACAGCCCAGATCTTCAGCTAAGGTCCCAAAATTCAGATTAAGTGGGAAAGGATGTATAATTGCTAAGACAGCCAGGACGTTGGCTTAGAAGCAGCCATTCATTTAAAGAGTGCGTAATAGCTCACTGGTCGAGTGATTATGCGCCGAAAATAACCGGGGCTAAAATCTGATACCGAAGCTAAGGATTAGTTTTAACTAGTGGTAGGGGAGCATTGTGTAAAGGGTGAAGCCGAAACGTAAGTATCCGGTGGACGTTACACAAGAGAGAATGCTGGCATGAGTAGCGAAAGTGCAGTGAGAATCTGTACCATCGAAAACCTAAGGTTTCCCGGGCAAGGTTCGTCCCCCCGGGGTTAGTCGGGACCTAAGGCGAGGCCGAAAGGCGTAGTCGATGGACAACTGGTTGATATTCCAGTACCGAATATGTTTGTTTGAGAGATGGAGTGACACAGGAGGATAGGTTATCCCAGCTGTTGGAAATGCTGGGTCAAGCAGTGAGGGTGTTAAGTAGGCAAATCCGCTTAACGTAAGCCTGAGCTGTGATGAGTACCGAAATATAGTAGGGAAGTAGCTGATTTCACACTGGCGAGAAAAGCTTCTATTGAGAACATGTTCGCCCGTACCGTAAACCGACACAGGTAGGTGAGGAGAGAATCCTAAGATGAGCGAGAGAAGTGTTGTTAAGGAACTCGGCAAAATCACCCCGTAAGTTCGCGAGAAGGGGTCCCTGTGAGAGCAGGGCGCAGTGAAAAGGTCCAGGCGACTGTTTACCAAAAACACAGGTCTATGCAAAATCGAAAGATGAAGTATATGGGCTGACGCCTGCCCGGTGCTGGAAGGTTAAGGGGATCTGTTAGCGCAAGCGAAGCAGTGAACTTAAGCCCCAGTAAACGGCGGCCGTAACTATAACGGTCCTAAGGTAGCGAAATTCCTCGTCAGGTAAGTTCTGACCCGCACGAAAGGCGTAACGATCTGGACACTGTCTCGACAACACACTCGGTGAAATTGTAGTACCGGTAAAGATGCCGGTTACCCGCGACCGGACGGAAAGACCCCGTAGAGCTTTACTATAGCTTGGCACTGAATTTCGGTATTGTATGTACAGGATAGGTGGGAGACTTAGAAGCTAGGACGCCAGTCTTGGTGGAGTCGACCTTTGGATACCACCCTTATAATGCTGGAATTCTAACCTGATACCGTAATCCGGTATAGGGACACTGTCAGGTGGGTAGTTTGACTGGGGCGGTCGCCTCCTAAAGAGTAGCGGAGGCGCCCAAAGGTTCCCTCAAAATGGTTGGAAACCATTTATTAGAGTGTAAAGGCAGAAGGGAGCTTGACTGCGAGACAGACACGTCGAGCAGGTACGAAAGTAGGGCTTAGTGATCCGGCGGTTCCGAGTGGAAGGGCCGTCGCTTAACGGATAAAAGTTACCTCGGGGATAACAGGCTTATCTCCCCCAAGAGTCCACATCGACGGGGAGGTTTGGCACCTCGATGTCGGCTCGTCGCATCCTGGAGCTGAAGCAGGTTCCAAGGGTTGGGCTGTTCGCCCATTAAAGCGGCACGCGAGCTGGGTTCAGAACGTCGTGAGACAGTTCGGTCCCTATCCGTCGTGGGCGTAGGATACTTGAGAGGAGCTACCCCTAGTACGAGAGGACCGGGGCGGACTAACCTCTGGTGCACCGGTTGTCACGCCAGTGGCATAGCCGGGTAGCTAAGTTGGGACGGGATAAGCACTGAAGGCATCTAAGTGCGAAGCCCCCCTCAAGATTAGGTATCCCATTCTTTGTGAAGTAAGAGCCCTGATAGACTATCAGGTTGATAGGTCGCATGTGTAAGTACAGTAATGTATTCAGCTGAGCGATACTAATTGCTCGAGGACTTGATCTAAAGATATATGAACTTGTAAAAGAACTTATGCAATTTATAATTATCTCTTAATGAAGAGTTAAATGAAATAGTTTAATTCCTCGTGACGATAGCGACGGTGTAACACCTGTAAACATTCCGAACACAGAAGTTAAGCCCGTCCACGCCTAGAGTACTTGTCTGGAGACGGACTGGGAGGGTAGGTAGTCGCGGGGTTTTTTTTATTCCTGTGAACCTGCTTTTTAGGTTCTTTTTTTATTTCCTTGTCTTGTATTATATCTTTATCTGGTTGTATGTTACTTTAC
>NZ_JBQKFF010000024.1:0-7792 GCF_052119445.1 Anaerofustis sp. LCP19S3_F7 | reverse complement strand
ATATATTATTTATTTATAAAATGAGAATTAAATTTTTATATTATTATATAAATAATACATAATAACTATATATATTTCGTATATTGTATTAATAAATAAAAAAGACTGTTAATACAGTCTTTTTTATTTAATTGTACTAAAGGTAAAAAATATTGTTCCATCTTTTTTTCTTCTAAGGAATATATTGCTTTTTCATCTTTATATTCGCTTTTAAAGTTTCCTATTCCATTTTTTTCATAATCATACTCAGTGTTTAAAAGATTATCCCACATTTTTGATTCTTCTTCAAAGGTATAATTATCTAGTCCCCATATACTTGCATATACGATACTAATATACGTATCAAACTTATCATATGAACTATCTTGAACTTCCTTTGAACCCTTTAACCAATTGTAGGAGATAACAATTGTTTCTATTTTTTTACCATTTTCAGAGGTATATATTTGATACGAAAAATTTGTATTATTATTTACTTCTTCATAATATCCTTTTTCATAAGAAGAAAAGAATAGTGTTACTGCAACGCCTATAGCTGTAAATAAAAAGATAAACGCAATTAATAAAATTTTTAAATTTTTCTTGTTTTCTTTTTTTATTTTTTCCATTTCTTCAACTGATTTAAAAATATATGGATTACCAAAATCGTTATAACTTGGCTTTATTTCATCTATATTTTTTTCTGTTTTTGTATCATGAGTATTATCTTCAACTATATTATCTTTTTTAATATTAAATTCGCCCTGTTCCTTTTCACTATGATTTAAGTTAGGGGTATGATTTTTAATAAGTTTTCATTACCATTTATGTTTTCTTTATTTGTATTTTCTTCTAAATTTTCTTCTTTATTTACAACAAATTCGCCTTGTTCTTCTGTTATCTCAGGTTCTTCTTTATTCATTTCTTTTTTTATAATGAATTCGCCTTTTTTATTATTTAAAGAAAAGTTATTATTGTTGTCTTCTCCCATACTTTCCTCCTCATTTTATAAAACAATTTACTTATATTTAAATTATATCATATAAAAATTTAAATTAATAAAACAAATAAAATAGCAGAATGTATATATTTTAAATATTTTAGTAAAAATTTATTATATAAACCCCAATTTAATAATAAAGAGAAAAATATGAGAGAGAAAATATTTAAAATAGTTTATAAGCCTACAGATGAATATTATATTCAAAGTAAACTGTACGATTTATTTATTTGTTTAATAATAATACTTTCAATGATACCGTTATGTTTTAAAACAAATAATAAAGTTTTTTATGTTATTGATATCATTTGTTTTATTGTATTTTTTATAGATTATATTTTAAGGTTTATAACTGCAGATTATAAACTTGAAAAAGGTAAATTATCGTTTATACTTTATCCTTTTACATTTTTGGCAATAATTGATTTGATTTCAATGCTTCCTGTACTTTACTTATTAAATGATTCGTTAAAGATGTTTAGGTTGTTTAGAATATTTAAAACTTGTACTTTGCTTAGAAGTTTTAGATATTCAAAAAATATAAAAATCGTATTTAATGCAGTAAAAAAAGAAAAAGATATATTAACTTCTATTTTATTTTTTGCCTTTGGATATATATTGTTTTCTGCTTTTTTTATGTTTAACGTTGAACCGGGTACTTTTGATAATTTTTTCGAAGCAATATATTGGGCAACTTCTGCTCTTACAACAATAGGTTATGGAGATATTTATCCTGTTACTTTTTCAGGAAGAATTGTAAGTATTATTTCTTCGTTTTTTGGTATTGCAATAATAGCCTTGCCGTCAGGAATTATAACGGCATCATTCATTAATGAATTTATGCATCAAAAGGGAAGTGATGAGTAATTTACCTTTTTTAAAATAATAAGCATTTTGATTTTATTTATCTTTTATGTTATATTAAAATTAATAACTGGTTATAACGGGTTATAATGAGAGGTGAACATTATGAATAACATTATAGATAGAAATGATCCCAAACCTTTGTATCTTCAACTTGAAGAATTAATAAGAGGAAATATTGAAAAAGGAATATGGAAAGTAAATACAAAAGTTCCGTCAGAAGCAGAGCTTATGAAAGAATATGATTTAAGCAGAATTACCGTAAGAAATGCCTGTAATCACCTTGTCAAAGAAGGTGTTTTATATAGGGTTACGGGGAAAGGTACTTTTGTTGCAAACCCCAAAATAATGACCACATCTCTTGCATACATGGGTTTTAGAGAACAGCTTGAACGAATGGGGTATAAGACAACAACAAAACTACTAAACAAAGAAATAATAAAAGCGGGAATAAACATTGCATCTCACCTAGGAATAAAAGAAAATGATGACGTTATATTCATAAAAAGGCTTCGTCTTGCTGAAGGTGAACCTATAAGTCTTCACTATTCATATTTGCCTTATAATAAATTTAAAGAAATATGGGAATGTGATGAGCTGGAAAGTAAACAGCTTTGTGTTTTAATAGAAGAAAAGTACGAAATAAAACCAAATAAAGTTTTGGAAACATTGGAATCAATGACCTCTACCGAAGATGTAAGCGCAATTTTTGAAACAGGAAGCGGATATCCTCTTTTAATTCTTGAAGATATAATGTATGATGCCTTTAAAAAACCTTATGAATATTCAAAAGTAATATTCAGAGGTGATAAGGTTAAACTTAGATATGAATTTTTATAAGGAGTGTACTGATGAAAAGTGATTTTAAACTTGATTATAAAAAGGAATATAAAGATTTATATATGCCAAAGAAAACTCCAAGTATTATAGAAGTTCCAAAAATGAATTTTATAATGGTAAAAGGTAGGGGTAATCCAAACACTTCAATAGAATATAAAAATGCAATGGAAATTCTTTATGGTCTTTCTTTTACTATAAAGATGAGTAAAATGAGCAAGGATCCTTCAGAAAAGATAGATGGGTATTTTGAATATGTCGTTCCACCTCTTGAAGGTTTTTGGTGGGTTGAAGATGAGTGTTTTGATGGATTAAATATAACGAATAAAGATGATTTATGCTGGTATTCAATGATACGACAACCTGAATTTGTTACAAAAGAAGTTTTCGAAAGAGCTAAGGAAAAATTTAAGAAAAAGAATAATGATGTTGATTTTTCGAATACATTTTTTAAGGAAATAGAAGAAGGCTTATGTGTTCAAATTATGCATATGGGTTCTTATGATGATGAAAAATTTTCAATTGAGAAAATGAATTCTTTTATTGAAAAAGAAGGGTATAAAAACGATTTTTCAAAAGAAAGATTGCACCATGAAATATATTTATCTGACCCAAGAAGAGTAAAGAATATAAATAATTTAAAAACGGTAATTCCCCATCCAATAAAGAAATAAAACGTCCCAAAAAGCGGACGTTTTTTTAATAAAAAATAAAGAAAATATTAATAATTTTATAATTTGTTAGTATATAATATTCCTTTTATTTTATTAAATTTTGTGATATTATTAAAGGAAATGAAAATAAGGTAGGAATTATATGAAAAAGAAAATATTAACTTTTTTTATGACATTATTAATATTAATAACAAACCTTTCTACTCCGGTATTTGGGTTTAATTCCTATGAGGAATATTATAATACTACGTACTTGTATAGTTTAAAAATTCCTAAAGATATAAAAAATGTTGTAATGGATAGTAATTTGTCTGTTGTAACCATACCTTATGAGGATCAGATTAGACTTGAAATTCACGTTGAAAAAGTAGAGGATCTTATTGGTGAAGATGTAATTGAAAAAAATAACATCAAAGATCCTGATAAGATTTCTATAAAAAGTGATATCGTAGAAAATACATATGGCAATGATGCATATATGCAGAAAAATGCAGTTAACATTGCAAAGAAGTTTACATCAACTCCAACTGTAACAAAAGTTGAAAATTGCAAAATAGACAGAAGAAACGGATATAAGATATACTATAATTCTGAACTTACCGGTGCTGATGGTGAAGCTTTAACGGGACATGGAATGATTATGTTTACCATTGACCATGGCGACGTATATTACTTTGTTTTTACTGATAATTCTTTGAGAGAAGAAAATATAGATGATTATGATTTCTTTGATAAAGCAATAAATTCAATAAATCTTGAAGACTTTGATTATACACCGTTTATTCTAATTGGAATATTATGTGCTATTTTGTATGTTCTTTTAATGACATTATATTTAAAAGCCGAAAGAAGAGCAGAACAAAGAAAAGAACGTAAAAGAAGAGAAAAAGAACTTAAAAAGAAAAGAGCTCTTGGTTTGGAACCTATAAGCTATGATGATGATTACGAATATTATGACGAAATTGTTATTGAAGAAGCTGATGAAGACGAAGAAGTTGACGGTGAAAGTGTATTTACAGTAGAACAAATCATGAAATTATATCCAAGCTTAAAGGATATCAAAATTGTGCCAAAAGAAAACGGTATGGCAGATATTGTTTCTAATGGTGAATTAAACGGAAATATTATCGATTATAAAGAAATAGAAAAAGACTTGGATAATAAGATAAAATCTTCTGCAGAAAAAAATAAGAAAGAGGAAAGTGAAAATGTCAATATCGGTAATGTAGCCGCAATGACAAGAATTAAAGACGAAAGCGAATTTTACGAATTTGAAAATGAAAATGACGTAAAAGAAGAAATCGGCTTTGAACTTGTAAATAATTCAGAAAATCATGTAAGCAAAGCAACATTAATTGATCAAGATTATGACAATGATGAAGAAAGCTTTGTATTTGAAGATGTTGATGAAGAGTTATACGAAGCAAAGAGGGATAAAAACCTTAATTTAACTTTTGAACAACCAAGCAATAAAGAATCTGTAAATGTTGAAGAATTTGAGGAAGATATTGAAAACATTAAAGATAAAAATACTTCTATAAGTGAAGAAGAAATTTTTGAAGATGTTTTTGATAATACTGATGAAATTAGTGAAGATACTGGTAACTCTGATGAAGTTATATTAAATAATGTATCAAAAGAAGAAATAGAATCTGTTTATGATGAAGTATATAAGGAAAATGAGTTTGAAGAAACTATAAAAGAAATTACAGAAGAAACAGATGATGATGTTACTGATATTAAAGAAGAAGATGGATTATCAGATATAAACGAAAATAAAGAAGCTGACAATTTAGATTTAAATGATAAAGAAGATATATCTGAAGAAGTTAATAAAGAATCAAAAGATGTTTCTGATGAAGATTTAGAAGAAACAGAAGAAATTGATGTAACAAAAGAAGATATGCCAATAGATGAAGAAGAAACTTCTGATGATGTTAAACATGATGACAAAGATTTTCATTTAGAAAATGAGGATAATAAGCAAGATTCTTATGAAGAGGAAAGTTCTTCAATTGATGAACAAGATGATGAAAAATTAAATACTGACAACGCTGGAGTTTTAGACGAAAGTGAAAATGTACAACATGATACTTTAGAAGAAACTTCTGATGAACAATTAGAAGAAAATAAAGAAACTGAAATAGTAGAGGAAATTGAATCAGAAGAATCTAATGAAGAAGTTTCTAAAGAAAATGACAAAGAACAAGAAGACTTGAAAGATGATATCGAAGAAACTAAAGAAGAAAATGAAGATGTTGAAACACAGAAAAATGAAGCCTCAGATGATGAAGTATCAAGTGAAGAAGTTGTAAATACGTCAGATGAAGAAACTTCTGATGTAGAAGAAGAGCTTGATGAAGATACACATGAAAATGAAGTCTTTGATGAAGTATCAAATGAAGAAATTGAAAGCACTAATGAAGTAGAACAGCTTGAAGAAGAAAAACAGCAAGTTACTGATGACAAAGAAAATGATATTTCAGACAGTGAAGAAAGTTCAAATTATGAAACTTCAAGGGAAATAAATGAAGTAGAGGAAGAAGAAATTTTAAGTACTGATAATATGGATTCTTCATTGGAAGAATATACAGAAGATGAACAATCTGAAAATGAGGCTGATAGTAACAATATAGAAGATATCACTGAATCTGAGGAAGAAAAAGAAGATATAGACGATATTGATATCTCCAACGATGAGGATAATGAAAAATCAGATAATGAAGAGGATGCTATCAGTAAATCAGATAAGAAAGAAAAATAATAACTTGTTATAAAAAGCACGGCTTATTGCCGTGTTTTTTTATTTAATACTATTAATTTATAATTTTTTGTAGTAAAATATATTTGAATTGTTTTTAAGGGGGTAAATATGGCTACAAGTAAAGCTTGTCTTGAGTGTGCAAGAAGGAGATATACAAAATATGCAAATAAGCATATACCTGAAGAAAAAAGAGAAGAATATTTTGAAGAAGCAACAAAAGCTGTAAATGCGGCTTCTTATCAAGAATTAGAATCGGCTTGGGAAAGAGTAACGAGAAAATTTATGAAAACAGACGATATTCATAAAGAATCAAGAGAAAAATTCCAAAAATGTATTTTAGATATGAAAGATGATATCGAAAGTATGTTAAACGAAAGCGATGATGTTATCAATGATGCCATTAAATTTGCTATCGCAGGTAATGTTATTGATTTTGCTACAATGCCGAATTTAACACTTGATGATTTAAAAAGTATTATTAATGATGTAAAAAAATATAAGTTTGATGAAGAACTTTATAAAATTTTTACAAAAGATTTGGAAAATGCAAAGGAAATAGTTATTCTTCTTGATAACGTTGGAGAAGTTGTTTTAGATGCTCTTTTATGTAAGAAATTAAAAGAAGTTTATCCGGATAAGCATATTACTGTTGTTCCTGCATCTTATCCTATTTCAAGTGATGCTACACCTAAAGAAGCATACGAAGCCGGAATGGCAGATTATGCGGATATAGTTCCAAACGGGAATGATATCGTAGGTACATATTTACCTAAATGTTCAAAAGAGTGTATTGAAGTACTTGATAATGCTGACATAATAATTTCAAAAGGTATGGCAAACTTTGAAGTTATGTCTGGAAGTAAGTATAATGTATATTACTTTTTCTTATGTAAATGCAGATTTTACTGCGAAGCTCTTGACGCTGAATTGATGCAAGAGATGTTTATAAGCGACAGACACTCAAACGTTAAAGACAGAATGGAAAAAACATGGAAGGAATTGGGAAGAGTAGATGAATAAAAGAAAACAAGTTGCAAATGAATTAGTTGAATTAATGGAAAAAGTTGATGACAAACAAGTTGAAGAATTTAAAACAATAATTGAAAATTCTAACAGAATATTTACAGCAGGAATGGGCAGAAGCGGTTTTATGATGAGAGGTTTTGCCATGAGACTTATGCATATGGGATATAAAACATATGTTGTAGGTGAAACAACAACACCTGCTATTTTAGAAGGAGATTTACTTGTTTTAGGTTCAGGTTCAGGTAAAACTTCAAGCCTTGTTGCAATGGCAAAAAAAGCAAAAGAAATGGGAGCTAAAATTGCTCTTATCTCTTCAAATGATAAAGAAGGTATTGCAGAAGTTGCAGACTGTATAGTAAAAGTTGAAACACAAGCAAAAGATAAATCAGACAGCGGAAAATCAATACAACCAATGGGAACACTTTTTGAACAAGGTTTATTATTGATTTGTGATTCTGTTATTTTAGATTTAATGGAAGATATTGATACAGACGGAGCTGAAATGTATAAAAACCACGCTAACTTAGAATAATTTATAAGCTGTATTTAAAACGTCTCTATAATTTAGAGGCGTTTTTTTATATCTTTATTAAAACAAGTTAATAATCAAAAATAAAATATTTATTAAATTTACACTTAAAATAATAT
>NZ_JBQKFF010000023.1:0-8740 GCF_052119445.1 Anaerofustis sp. LCP19S3_F7 | reverse complement strand
ATAATATATATTTTAAATTATAATTACATATATACAATCAATTTAGTCAAATATATAAAAACATTTTTTTTATTTAACATTTTTATAAATATTTTTAAAAATCAATATCTTTTGTATTTTTATTTTTATTTGCTCCAATAATATAAAGTATAGGAAAAACAATCTTACTTCCTATATTCGTAGGAGTATTTTCAATACCAACTAAAAAAATAGATAAAACATTATCCATAACGACAAAAATCAAAACAGCTGAAGCTAAAATAATACATACATTCATTATTTTTTTATCAGTACACTTTGCATTTTTCACACCATATATTCCAGTAAATATATATATAACAGAATAACAAATACCCCATAAAACAAACATATTAAAATCTAATATATATTGAAGTGAATAAATAAAGTTTATGGCAGCAACTATAATCATTACAATGCCAGCCCCTTTAAGATATCTTTTTCCCCTAGCGTTAATATTCATATTCTTACCCTCCTTTTTATACATAATAACTAGACTATCATTTAAAAAAATTATATCAATAATGTTTATTTTTTAAATTAAAATAATCTAAACTTTAAAAATATTTAATAAAACAAATCAAATAAAAAAAAACGGTCAATTGACCGTTTAATTTTTAGTTATTAAAATCATTAGAATCTATTGATTTTTTATTTTGGTTTACACCAACTAAATATAAAATAGGAAATATAAATCTAATTAAAGAAAATACAGATACTCCATATAAACCATTTATAATATATCCTATTCCATAATCCAAAATTATTACAAGAATTAAAATTATTCCCCATTTAAAACAATCTTTAATATCTTTTTCATCAGTACTATTTGCATTTTTTTTACCTTTTAATCCCGTTAAAATCCAAGTAATAGGATATATAAATGCCCAAACAATATAAAATATAGTTAAAAGGTCTAATGCAATTATCCCCAAAAGGCCCAAAACATTAAATGCCAAAGCGATAATTCCAATAATTAATATGATTATACTTGTTACTTTTAAAAGTGTAGCACCTTTTGCTTTACTTTCCATTATGTTACCTCTCTTTCTTTAAGACAGTATACTTCATAAATACAATATAAACAACACCTTTATAAAATGTTATTATTTTCGTTATTTTCAGATTGATTTGTTTCGTTTATATTAACTTGATTTTCATTAGAATAAGGGTTTGCAAAAATATTTTCTTGATACATTTTTTTTGTATGTATGTTTTTATTTGCACCTTTTATAAAAATAATAGGAGCTGCAATGAGTATTGCAGTAGTATATATTCTTTCCAAAATTAAAAGAGAAACAAATGTATCTAAAATTATGCAGATAAGGCTTATTATAGCCCAAAATTTACATTTTGACATAACCTCTTCATCAGTTACTTTTGCATTTTTAAAACCCAAATATGCACAGTATCCTTCTATTATACCTATTACTAAAAAGAATATACCGGCAAGGCAGTATATTATAGCTTCATTTTGATATACAATATCAAAAATCATTGTTATATATCCAAATAACATAAAAAGTCCTGTAAGAACATTTTGAATACATGCAAATATAAATATAGCTGAAGATGCACGTAAAAATTTTTTACCTTTTGCAAAATCTATATAATTTTCGTTATACATTTTTTCCCTCTTTATTTATAAGTTTTATTTCGTATATTATATATTTTAAGATAAAATAATGCAAATCAATATATTAAAGTCCAACAAAATTCTTAAAAATATTTGTAAATTTGTAAAATATACCTTTATTAGCATTTTTATGTGCTAAATGTTCACTGTAAGAATAAGTTTCATTATTAACATTAATGCTGTAATTTAATATGTAATTATCACTTCCTGAGTTATACACTTTCTTATAATCAACTTTGTACTCTTCTCCATCTTTTAAGGGAAAATATATATCATTTTCTGCAGTAAGTTTTGTAATACCTTTTTTGCTGTTTTTAAGAGGCAGAGTTTTTATGTATTCACCTTTTTCGATAATTTTTTCCATTTTATAATTACTAAAAGACATATCAAGTAAATTTTTACTGTCTGTGTAATGGTCTGCACTTTTTAATACTACCCCCACAACCTGCATATCATTTCTCTTGGCAGCAAAAACAAAACACTTCCTTGCCTTTTTTGTATATCCTGTCTTTACACCATTTGAACCATCAAAACTATTTAAAAGTTTGTTTCTGTTATATATTACTCTACCGTTCTCTTTTCCCTCATATGGCATACTCCACTTTTTATCATTTATTATTTTTACGAAATTTTCATTTTTCATGGCATATGATGCAAGAAGTGCAAAATCATAAGCGGTAGTATAATGTTCATCGTCAGGAAGTCCGTTTGGATTTTTAAAGTTAGTATTTTTCATTCCAAGTTCCTTTGCTTTTTCATTCATCATTTTGGCAAATCCTTCTATTGAACCTCCAATATGATAAGCTACCGCAACTGCTGCATCATTACCAGATACAAGCATCATTCCATGTAGTAAATCTTCAAGGGTTAATTTTTCGCCTTCCTTTAAATATATACTTGTTCCCTCAATTCCCGTATATTCCTTTTTTATTTCAATAACATCATTTAAGCTTCCTTTTTCCAAAGCTAAAACGGCGGTCATAACCTTTGTTGTTGAAGCCATAGGGAGTTTTTCGTCTTTATTTTTGGAATATAAAAGCCTATTTGTGCTGCACTCCAAAACCG
This sequence comes from Anaerofustis sp. LCP19S3_F7, assembly GCF_052119445.1. Taxonomy (NCBI): domain Bacteria; kingdom Bacillati; phylum Bacillota; class Clostridia; order Eubacteriales; family Eubacteriaceae; genus Anaerofustis; species Anaerofustis sp. LCP19S3_F7. The sequence continues at coordinate 6,021 of NZ_JBQKFF010000023.1, read as the reverse complement.
CATATGCCTTTGAATTTATACTAAAGGCCTCTACATTTTTTTGTTTAGGTAGACTAAAAAAAGATACAAGTAAAACAAATACACATAAAATAATCGATATAACTTTATTTTTCATAAAACCATCTCTTCCCTTTTATTCTATGTTTATTTATATGTATCTAAAATAATTTAATGTTAAGGACAAAGCATAATAAACCGTTCTTTATTACTCAAAAATTTTTTTTATTTTAATCATATCTTTATAAAAAAAACATAACTTTTAATTAAGTGAGGAAAAAGGTATGTTAGATAATATAAAAACAAGAGTTATTAAAGAAGCAAATTATATTGTAGATAATAAATCCACAATAAGAAAGTGTGCAGATATTTTTAAAGTAAGTAAAAGCACCGTACATAACGATTTATCAAAAAGGCTAAATAAAATCGATATATCATTATATAAAAAAGTAAGAAATATTATAGAAATAAACAAAGAACAAAGACATATACGAGGCGGAATTGCAACAAAAGAAAAATATAGGGAAATAAGAAATGAAAAGAAACAAAAGAAAGAAACCAAGCTTTAGGCTTGTAAGTGCTGTTTTACTTATCATATTAATATTTACGTATAAATTTTATATTAGAGATATTTATATAGATAAGTTTATAAATAAAGAACAGACAAAAACATATCAAGGACTTATTAATCTTTGGGACAGCCCCACAAGAAGTGTTATAGGAAATAGTTATGGTTTTATAAACAATGCCATATATAACTTTGAAGAGGAAAGCGAATTATTTCAAATAGAACTTAGGGAACTTTCTTTTGAAGGGGCAAAGACACTTGCAAACGAAAAAGCACAAAGTGAAAATCACCCTGACATAATAAGTAAATACATTGAAAATACCATAACAAAAACAGACAATATTATGTACGATAAAGAATTTGTAAAATATATGAAAGAAACCTACGGCATAAAAAAAATAAAAGAAGAGGAAGAAAGATGTATATTTCCGTTATATGGTTCTTTTAACGTTATAATAATAAACAAAACCGCCTTTGAAGAAATAGGAATAAACCTTCCTAGTAAAGATTGGGGTTACAATACTTTTATAAACCTAATCAGAGAAATAAAAGAAAAGGATACAAAAAAAGAAAAAATACCCTTTGATATGATTGTAGACGAATATAACTTTTCATATATGAATTTTATTCTTGATAACGGATACGAAAATATAGGATATAAAAAACTTGAAACATTAAAAAAAGAACTTAAGGGATATAATTGTTTAAAAACTAAGAAAAGCGAAGAAGATGTTCATTATGACTTATACAATTCTAAAACAATGATATATGCAGGAAATATGGATGATGTGAATTATTTAATAAGAACAAAAGACAAGGAAAATGCTTTTGAGTTTGAAGTATATCCCTACCCTTATGAAACAAAAAAAGTAAACTTTATGCAAAATGTAAAAAGTTATTATCTGTTAAATACAAAAGATGAATCAAAAGAAACGGTAATAAAAAATTTTATGGAGTATTTATATCAAAAGGAAGGTGAAAATATACTTAATATTCAAGGAAAAATTCCAATGTTTAACGTAAATTATAATGCTCAAAAATTAAAGTATCCATATTTAAAAGATTATATAAATTTAGAAGAATATTATTCAACCGAAGATGAAGAATTTATTTTAAAACAAAAAGATATTTATAAAGAAGTCAAAAATATTTTAAAATAAAAAAAGCAGGTCAGCCTGCTTTTTTTAAAGTTCATCTATTATTTTTTTGTTCATTTCATCATAACTGTTTAAATATTCTTTACTAAAAGGAATATTAGTATATTTTAATAAGTCTACAATCATATTGAATACTTCATTTGACGTATATCCTGTAGTTTGTTTTACATATTCATCTGTTACTGATTTAATTTGATGAGCTGCTGTGTTTCTGACTTTACTTTCCACATCTCTTACTTCGTTTATCTTATCTTTCACAGCATCATTAGTGCAAAATCCATCAATTAAAAATTTAAAATGAACGCTTTTTAATGTGTCCGTAGTATTAAACTTACCGTTTAAAGCATTAGGACCATTTATTATATCTAAAACACGGCTGTCCCCGTTTCTTAATTTTCCGTCAGACCATTTTTTTATTTCATCGTCCATAAATGTATAATCATCAATATTTAATCCGGAATACTTTTCAAATATTTTTATACTGATTTCCAAAAACAATGGAGAAATCGCTCTAATAAAATCAGCATACTCTTTTTTTTCGATTTTAATTTTTAATGATAAAAGATATTCTATAATATCTCTATCTTCTCTTCTGTTTATAGGAAGAAAATGTTCGTTATATTTTGAAATATACCTTGTCATATTTGCAAAGTCAAGCTGAAGTCTTCTATATGCCCCATTTAACAAGTCCATAAATTTATCACTTATAAACTCTTTAGAACCATTTGCGATATCTATTGCAGAAGAATAATTATATTTTCTAATTTGTTCCTTTATGATATCAGCTTTAATTTGAAAAGCAAGGTTTCTTTTTTTAGATTTCTTACATCTATTTTCAAAGTTATCCTCATTATCTATATTACATTCCCACATAAGTTCAACATCATAATCTTTTTCCATTCCATCGTTCATTCTTTTTACTGGGGTAGAAACTTGTATTGGAATAAGCTTTTCTTCGCCAAGAACAGATAAAATCTGAACAGAACTTTTCATTGCAGGAGAACCTGAAGATACATTTACATATATTTCACTCTCAGGATTTTCTTTTCTGATTCTTTTTATTATTTCTTTAAATTCATCAAAAAAGTCATCAAAAATATGAACATCAACAAGATTTGGTCTTTTAATAAGTTCGTATTCTATGTTTTTTTCTATATGTTTTGAAAGAAGTTCAAGAGTTTTAGTATATCTATGATCTGCTTCTTCTTTTTCAACCATTTCCTTTGAAAGATACATATAAACTTTATCAGGTTTAATTACCCTTGAAATATGTATAAAAGCACCATCATAAGACCCTCTTATAGGGTCTGTTCCTCCTATTGGCGTGAATAAAATTTTTTTCATTATTTCCTCCATTGTAATATCCCTTTTATAGAGATTATCTTTGGAAAACACTTAAAGATAAGAGCTATATCTTTGGTGATTTACGTCCCTATGATAGGGATTATTTTTTTATATAGATTGGAACTTTGACACTTCAAGCTTTATGTTTAAGTTTTCGTCCCTACTATAGGGATTATTTTTTTATAAAATATTTAAAATATCCTTTAAAAAATTGAATAAAATGTTTTCGTCCCTACTATAGGGATTATTTTTTTATAGATAAAAAAGTAAGAGAACGAATCAGATTGAATGAGTTTTCGTCCCTACTATAGGGATTATTTTTTTATATATGCACGATTATGACAGCATAGAGATTCTTTTTGTTTTCGTCCCTATGATAGGAAAAAGTTAGGGACGCTGTCCCTATAACCCTGCTCTTTTTTTGCTTGTCCCAAAAAAGAGGTAAAAACGACACTTCTCGGCGAAGTGCCTTATTACGCTTTTCGATGCCTACGTAAAACTCTCCCAAGTTTTACTGGCAGAAAAGCTACCCCAAACCTAACTTAATGAGGGGGTATCGTTAAACATTACCCTGACAAATAATAAAATAGGGCGACGGTAGCACTCGTTCATAGAAAAATCGGGTAGATTTTTCATGAAATCCGAGTGCGTTATAAGCCCCACGGCGAGTGGTGCCCTTTTATTCGACTTTTTTAGGCGAGTAAAAAAGTCGTGGGGTCTTAGGGGTGAAACCCCTAGCAACGTCCCTATGATAGGGATTATTTTTTTATGGGATGGCTATTTGTTAGATTATAATACTCTAATAGTAAGTTTTCGTCCCTATGATAGGGATTATTTTTTTATGCTCTAAAAACGGTGGCACTCTTAAATTAAAAGGGTTTTCGTCCCTATGATAGGGATTATTTTTTTATGAAGGGAACTGAAAAATGAATAAAGATATTATAAAGGTTTTCGTCCCTATGATAGGGATTATTTTTTTATAAAAATGAATAAAGATACAATAAAGAAAAATTTAAGTTTTCGTCCCTATGATAGGGATTATTTTTTTATATTATTGCAGTTAAACGAGCAAATAAAAGAAAAAGGTTTTCGTCCCTATGATAGGGATTATTTTTTTATATAATGACAAACGAAATGATAGTATTTAATGAAAGAGTTTTCGTCCCTATGATAGGGATTATTTTTTTATAACAAGCGTTTACACTAAACGGTATCATTCCATTTTGTTTTCGTCCCTATGATAGGGATTATTTTTTTATATTTAATAAATAAATATGTAAATAAAGCATTCACATTGTTTTCGTCCCTATGATAGGGATTATTTTTTTATTAGGGCGAAAAATGGTAAAATGGTTCGTATGAAGTTTTCGTCCCTATGATAGGGATTATTTTTTTATAAGCTTTTACGTTAAAAGGTATAATCCCATTTTCGTTTTCGTCCCTATGATAGGGATTATTTTTTTATACTATATTTTTCTTTAAAAATATTACATTTGTTATATGATTTAATAAATATAATTATCAAATTATCAATTATCAAAAAAATTATATGTTAAAATTGCGTCTGAATATAAAATATTTAATATTAAGTATTTCATAATTTTATCTCTGACGCAAAATTAAAAATTTAACATATATAAATATATTATATACTACCATATATTTATATAAAAATAAAGTCCTCTTCTTCATACAAAGGAATGTTACCCCAAATATGTATCTCAGAATCACTCCTTATCTTATACATTCTTACATAATCTTCAATATCAATTATTTTTTCAATATCATTAATAAGATTTTTTATTTTCTTTTTATTTAATCTACATTCAAAAACACTTTTTTGAACTCTTACACCATAGGAAAGCAATAATTTACTAAATTTATTTCTTTTTTTATTATCACTAATGTCATACGTAATTACAACCAAAAAATTTACATCTTCCATTTTTTTACCTTATTAATACTGGTTTATAAATTGTTGGATCATTCAAATTAAAAGCTTTATTAATCAAGGAAACTTGATAAATAATAGATTTTCTAAAACTCATTTTTTCTTTAACATCAACTATATAATTATTCATTGTTCTAACTTTTTCTTCATATAATTTTACAAATTTTCTATTTGCATCTTTTGTTAAATATACACCACCAGTTTTTTCTTCAATACTAAAATCATCCTTTTTAAACATATTCCTTGAAACTGCATTTAAAACCATCGAATCAATTATAACAGCTCTCCATTCTTCCATTAAATCAGAAGCTAATGCGGGGTGATTTACTCTATCTTGATGTATGCTTCCCGCATAAGGATTTAGACCTGATAAAACAATGGCATTATAGACTTCATAAAAAAGAAGAGTATAACCATAGCTTAACAAAGAGTTAAATTCATCTTTTGGAGGCTGTCTATTTCTTGATATAAATTTAATATCATTATCTTTTGTAATTAAACTAATACCTTTAAAATAATTCTTTGACGCAAATCCTTCATATCCAATCATTTGAGGTATATTTGTAGATTCTAAAATCATTTTCTTATAGTATATCATTTTATTATATATTTCAGAAATTTCTTTACTTTTTATATTTTTATTATATCTTCTTAAAATTACACTTTGGTTTTTTAATTTACCATTTAAAATTCTTTTTGCAATTGCAATATTAAAATTATCATCATTTTGAGCTAAAAATTGGCTCCTCTGTTTTGTAATATTAATGTTACTTGTACTTTCAAGTCTTCCAAACATATTACCTTTTTTTGATAAAAAGGTTACAAATATTCCTTTATTTAATAATTGTTCTAATAAATTTGAAGAAAAAGATATTTTACCTGAAATAACAATATTATCAATAGAATTAAGAGGTACGAATCTTTCCATATTATCTTTATAAATAATTTTTAATCTTCCACTATCAATAGATAAAATACAACCGTTTTCTTGAATATACAAATAA
>NZ_JBQKFF010000022.1:0-10519 GCF_052119445.1 Anaerofustis sp. LCP19S3_F7 | reverse complement strand
GAAATAACTCTCTATTTAAAATAAAAACGTACAAATTTATTACAAATATTAAAAATTTTAAAAAAAAGAAATTTATTATTGACATTTAGTAAAAAATGGTATATATTGAAGTTAAAATTAGAATTATTCTAATTTAAGAGCAAAATATATAAATATATTCGTTAAAAACACTTTTGATGTATGTTTATATAAATAAATTAATGGGTAAAAATGGTAAACATAACATTTAATAAAATCTAATATTAACTTTCAAGGTAAAAACAAAAATAAAAATTTTTATAAAGTATAGCAAAAGTGTTACAAATAATAAAACTCATGATTAAACCATGAGAAAAAATTTAAACATATAAAGGAGGTAAAAAAATGAGAAGTATTACAACATTAGACTTACAGTACGCACACAGATTTTACGGTTTTAAAGGAGAAGCACAATATCTTCATGGACACACAGGAGTTTTAACAATAGAAGTTGAAGACTCAATTGAAGAAGGAGTAAACATGGTTTTCCCTTGTAACGAAATTCAAAAAACAGCTTGGGAAGTTTTAAAAAACTTTGACCATGCATTAATTCTAAGAGAAGACGACCCGCTTTTACCTGCAGTTTTGGACGTTTATGAAAAACAAGGTATAAAAGACGGTTCACCACAAAATCAAATGAAAGGACCTAAATTTGAAACTGAGCTTGCAAAAGCATATCCCGAATGTCGTTTGGTTGTAACTAAGGAAACATTGACAGTTGAAGGAATGATAAAAATCGTATACGATTTATTAAAAGATAAACTTAACATTGCAAAAATCACATTTACAAGCGGTGTAAATGCAGCAAGCGAAGAATTTGAAACTAAAAATAATATCGAACGTTGCCCACTTTGCGGAATAGCACTAAACGAAAAAGGCATATGTCCAAAATGTGGATATAAAAAAGCATAATAAATCTATATAAACATACATATTAAACTCCAATGTATGATATATCAAACCTTATTCTATATAAATTGTAAAAACATATCTAACAACACTCTATGTATTAATACAAATATATAACTAAAAAACACTACTCCGATTAATATAAAAAGCAACTTGTAATTGTTATATAAATCCATAATAAAATTTAATAAATTGATAAAAGTTATTTATTTGTAGATAGTAAAAAGACCGGTATAAAAGCCGGTCTTTTTTTAATAATAATAGATTACATAAACATTTTAATTAGAAACTAAATTTCTCCACAATACTCCATCCCCTCACATAAAAGCAATTAAACTTAAATTTTACTATACTACTTCATTACATAAGAACTATAAAAAATAAAACATTTATTTCTCTTCTACCTTACAACCTAACATAAATATCATCAAAATATCAAATCTATATTTCTCTACAATATCCAACTTTCTTATATATAAAAACTTTATTCCATTTTACACATACAACCTAACATAAACATTATTAAAATATAAACCTATATTTTTCTACATTGTTCCCCACCTTGACATAAAAAAACAAAAATCAACACCATATTTTACTTCAATGACCAAATTCCCCACAAAGAAATAAAACAACAAACTTATATTTCATTGATATCTTCTATTCTCTAGCACATAAAGAAATAATAGAACTATATTGCACTTATATGCCCCACTACCTTACATAAAAAGCCAAATTAGTAGGAACTCGTTCATAGAAAAATCGGGTAGATTTTTCATGAAATCCGAGTGCGTCAAAGGCTACACGCCCAGTGGCGCCTTTTTATTCGACTTTTTTAGACGAGTAAAAAAGTCGTGGGGTTTTTAAGGGGCAAAGCCCCTTAATATCGGGTTTTAGGAGTGAAACCCCTAATAAAAAAGACACTGCATAAGCAGTGCCTTTTAATTTTTGAGAATATATTATTCTTGTTCAGCTAATTGTTTGTAACCTAAGTATCTGTTTAAAGCATCTTCTTTATTCTTTTCGAATAATTCGTCAGCTTTATCAGGATATTGTCTTGCTAGGTTAGCGTATCTTCTTTCACCTTTAAGGAAGTCAATGAATCCTTCCATGTTAGGTTCTTTGCTGTCTAAGATAAATGGATTTTTACCTTCAGCAATTAGATCTGGGTTGTATCTGAATAGATGCCAGTATCCAACTTCAACAGCTTTTTTAGCTTCACTACCAGCTTTAGTCATGTTAATACCATGGTTGATACATGGAGAGTAAGCGATGATTAAAGATGGACCGTTGTGAGCTTCAGCTTCTTTGATAGCTTTGATTAATTGGTTTTTGTCAGCACCGATTGAAACTTGTGCTACATATACATAACCATATGTTTTAGCCATCATACCTAAATCTTTCTTCTTAGTTTTCTTACCAGAAGCAGCGAATTCAGCGATTGCAGCAGCTGGAGTAGCTTTAGAAGATTGACCACCTGTATTTGAGTAAACTTCTGTATCGAATACTAATACGTTAACGTCTTCGTTTGATGCAAGTACATGATCAAGTCCGCCGTAACCGATATCGTATGACCAACCGTCTCCACCAAAAATCCAGAATGATTTTTTAACTAATTGATCTTTGTTTGCTAATACATATTTAGCATTTTCATTGTCACATCCGCAAGCTTCTAATGCTTCAACTAATTTAGCACTAGCTTCTTTGCTTTCTTCACCTTGGTCTTTAACTTCTAACCAAGCTTTAGCAGCATCTTTAACTTCAGCTTTTACAGCGTCGTCAGCGATTAATGCTTCTAATTTGTGAGCAATTGTTTTTCTCATTTTCTTAACACCAAGCATCATACCAAATCCGTATTCAGCGTTGTCTTCGAATAATGAGTTAGCCCATGCAGGACCTTGTCCTTTTTCGTTTGTTGTGTAAGGAGTTGTAGGAGCTGATGCACCCCAGATTGAAGAACAACCTGTAGCATTTGCAACATACATTCTATCTCCGTATAATTGTGTAACTAATTTAGCAACTGGTGTTTCAACACAACCTGCACAAGCGCCTGAGAATTCAAGTAATGGTTGTTCGAATTGAGAACCTTTTACAGTAAATTTGTTTACGTTGATATCTTTCTTAGAAAGAGTCATAGCGTAATCCCAACATTTACCTTCTTCTTCAAGAACTTCTCCGATAGGTACCATTTTGATTGCACCTGTTGGACAAGTTTCAACACATTGACCACAACCTAAGCAGTCATAAGAAGAAACTTGGATTCTGTATTCATAACCTTCAACTCCAGGACCTTTAGAAGCGATTGTATCAAATCCTTCAGGAGCGTTAGCTTTTTCTTCTTCATTTAATAAGAAAGGTCTGATTGTTGCATGTGGACATACATATGAACATTGGTTACATTGGATACATTTTTCAGCTTCCCATACAGGTACGTTAACAGCAGCACCTCTTTTTTCGTATTTAGCTGTTCCAGCTGGGAATGTACCGTCTTCATAACCGTTGAATGCAGATACAGGAAGTGTATCACCTTTTTGAGCGTTCATAACGTCACATACTTTTTCAACGAATTCAGTTCTTTCAGGTTTAGCAGGAGCTTCGTTGTCAGCTGTTTTCCAGCTTTCAGGAACATCAATTTTAACTAATTCGCTAACACCGTTTTCGATAGCAGCGATGTTCATGTTAACAACTTTGTCACCTTTTTTACCATATGTTTTCTTAACTGAGTCTTTAAGTAAAGCTTCAGCTTTATCGTAAGGCATAACTTCAGATAATTTGAAGAATGCAGCTTGCATAATCATGTTTGTTCTTCTACCAAGACCGATTTCTTCAGCAATCTTTGTAGCGTTGATTGTGTAGAATTGGATATTGTTGTTAGCAATAGTTTGTTTCATTTCTTTTGGTAGATGTTTTTCAAGGTCGTCCATATCCCAAACAGTGTTTAATAAGAATACTCCGCCTGGTTTAATGTCGCTTACTAAGTCATAGTTTTCAGCATATGCTTGTGTAGAACAAGATACGAAATCAGCATCAGCGATTAAGTATGTTGATTTGATTGGTTTTTCACCGAATCTTAAGTGAGATACTGTAACCCCACCAGATTTTTTAGAGTCATATGCGAAGTAACCTTGAGCATACATATCTGTGTTATCACCGATGATTTTGATTGCAGATTTGTTAGCACCTACAGTACCGTCTGAACCAAGACCCCAGAATTTACAAGAAACTGTTCCTTCTGGAACTGTGATAATATCTTCTTTAACTTCTAATGATTTGTTAGTAACGTCATCAACGATACCAATTGTGAAATCATTTTTAGGTTCGTCAGCTTTTAAGTTGTCATAAACTGCTTTAATGTGAGATGGTGTAGTATCTTTACTACCAAGACCGTAAATACCACCAACGATTAAAGGAGCGTTTTCTTTACCATAGAAAGCATCTTTGATGTCTAAGTAAAGTGGTTGTCCTGAAGCACCAGGTTCTTTTGTTCTGTCTAATACAGCAATTCTCTTAACTGATTTAGGAAGAACTTCGAACATGTATTCTGGAGCCCATGGTCTATATAAGTGAACTTTTAATAAACCAACTTTTTCGCCGTTTGCGTTTAAGTAATCAACTGTTTCTTCAACAGCTTCACAAACAGAACCCATAGCTACGATGATGTCTTCAGCGTCTTCAGCACCATAGTAGTTGAAAGGTTTGTAATCTCTTCCTGTGATTTTGCTGATTTCTTTCATGTAGTCAGCAACGATACCAGGGATAGCTTCATAGAATTTGTTAGAAGCTTCTCTTGCTTGGAAGAAGATTTCAGGTCCTTGACATGTACCTCTTGTTACAGGATGTTCAGGATTTAGTGCATGATTTTTAAATTCTTGAACTGCATCATAATCAACTAATTTAGCTAATTCTTCATAAGGCATTTCTTCGATTTTTTGAATTTCATGACTTGTTCTGAAACCATCAAAGAAGTGTACGAAAGGAACTTTACCTTTAATAGCACTTAAGTGAGCAACACTTGCAAGGTCCATAACTTCTTGTACAGAGTTAGAGCAAAGCATAGCAAAACCAGTTTGTCTTGTAGCCATAACGTCTGTGTGATCCCCGAAAATGTTAAGAGCGTGAGATGCTAAACATCTAGCTGATACATGGAATACGCCTGGAAGTAATTCACCAGCGATTTTGTACATGTTAGGAATCATAAGTAGCAAACCTTGTGATGCTGTGTATGTGCTTGTTAGAGCACCTGATGCTAAAGAACCGTGAACTGCACCTGCAGCACCAGCTTCTGATTGAAGTTCAATAACATCAACAGTTTCACCAAATAAGTTTTTCTTTCCAGCAGCTGACCATTCATCAACGCATTCAGCCATTGGAGAAGATGGTGTGATTGGGTAAATACCAGCTACTTCAGTAAATGCATAAGAGCAATAAGCAGCGGCAGTATTACCGTCCATTGTTTTCATTGTTTTAGCCATAATATAATATATCCTCCCAAAAATTTATCTAAAAATTATATTATATATATTTTACATCTAACCCATTATAATAAATAATAATTAAAAAATAAAGGATAATTTAAAAATTTTTTCAAAAATTCATCATTTTTTTTACAATTAAATAAATACCTGTAAATAAGGACTTTTTCAACTTTTCAAAGATTATTACAATTATCTTGTTAAAAATATTTCATTACAAATGTAATAATATACGTCAATATTTTATGAATATGTTTTCATAGGAATTTATACTAATAAATTTTTCTCTGTCTCACAACTTTCTATTAAATCTTTTATAACCTCTTTCGCATATTTTCTCTTTAATTTGCTATGATAAGATTGATTATAATAATTTCTTAAACATTTATAACAAGATGTATTTTCATCACAGCATTGTTGCGAAACCTTAATAAGAGCTGCTTTCAATGCTTTTTTTAGATAATTACTATTTAAAAGTCGTTTAACATGACCTGCTCCTCCTGGAACACTATCATAAATTATTACATCATAACTTCCTGTTTTTAAATTTAACTCTATAATTCCATCAATATCTAATCTATCTATACTAAATACTTCACTTATCCCTTCTAAGAAAGCATACATAAATGATAATGCTTTATTGTAACTTCTTTTTCTTCATTTTTACTTTGAGTGGACGAACTTAAGCTCTCCTGCTTTTCATTATCCTTTGAACAAGAGAAAAATGAAAGTGATATAATTAAGCACATCAAAACAGCAATAATCTTCTTCATCTTAAACCACTCCTTTAATAATTGAAACAATATAGCACAAAATAAACATAACCGCATCCACAAACACTATGGTAGACCCTACCGGAGTGCCAGCAAGTATGGATATTATTATTCCAAATAATGCACAAAATACCGATATGAAAGCAGAACATATGGTAACGGCTTTAAAACTTTTAAATAACCTCATTGCACAAAGAGCAGGAAAAATAACCAGCGCCGATATTAAAAGCGAGCCTACAAGATTCATAGCAAGCACTATTATTACTGCAATTATTATGGCTATCATAAGGTTGTATCTATTGGCATTTACCCCAACAGCCTTTGAAAAATCTTCATCAAAGGTAACCGCAAAAATCTTGTTGTAGAATAATATGAAAAATAACACCACAACCACGGATAATCCCATACACATAAAAACATCAAAAGCAGTAAGAGTCAAAATCGACGTTGAACCAAAAAGCGTCGTGCATACGTCTGATGATATGTTTGAAGAGGCAGAAAAGACATTCATTATTAAATATCCAAATGCAAGGGACGAAACGGAAATCATCGCCATTAATGCGTCCCCTTTTACCTTTATGTTCTTGCCTGATTTTAGTAAAAATACTGCACTTATTATAGTGAAAGGAAGAACAAGAAGCATATTATTTGTAAAGTTTAATACGCTTGCAACTGCCATTGCCCCAAAAGCCACATGGGAAAGCCCGTCGCCTATAAAAGAAAACCTCTTTAATACCAATGTTACCCCTAAAAGAGACGAACAAAAAGCAATAAGCACACCTACTATTAATGCATAAACCACAAAAGGATACTCAAGATATAACATCAATTTTTCAATCATTACTCTCTCCCTCCCCTGTTTGATTTAAGCTTCATATATTCTTCTTTAGTTAAAAACAAACTTTCATCACAAAGATAAAGAACTTTACTGCAATAGTTAAGGGAATTTTCAATATCGTGAGATATGCTTACTATGCTTAACCCCTCATCGTTTAGTCTTTTAGTCAATTCGTACATATCCTGACTTGCTCCCTGGTCAAGTCCCGTTACAGGCTCATCTAAAAAAAGTATGTCCTTTGCGGCACAAAGAGCCCTTGCAAATAGATCCCTCTGTCTCTGCCCTCCTGAAAGCTCGCTGAAACAACGCCTTTTTAAATTTGTTATGCCCATTTTCTCCATGTTCTTTTCTGCCATTTTCTTGTTTTCTTTAAAGTAGAAAGGGCTAAACCCAAGCTTTGACTGACACCCGGATAGTACAACTTCCCAAACAGACGCAGGAAAATCCTTTTTTATATCGTCAAGCTGCGGAAGATAACCTATTTCATTCCTGTTTAGATTATCCCCAAAAATAATATCTCCCTTTATCGGATTTCTAAGGACTAAAAGAGTCTTTAATAAAGTTGTCTTTCCACTTCCGTTTTCTCCGAAAATGCAAAGATAATCTCCCTTTTTTATGTCAAAATTTATATCTTCTCTTATGATGTTTGAATTATATCCTATACAAAGATTTTTCACGGTTACTAAAGACATGTTTACCTCCTTATTTTATGGCTTTTTCGATTACCTTAAGATTATTCTCCATAGTATCAAGATAAGTCTTTCCTGAATTAATATCCTTTGATGTTGTAGACTGCATTGAATCCATGGTCAGTACCTTTTGATTTTTGTCTTTTGTATTTGAAATAATCGTTTTTGCAAGTTTTTGATTTGAGCCTTCTATGGTAATAACGTAATTAAGTGATAATTCATCTGTTTTCTTCGATAGAAAACTAACCGTTTTAAAACTTGCCTCGGTTTCTGCACTGCATCCTGAAAATGCTGCATAATAATTAAGTCCATAATCGTCAAGTAAATATCTAAAAGGGAAACGGTCCCCAAAGATAAGAGTCTTTTTATTTGCCTCTTTTATGGTTTCTTTGTATTTTTTATTTAAACTGTCCAGCTTTTTAATATAGTTTTGTGTATTTTCCTTAATAGCATCTTTATTTTCTGTATCAATTTCCATTAAAGTGCTTCCAATCTTGTTTACGAGAACTTTAGCATTATTCAAAGAAAGCCAAACATGCTCGTCCGTTTCATGTTCTTCACCCTCTTCATGCTCGTGCTTTTCTTCCTGCATTCCCTCAATTAACTCTTCGACCTTTGTTTTATTTCCTAAAACTTCAAGAAGATTAATAACTTTCATTTTCCTATTGTCGGCTTTCTTTAAAACATCTTTAACCCACTCATCAGATTCACCGCCAACATATATAAATAAATCGCACTTTGAAATTTTCATTATATCTTCTGCACTAGGCTGGTAATTATGTAAATCTACCCCCTTATCTAACAGTAAAGTAACTTCTGCATTATCCTTATTGTCTTTAAGTATATTCATAACCCAGTCGTATTCGGGGAAAATTGTCGTAACTATTTTTATTTTGCTTTCTTCTTTTTTACCTTTGTTTGTACCGCAGCCGAAAAAATAGCTTAAAGATAAAACCACAATCATTAAACCACATATTAATTTTTTCATAATAAACCTCTCTTTTTTAATTTTTTGCATAAAAATAAAAGGGTAATAATTTAACCTATAAAAGATTACCCATACTGAAGGTTTATTTTAATTATTGAGTCTGACCTTTTCCAAAATCAAAGTTCTCTTAAGAACAGAATAAGAAATAAATGTTATTAAGAAATAAAATAAAATTTTAAATACAGAAAAGCTCCATACAGCTTTCCCGCTGTCTAGATTTTTTAAAACATGTTCAATATCATGAATAAAATGACATATCGGACAGTCGTCCCCCACACAGTCATGATCTATATTTTTTATTATAAAGATAGAAGAAAACAGCAAAAGAGAAAGTATCATCAAAGTTACAACACAAGCTATTATCTTTTTTGATTTATTCATATAACAAAGCATCGCCGTCTCCTCCTTTTCTTTAATGTCTTAAATTTCATTCATTAATTAAAAAATATAAAAACACTGCCATTTACAAATATAAAATAAGTTTATTTTTTAATATATTTATTTTATATACACTTAATAAATCTAATAAAAAATAAATTTATTCTTTAGTCTTAAATAAATTAATTATCAAAGATTTTACATACTAACTCAGCTTTTTTATAATTACTTAACCTATAATATTTTTATTGTGTTAAGTAGCCGTTATTATAAGCAACTATCGTTCTAAACAATTATTATTCTACGTAATTATCGTTATAAACAACTACCGCTCTAACCCAATGCACTATCCTTTTATTTTAAATTTTTAGTGGCTTAGCCTTTCTTATAAGCTAATTTACAATACCTAAACACAGTAAACCTAAAGCAAAATATTTTAGTAATATTTACTTATAAACACTTATACCTTTAAAACCCTAAGCAAATTTTATCCTTTTATTTTTAATTCTTTAGTCACTTAACCTTTTTATAAACTACCTTACAACATAAACACAATATAATCTTTAAAACGCAATAGTTTTAATGTGTCCTTATAAAATATTTATACATTTAACCTCTTAAGTAACTTTTTATCTTAAATTTCAAATATCTTATATTCACTTAAAATTTTCTTATAAGTTAATTTACAATACCTAAACATAGTACCCACTAAAACAAAAAGCTTAATATAATTACTATTAATAATTAATTATCTTAAAACCCTAAATAAATTCCTTATTACTACATTAAAATATTTCTTACATATGATTAAATTTTTTTTCAATCATATAATATTTAAAAACCTTAAAATAAAGTTTTATTTATTATTTTTTTCACACTCCTCACAAATCCCATAAAAAACTGTTCTCTTAGAATTCAATTTAAAATTATGGGTAGTATATAAATGTTTTTGAAACTCATCTATTTCATGGCAGTGAAGATGTATAAGTTTCCCACACTTTTCACATTTTAAGTGAAACAGCATATCTTCATGATTGCTTTTACCCTCATATTCAAAGCAGGCAGGAGTGTTTATATCTATAATATATTTATTCAGTATCCCCTCATTTACCATGCTTTCAAGCTGACGGTATACGGTGGATTTTCCAATATTGGAATTTTCTTTTTCCAAATACTCTAAAACATCACTTGCCCTAAAGTGCTTTTTATCCATATTCTCAAAACAATCAATAAGTATCTTCCTTTGTTTTGTGTTGTAATGTGAATTCATAATTTAACCCCTTATAAATATAAGAACTATTCCCAATTTGATAATATTTTGTAGATTATATCAAAAATAAATTTTAATTTCAACAAATTTGAGAACTATTCCTAAATTTAACAAATAGTTTAGATTTTTAAATTTATTAATCCTAAAATGCTAAAATTATAAAATCTGTCTCTTATACACATCT
>NZ_JBQKFF010000021.1:0-10896 GCF_052119445.1 Anaerofustis sp. LCP19S3_F7 | reverse complement strand
TTATCTGACAAAGAAATTTTTATATTTTATTTTAAATATTATTTTTTAATGATACAGCCATCTGAACCATATCAAATGATATTTATCTTATATTAATATATAAACAAAATTTAAATTCTTTTTTATTCGACTTTTTTAGGCGAGTAAAAAAGTCGTGGGGTCTTAAGGGTGAAACCACTATCGATGTCCCTATGATAGGGATTATTTTTTTATGATATGATAATTAACCGCTTAAAAGATGAAATACTGTTTTCGTCACTATTATAGAGGAAATATTAAGTACACTGTCCCTATCCCCCTGCTCGTTTTATTATCCTAAAATAAAATACAAACGTGGAAGTATCTTTTACCTGGGCTTGGGGTAGCAACAATTCCCGAAAAAACGGGCAGTTTTTTCGGGAAATCTTGTTGCGTAAAAGCTCCACGCAGTGGCGCCCTTTTATCCAAATATTTGGGCGAGCAAATATTTGGTGGGGTCTTAGGGGTAAAACCCCTATAACAACATTTTTATACACCCCATACCCTGAGGAGACTTAACACCTATACCTGCATAAGATGCAAAATCAAAAAGTAAATGAGAAAGACTTAATAAAGGTTTTGGACCTTTTACATAAAAACTCACGTTACCTATAAATGATTTTATTCCAACATCACTGGATTTAAACATAGTGCTTTTAATGTTAAAATCCTTTAGTGAAATATTATTTATTAAGATTTCCATTGTTTCTTCGTCTTTTAAAGTAACAGGTAAAAATGAATCAGCCTTATTTACCATGCTTTTTACTATAAGCCTTATGTCAGGAACAAAAACATTTTCTCCAAAGGATTTAAAACTTGTGGGAGTTACAAATTTTACTTTTATTACCCTACTTTTTTCTTCTTTATAAAAAGAATTTATATATTCGTTTAAATCTTTTATTTCTTTCAAATTATATTCATATGGAATGTATTTATGGTCTTTATAAGTAATATTAATAAATCCATCTTTGTTTAATCTTTCAATTAATGGCAAAATAATATTTTCTCTTGCTCCTTCATTTAATGTGTTTATCTGCCAAATATATTCATCATTAAGCATAAAAACATTTTGAGAATAAGGTTTTAAACCTTGAAGATGTAAAAAGTCAGCATATTCTTTTTTGCATGTTTCCATAATATACCCGTGAAATAACGGGGCATTGTTATAAAAAAGAGGAAACCCCTCTTCTTTTTTTATTTTTATGGTTAATCTTGAAATCATTATAAAACCTCTACTATTCCGCAAAGCCTTGTTCCCTTTTCGTTTGTTACGACTTTAAGTGTTCTTGGACTGTAATTTTTATCATTTATGTGTTCGCTGATTTTTTTCATTCTAGAATTTTTTCCATCTTTATGTATCGCTTCTTTTGTTTTATCTATTAATTCTTTACCCTCATACGCACCTTTTAAAATACTTTTTGAATGATATCCTACCATTCCCCCAACAACAAATAAAGCATTGTTATTATTATAATTAGGTAAAAAAACTTCTTCTTTATTTCCTATTTTTAAAGCATTTAAATAAAGTTCAAAACCATCTTTTAATATATTTAAGAAATCTTCTTTTGATTTTAAACTTATACCGTATTTTTCATATAAAAGATTGGTTTTTGCTTTATCCAAAGTAACACTGAAAGAAAACATACTTCCTTCTTTTATGAATTCTTTAAAATTACTTATAGTATTTGATGTTCTCTTTTTATAACTATAATCTTCTCTTTGTAAAACCTGTATAGAATCTTTTTGTATTTTATTTGAATCGGAAATCATAACTCCGCTCATAATCTGCAAATCATCTTCTTTTAATAAATAATTCTTTACAGCTTTTGGATTTACTTTAAAATCATTTAATGCTTTATTTGACTTATTTAGTATGCAACTTTCAAGTACGGTTCTAAAAGCGCCTTTTAAACTGCTTCCCGGTATATAAGGATTACTGTCAATATCTTTAATAAATATGTCTATTTCATTTAGATTTGTTTTTGAAATCTTGTTTTTATAATATTTAGCCCTGCTTTTTTCAATTAATGAATAATCTATTTTATTTACTGTTCCCCTTTTTATTAAAATATCAAAAAATTCCTTTAAAGAAGCCTTATCGCTTTGTAGTAAAAATTTATTAAATTCATTTAAACATTCTATCTCTTTAAAATATTTTATAAGTTTTCTTTTATCTATAAAAACAACATCATTCTTATCAAGCAGATAATCAAGTTTATTTATTTTTTCACCACTTCCTATAAATAAAGGAGACATAACTTTACAATTTAGTGTGAAATTTACATAATCAGACTTCATTATTCTATCCCCCATTTTAGTGCTTTTGCATATCTGTAAATACTTCTTACATTTTCTTTATTTACTTCCTTTATCTGCCCTTTAATATCAAAATCTATACATGAGCCGCTTTTTAACATTGATGTTGTTTTCTTTTTTACCATATTCCCGTTTACGACAGAAAATCCGCTTCTTGAAATAACGGAATAAAAACTATTTGAAGTTTTAAGCATCATAACTTCTTCATCAGTTGGAATAACACTTGATAAAAGCATTTTATATTTACAATTTGAATTTAAGCTGTTTATTATATCTAAACTTGGTTTTATTATTTCATCTATTTCAAATTTGCCGTACCCACTTGATTTTTTACCCCCTATACCGCTAAAAGATAGGCTTCTTATAACATTATCAAATTCTTCTTTTATTTCATCGTTAAAAGAAACAATAAAATATAAACCGCAGTTTTTATAAAACTGTATTCCAGAAACAGTGTAAGGAGTCTGCTCTTTTGAAAAATTATACTTTGTTTGATAAACCTCTTTAAAAAATGGTTTAGTAAGTTTATATTTCAAAAGATCATTACCCTTTTTTAAGTCATTAATATATTCATTAAATTCATTTATTTGAATATATTTTATCTTCTTACCTATTTTTCTGTCTTTATTCTTATTTTCCACTAAACTATCAAATATCATAATAGGCTTTGGAAGATAAAGTTTATCTTCCATAAAAGGAAACAAATCGCTTATATAAAAATCATTAAGGAGCTTTTTCGCTTTATCTATACTATATAGATTTACATATTCATTAAAAATACTTGCAAAAATCTGGTCCGAAGTAAAATCGGAAGAATTGTCATTTGTTATATTTCCCTTTGTAACACCAAAACGAACAGGCGTTACAAACTTAAGTTTATAAATATAATAGTTCATAGTTCACCTTAAAATACATTTTCAATAATAGATTTTATTTTTTCTTCGTTTTCCTTTGTTGAAAACATTATATCTTCATTTTCAATGTTTATTTTTACTCTTCCGTATCCTCTTGTACCGTTTCCTCCAAGATAATCCATTTCAAGAATATCAAAACTATCTTTTAAGTTTTTCATATCCTCTTCAAATTCATCAATACTTTCAACATTATAAATAAGCTTAAAATCAAATTTTGCACCGGCAGGAACACGTTCAATTTGTCTTGGGTTTGCTACTGCTGTAATTCTATCAATTGTATTTTCAAATTTCGCTTCTGTTACATATAAATCCGTATCGGCATTTTTAAGCATTTCGGCATTTTCTTCATTTAACGTTAAATCAAAAAATTGAAGTCTTGATGACACTATTTGATTATTTGAATTACCACTTCCAAAAAGTCTTTTTATGGTAATATCTTCATCATCAATTTTATTTAAAACATAATTTTTACTTTTTATTCTTGAAAGAAGATATCTTAATTTCCCTTTTAATGAACTTCCGGGGATTATAGGTAAATTTGTTATTGAATCTTTTATTACAGAATTATCAATAGCACCAATTGCAGCAAAATCGTCACTTCCTCCTATGTGAAGCCCTGTTAATATATCTAAACTTCCTTTAAACATAATTTTTGCATATAACTTATTCATTTTTCCCTCCTACTTGTCTCTTCCGTAAAATTTTTGATAAGCAATTAAAGCTTCAGTATAATCAAAAAAGTTATCCATATCTTTTACTGTTTTTATTGTACTTAAATATAAAATAAAAGATATTTTCTTATCTTTATACTCATAATGTGGTAGTTTATTGATAAACCACCATAAAGCAGATTTATTGTTTATTTTTTTATTTTTTATTTCAAAATCGGTTGGTTTAACTCTTCCGCACTGATAAGCAACTTGCATTTTTAAATATTCTATATCATCAAGAATTTTTTCGCTTAATTTCCCATCAACGATATTACCGTTCAACTTTTCCATTTCATATGTATTTTTCAAATTATTTATTTGTGAAAAAATCTTTCTAAGCTGAGTAGTTGTAGGTAACATTACGTTCTTCTCGGCAACTTTAATAAGATTCTCTGCTCTTTTTATATCTTCTCTGCTCATTTTTATTCCTCTCTTTCTCTGTTTAAGTAAATAATTAAAATTATTGTTGTAATAAGTTTTTTAATGTTTTCTTTGCTGTTAATATTATCTATAATTAAATTTGTAAAATTATTATAGTTTTCTCTTTGTGCTAAATTTTTAGGTTCTATCATTGCAAGAGCATAAGAAATTCTCGCAAGATTTATACTTTCCTTACTATTTTTAAGTAAGTTTAATAGTTTATATAAAAATCCGTTTCCCAAATATATTTTATCTTCACATTTTTCCTCTTCATCAAAGAAACAATATTCGTTAAATTTTAAATACAAATTTCCATAAATATCATTAATAAATTCATCCCACTTATATACATTGTTTTCATCAAATAATGTAATGCTGTCTTTTGTGTTTTCCTTAGATATTTCAAGCAAATTTGCGCTTAAACTTGCCATATTATTTATAGGAAGATTTGCATCGTACATTCCAAAACCTGCACTTATGCTTAACCTGTCATTAGAGAATATTTTGAAATACTGTCTTATATTTATTGAAAGATCCAATACTTCATTCCATGCTCCAACAATAAAAAGATCATCTCCTCCTGCATATATTATTGAAATATTTTTAAGAAAATCTTTATTTGTAAAATATAACTTTGTGTCTTTATAACCTGCTATTTTATTTAAGTAGAACTTAAAGAACATTGATAACATTGAAGATAAACTTTGGAAACGAGATATTGTAGCGTATTTATATTTATCTTCCCCTTCTTTATCAAAACCTTTTATGAATGCACTTCCAAGGTCGTCAACGTCCATTCTTAGAACTCCAAGCCTGTTTATACCGATACTTCTTTTAGATAAATCAGAGAATGAATACAAACTCTTACCTTTGAATCTGGTATAATTACCCATCCAAATATTTACGCAGTATTTAACACCTATCATTGGATTATTTATTGAATACCCTCTTATAATCTGATTATTATTAATATCATTAATAAATTCATTTTTATTCTTTAAGTATAAATAGTTTTCACCATCAAGGGAAAATAAACTAATCAAGAAATCTTTTTCTTTTTTACTTGATATACTAAAAAGCATTTCATCTTTCATCGTATCAACTCTGAATATTCCCTCTCCGAGTTTATACATACTTTCACAGCTTTCGCATACCATACTTCCAAGATCTTCATTTTCGTGTAAATCTTTATAAGACCTTTTACACACACTGCATTCTCTTAAATCTAAATCATTATTAATATACTTACTATTATCATTAAACAATTCATCTAAAGTATCTTTGTATCTATTTATTTTATCTTTTGAAATTTCAAAACCTGCATTTTTATATATTTTAGATAAGGTATCATTATTGTTTATATTAATTAATTCATTAGCAGAACATTCACTATATCCAAAGGCAATATATAAATCTATGTAATATTTTCTTAAAAAATATGAATTAATTTTGTTTTGAAGATATTTTATTTTATCTTTTGTTTCCTTTGTGTTTGCAAGAAGCATATAAAAATGACCTCCCCCGTTATAAAGGAGATTTGCTCTTGACAAATCAAGATAATTTAACATTTCATCTATAATATTTTCCATTTCAATTTCAAGATAGAAAGAACGACCTTTAATTGACCTTAAAGCCCCTTTTGAAGAAATATTAAAAATAAAATCTTGTATACCCGATAAGTCACCGCTTAAAAGTATCATTGTTTTTTCACTGTATATATTTTCTTCTTCACTAAAACAACATTTTTTATAATCTGTTATTCCTTTAAAGTTAAAATAATCAAAAAAACAACTGGCTATTGCGGCAGTAAGTTTTGAATGTGAATAAAGAGAGACGTCATTTATTCCGTTTTTATCAGTGGAAGCAGGGATAAATGAAAATGTACTTTCAATAAGTTGTAATAGAGAATTTACGTTAATATCATTGTTTGTAATATATTCAAAATTTTTATCAAAATATTCAAAGGCTTTCGAATAATCATATTTGTCGGTTAAATTTCTAGCCTTTTCAATATCTTTAGGCATAAGAATATCTTTTTTTATATCAATATCAGAAACATTAAAAGCACTCTTAATATTATTCTTGTTTGTATTTAACAGATTAAAAATATTCATAAGTGGAGCTTTTTTATCATATCCAAACTCAATATTTCCATCATCTTTTTTTCTTCTGTCTATGGCAGATGAAATGTTATCACAAACATAGGTTATATATGAAAAATCATCATTTGTTAAATTTGCATTTGTAATTTTATTCTTATGATGATACAAAACAGAATTTAAAATCTTATCATTTGTAATTCCTTTTTCTTTTAAATAGTTATAACCTAAAAGAGAATGATTTGTTTTTTCATTTGTGCTCCTCATAATGAATTTCCCCAAATCATGCAATACGGACCCTATTATTAAATCCTTATTCAAAACATACCTCCCATTTAATCGTAAATATTTTCTTAATTATACCATACAGAAAATTGATTGAAATAAAAAAATAAATTAAAATATATAAAATATTGATAAAAAGGAAATTTTTCCCTATTATATTACAATTTTTATATATATAATGAAAGCAATAAAACACATATTATATATAATATAAAATCTTTCCCTACATTAAAATTTCATTAATATTTTGAAAAAAAATGTAATATATAGTATAGTTATTATATATAAATAAGAAATTGGAGGATAATATGGCTTTTAAAATTATTACAGATTCAGCAAGTGATATTCCACAATATATAATAGATGAATTTAATTTACATATAATTCCAACTCCCGTTGTTATAAATGAAAAAGACTATTTTGATGGCGAAACAATTTTTCCAAAAGACTTTTACAGCATTTTAGAAGATAAAACAAAAGATATTAAAACTTACCACATAAACAGTGAAATGTTCAAAAGAAACTTTGAACCTTATGCAAAAAACGGTGATGAAGTTTTATATATGTGCTTTTCAACAGGTATAGCAGGAACATTCAATGCAGCTAACCTTGCAAAAGAAGAACTGCTTGAAACTTATCCTGATTTTAAAATTACAATTATAGATACGAAATGTGCATCTTTAGGATTTGGTATTCCCGTTTATAAACTTTTATTAATGCAAAGAAACGGTGCAGACAAAGAAACAATTATAAAAGCAGCTAAACATTTCTGTAAACACATGGAACACATCGTAACTGTTGAAACACTTGATTATTTATACAAAGGTGGTAGACTTTCAAAATTATCTTACGTTGTTGGTGGCGGACTTAACATAAAACCAATGATTGAAATTGATGAAAATGGTTCTCTTGTTGCTTATGCAAAAGTAAGAGGAAGAAAAAAAGCTGTCAATAAGATAATAGAGGAAATTGGGAAAAGAGGAAAAGACCTTGGAAACCAAATTATCGGGGTTGTACATGGAGACAGAGAAGAAGAAGCAAAAGAACTTGCGAATGTATTAAAAGAAAAATACAATGTTAAAGAAGTTGTTATAAGTTACATTGGCTGCGCAATCGGTGCTCATACAGGTCCTGGTGTTATTGCAGCTGTATGTGAAAATGAAAGCGACAACGAATTTAAAGAATATTTATATAAATAACATTACATATTTTAGCTCAAAGTCATTTTATTGTCTTTGAGCTTTTTTATAAATTATACATATTTTAAAAGAGGAATTAAGAATGAAAAAGATATTTATTGTTATTTTACTTCTTTTGATTGTTTCAGTTTTTGGATGTTCAAAGAATAGTGACCAAAGCATTTTTAGTAACATCAGTTTAAAGAATGTGAAAAGTGAAAACATAAGTCTTATAACAAAAAAGGAAAGAAAATCGAGTTTTAACGGTGACGGAGAAGATTTTTATGCTTTTGAAATTAAAGATACGAAGGACATTTTAAAAGAGATTGAAACTAATAAAGATTGGAAAAAACTTCCTTTAAGGGAAAATATAAATAATATTGTTTATGGTAATAACGGTTATTCCCCTTTTATAACCGATGAAGATGGAAATAAACTTATCCCGCCTATTTAAAACGGATATTATTATTTTTATAACACAAGCGAAGACGCAAAAGATAAAACAGATGATACATATTTAAAGAATGCTTATTCATATAATTTCATAATTGTAATATTTGATACCGACACAAACATGCTTTATTATGCTAAATTAGATACATAAAAAAACAGACATAAAAGTGTCTGTTTTTTTATTACTTTAAAATTCTATACGATTTACAACATCCATATAAGCATTATTTACACCTGAGTTAACACGGCTAAAAAGTTTATTTGTTAAATTATATGTATCGCTGCAATGCCAAATTCCTTCGCTTTTTGTAAAAGTTAGGTTAAAAGAAATATCACTTGTTTTATTGATATTACTCTCAGTTAATTGGTTGTAGTTTTCTATGAGTTTTACAAGATATTCCTCATCACTCAGTTGAGACGACTGATTTTGATTAATTGTTTCGTTAATAGCCAAAATAAAAATATCTTCATAGTCAGGGACATATAAGGTTATATTTATTTTTGCACTGCTTCCAATTACATCAACACTATTAACTTTATAATCTACGTTTTTAAGTGTATTTAATAACATTGTATTTATTTCTGATTCACTAAGATTATTTTGCACGGAAGAACCTATGACCATATCTGTAAAGTCTTTTTTTATTTCTCTTAAATCACTGTCAAATCCACTTATATGTTCATTTGTATTTGAAGAAAGATATTTTTCATAAATGTTTTCACTATCTTTTACAAATATAACATCTAAATAATTTTTTATTTTATCTTCACTACTTCCTAAGTTTTGAGTAAAATAACATACAAAAGAAGCAAGAACAATAAAAATAACAGCAAAAATAGTAGCTTTTTTACTAACCTTTATATTAGAAAATATATTCTTTTTATCAGATAAATTATTTGTCTTTTCAAGAACCTCTTCTCTTTCCTCTTTCTCTACTTCATCAAAAAACTCATCAACTTCTTTATTTTTTCCACTATTTTGTTCTATATTTTTATGAGTATCATTTTGTTTATTATTAGATAGAGTATATTCAGCATAAAAATCATCTTCTTCAGATGAAAAATATTCTTTCAATTTTTCTGAGTCATTTAATTTATTATTGTTTTTTTCTTTCATTGTCTTTCCCCTTTTGTATATTTTAATCAAATTACCATAAGGGGTCAATACACAAATTTAATTTGTATTTTAAATATAATTTACATTAAATAAATATAAAACTTTCATAATAAAAAAAGAGGCAAAGCCTCTTCTTTTAATACATATTTTGGACTAACTTATCAATTTCAATCATAGATTGCCTTTCTTCTGTATAGCTCCATGTAATTACAGCATTATCGCCTTTATATTCATTTTTAGCGACAAAATTTTTGTCATACTCAAGGTCATATAATTCACCCATTATATTATTATAATATTCTACATCTTGGTTATAAAATCCCGATAAGCTTCCATAAATTATATTACAATAAGCAGCCATCATATTGTCTCTGTCATAAAGCTGATTAGCTATATCATCTTCATCTTTTGGTTTTACTTCTATCCAGTTATATCCTATATTTATATATTCTATTTTATTTTCTTCATCTAAAAGAAATACAATATTAATATCAGGTTCTTTATCCATTTTTACTGTACAGTGATAAAAATGGTATCCTTCTCCCGCAGTGCTTGCATCTTCTATGGAAAAAGCTTTTAGATTAGGTATTTCATAATCTCCCCATTTATTATCAATGCTCAAAATATTATAATTTATTATATTTATAAAATCATCTTTATCAATTTGTATTTTTCCGTCTTTAATAGGAACGCCGTGTTTTTGATAATATGAAATTGAATTTTTGTAATAATTATTCATAAAAATTCCGCATGAAAAAAATACAAGAACTATACCAACAATTAAGGCTATAAATTTCTTTTTACCCTTATTTTTATTTTCTTGAATATTATCTTTTTCTATATTCTTATTAACCTCAGTTTCTCTTAATTTGTTTAAATCAACTTCTTCGCTTTCACTACTTAAATCAACGGACTTACTTAAAGCTTCTTTTTCTATATTTCTCTCTTGTCTTATTTTATTTAAATCAAGCTCGCCACTTTTAGCATTCAAATCAAAATCTTTATTTTCTTCTAAATTATTGTTATTTTTATTTTTCTTTACAGTAAAAATTATGCTAACAATCATTATTACAATACCAATCCAAAGAAGAATGTAATAATCAAAGAATTCAAATAAATTCATAAAAGATGTTCCATCCATTGAAAAATATAAATCTATGATTATTAGATGAATAAAATATTTTATAACGAACTGTGCAATAACTAAAATTAATCCTAAAATAAACGCTGGTGCAGATAATATTTTCTTTGCCATTTCCCTTTTCTCCCTTATTAATTTTATATTTATATTTTAACATATTTTTTTACTATCCTCTACATTTTTATGTATGCTAAAGCTACTATATAGTAATTAAATTATTGACTAAATATAGATAACATTAAAAT
>NZ_JBQKFF010000020.1:0-12806 GCF_052119445.1 Anaerofustis sp. LCP19S3_F7 | reverse complement strand
CTATCAGAGAAGGTGGTAGAACAGTAGGTTCAGGAGTTGTTGCTGAAATTATCGAATAATTTTAGTAAATGATAAATAAAAAAGAACATCAATAAGATGTTCTTTTTTTATTTAAAATCAATTTCATCCAAAGTAATATTTTCTCGATTTGCTATTTCTTTTAAATCTTCAATCTCAGGTTCAACTTTATTTACACCAAATCCTTTTGCGACATTAAATCTTACCATGCCGTATTTAGTATAAATATTTTCAACCTTTTTATCCAAGACATATCTATCATATTCTTTTCTTCTTATATCAAAGGCCTTAGTATACTTAAATATTTCTTTAACAATAGATTCTTCATCTTCAGGATTTAATATGACTTCCATTAAGCTTGAATAACCATTTTTCTTATGTATTGGTATAGTATAAACATCTAAAGCTCCTGATTGTAATAACCTTTCAAATACAAAATCAATTTCATTTGTGTTCATATCAGATAAATCAACTAAAAGAGAAATAACCTTATCTTCCGGAATTAATTGATTATTATAATCCCCAATAAACACTTCTAAAAAGATATCTTCATCTTCACCTATCCCATATCCAATATTATTATAAGCTATACTTAAATCATCTATAAACTCATCAGAATAATATTTTATAACTGCAGCAGCTAATGGAGTAAGATTTTTTGTATTTTCTTTTACATGGACAGGAATTCCTTTTAAAATTTCATTCACGATATAATAACTGCTATCTGCATTTTTACTCATATTAATTACTGCAACAGAAGATGATATAACTTTTTTTACATTTAACTTATTTATTAAATATGCTACCCCACATACATAAGTAATATCATAAAAAATCTTATCTTTATGAAAATGAACTTCACTTACATCAATCCCCTGTACTTTTGCCATAGCTAAAGTAAGAATAGAAAATATATTTTTTATATCTTCTTTTATATTAAAATCTAAATTCGTCTTATCTATAATATTATTAATTTCATTTAGTAAAATACTATTATGCTCATGTTCTTTTTCATGATTCTTTATCATTTCCTTCAAATAATCATCATAGCCTATCTCAAAAGCACAGAGACTATCAACTGGGAAATCGTTACTTTCTTCATATTTAACATCCTGTTCTTTTTTTTGAAATTCACTCCTTCCCTTTAAATAATCATTATAACCTACCTCGAAAGCATAAAGTCCGTCTAAAGGAAAATCCATAATTTCAGAATTTGATTGTTCATTATTTTCATTTGTTACATTATTATTTATTGTGGCTCTCTCTTTTAAATAATCATCATAACCTACTTCATATGCATATAAACTATCTAAAGGAATATCTTCTTCAAGAATATTATTATCTATTTCTTTTCCTTTATTGTAATTTATATAATCATTACTTACACTTTTAAATACTCTATTATTTATTTTTCTATCTTTAAAAGAAATATTTATATCGCCAATCTCTAAATTATTTATTACATTTAAAAATTCTGTTTTATTATCATATAAATCATATAATGCAGATATTATACTTTCGCAGTCTGCACCATTAGAACAATTAACATAAATTTGTTTCATATTTCCTCCCAATATAAAATCTATCTATTTTTTATTGTTTAAATTTAAGTAAACATTATCAAACATCGGAGACATTGCAATTATGATTTTATCTCTATATGTAAAAATATTATCCATATCATCTTTCTTTACCGTTATAACAGCAGTATTATTCGTAACAGATAAATCAAAATCTCTAAAACCTAAAGAAAAAAGATATGCTTCAGTTTTTTCAATATTGGATAAAAGTTTTTTTGTTATTTTTTCACCTTCACATACTCTGGTTGCAAGACAAGAATACGAATGTTTATTTTCAATATCAAGCCCTTCCTTAAGAGATAGTTGTATTACATCTTTTTGCGTAATACTGCACATTTTTAAAGGTGATAAAATATTCATCTCCCTTAAAGCTTTTGTACCGGGACTGTCATACTCATCATCAGAAAAGTTAGTACCGTCAATTAATATGTCATATCCATCTTCTTTTGCATTATTATATATAAGATTCATAAAATATTTTTTACAAAAATAACATCTATTACTACTATTATTTACAATATCAGAATTATCAATAATATTCTCTGCAATTATCTTTAAATTTACATCAACTTTTTTTGCAAATCTTAGACAATCTTTCATTGCAAAATTAGGCTGAAATTCTGTTTTAACAAAATACGCCGTTACATCTACATTATATTTTTTCGCCATATATAAAAGATATGAAGAGTCTATTCCTCCACTATATGCAAGAGCAACCTTTTTATATTTTTTAAAGAATTCTTCTAATGTCATAATCTTCATCTCCTAAGATATTTGTTTACATTATAATACAAACCAATATAATTTAAAATATATATTAAATATAAAAAGCGGGAGAATTATCCCCCGCTTTTATTCATCTTTATCTATTATTTCAGCTTCTACTTTAATTATTTCATTTTCGTTTGTTTCAACCAAGTTGTTTTTTTGATTTTTCTTATACTCTGCAACCTCTTGTTTTCTTAAATCATATTTTTTCTTCTTTATATAAATATAGATAGCAAGTGCCACAATACCAGGAGAAACCCACTGCATAAAAGCATTTACTTTCAATAGTGTATCTCCACCGGCTAATAAACTCATAACAAGAGCAATAAGAATAAATATTCCTGGAATTATTAATCCCATGTGAATATTATCTTTTCTACAAAGAACTACTTGAATCGATACCGCAACGACTAAACATGCAATAATTATTATAGTACTCATTACAATTTTCCCCCAATTATTCTTGTAAAGCATTTACATAAAGGCCATTTCTTAAATAGTCAAAATAATTTAATATAACTTGCTGAACTCCATTATATTGAATTTCAAAATGACAATGAGGACCTGTTGAGTTTCCGGTACTTCCCATTAAAGCAATTTTTTCACCTTGTTGAACCTTTTGTCCTACAGTTACTAAAATTGAAGAGTTATGCCCATATCTTGTTAAATATCCATTACCATGATCAATATCTACACAGTTACCATATCCTGCATACCATCCTGCTCTAACAACTATACCAGTATCAGATGCATAAATAGGAGTTCCGGTAGGATTTGCAATATCAACAGCTTTATATCCCGCATGAGACCCTGCTTTATTTAAAGCTGATATTGTACCGCTTGCAGGCATAATGAATGTTCCGCTGCTTGTTGTAGGAGGAAGAGGTTTTGAACCTCTTGCAACAATTTTTGGAGTATAATCTTCAATTATTTCCTCACTTTGAACATCACTTTCAACAACTTCTCCATTTTCATACGTATTTACTGCCGTTACTTTCTTTTCTCCATCTTTACCTTCTTGTGTAACTTTTGTTGTTCCGACATAAACACTTGAATCGTCTTTATATATTGTCTTATAATCAACATCTTCCTTATATGTTACTTGTTTTACAGTTGTTATTGTTATAGAAGGTTTTGAATCTATTTCTTCTGTAGCAAAATCATCTGCTCTAAAATTAAGAGCACTTACAAGGTTTGTACCTTCTTTTGCCTCATCGATCTCATTTAAAATATTACTACTATCATTGTTTACAACTTTATCATTTGAAGTATTATTTAAGTACTCTATTGCATCATGAACTTCCATTGCAGAATCCATAGAAATAAGCTTTTCTTCATATTTCAAATCTTCTTTTACTTCACTGCTTTTTATTACTTTCTCATTTTCATTTTCTTCTTCATAAATACTTCCTATATTTGAAATTACAGTTTTCGCATCTTGAGTTGAAGCAACTCTAACGGCTTCTTCTCCGTTTACCGTAATTACCGCGCCTTTACAAAAAAGAGGTAAGTTCATATTATATATTGCATTTTCACAATCGTCACTATCTAAAATATCATTTGGATTTTCAATAGGCACTTTTTGATAACTTATTGATTTTTCATAAAATACATTTGAAGTTCCATACCATTTAGTAAGATTTGCATCTACATTTGTAAGAGCTTGTTCAAAATCTTCAACATTTTTTACAACCCCTATTTTAGTACCATTAAATACAACTTCATAAGCAAACAAATTATTGTAAGTAAATACACCAACACCTATAATAATTAGTACAAAAAATCCTACCACAACATTAAAAAAGTGATTTTTTGCATAAACTCTAAAATCTCTAAATCCAAATTTTAACTTTTTAATGTAATATTTAATGCTTAGAATTAAATCGGATAAATCTTCTTTTATTTCGTTAATTTGTCTGTTTAACCAGCTATTTTGATACTTCTCTCTTATTTTTGAAGGCTTCTTTTCTACTTTTTTACCGCCTGCAATTTTTTTAAAAATATTTTCTTTTTTATGTATATAAGTCGATTCTTCAGCTATATGATATTTATTTTCTCTTTTTACAATTTGTCTGTAGACTTTATTAAGTTCTTGCTCTTCATTTCGTCTACTAACCCATTTTAATTTCATGAATAAACATGACCTCCCTGTGTTTTAACTTTTTATAGTTAATATCTACACGTACTAAAAGTTTACCATATTAGTAAAAAAAAATAAAGAATATTACTTTAATTTTAATGATACTTTATGGAAACAAAAGAAAAAAATGGTTAAAACTAAGTGAAAAAGTCAATAATAATTTATATAAAAAGGAGGTTTAAATGAAACTACCAAAGTATTCTTATGCATATGCAAAAAATCTTGTAAAAAATAATATAGGTGAAGATGTTTATTTTATAAGGAAAGAATCCAGAGGGAAAATAATAAAACAAAAAGGAACAATAGAAAATGCCTATCAAAATATTTTTACAATTTCTACAACTTCAAACAACAAACAAAACACCCTTACTTTTTCGTACTGTGATATAATAAACCATTCCATTATTTTAAACATAAATAAGAGAAAGTTAATATAAATGTAATTTAACTTTTATAATATTGTGATATAATAAAATATAATAAAATTGAAAAAAGGAGACACAAATGAGTTATAAATGTGTCATTTTTGACTTTGACGGAACATTAGCTAATACAGAGAATGTAATATTTGTTGTATATAATCAAATTGCAAGAAAATACGGTTATAAAGAAATTACACATGAATACATTGACGAATTAAAAAGACAACCAATTCACAATATTGCAAAAGACCTTGGAGTTCCATATTTAAAAATTTTTTCACTAATGAAAAAAGGTCAAAAGCTTATGAAAGAACATCATAAATCTATGGACCCATATGAAGAAGATATCAAAGATATTTTAATAAATTTAAAAAGCAATTTAAAATATATGGGCATTATTTCTTCAAACACGAAAAAAAATATAAATAACTTTCTTAAAAATGAAAATATAGATAATATGGACTTTATTATTTCCTCACCTTTATTTTCAAAGGAAATTAAAATAAATAAAATCAAGAAAAAATTAAAATTAGAAGATGATGAAATTTTATATGTAGGTGATGAAGTAAGAGATATTGTTTCTGCTCATAAAGCAAATATTTCCATTGCAAGCGTAACATACGGATATAATACAAAAGAATATTTATCAACAGAAAATCCTACTTATTTTATTGATAGCCTAACTGAACTTCTGGATATAGTAAAAAACAGCTAATAAGGCTGTTTTTTATATTTCCATAGAATAATTATCTTTTATTTTATTTAACATACAAAGGAATTCTTCACGCAGTTTTGTTGGATAAATAAGCTTTGCTTTATATGTAAAAGTAAGTAACCATGAAAACAAATAATCTTTATCGTTAAAAGTATATTCAAAAATTAACTTATCATCTAAAAAGTGCATATAACTTCCTTGTCCAAATTCATTTAACAACCTATATTCTACACTTTTATCAAATAATATGGCAACATTAATACCTTTTCTATTTTTAAATATTTTATCTATTTCTTTCTTTTCGTCTATATCTTCTTTCTTCTCAAAAGAGCGTTTATCTTGATTTAAATGCAACATTTTATCAAGATTATAAACTTTAAATATTCCTTCATTTTCACAATATCCATATAAATACCATGAGTAACATCTAAAAGAAAGACTATAAGCCTGAGCTTCAACATGTACTCTACCATTATTTGAAAAATAATCAAATCTAACAACTCTTTTTTTTGATATTGAATCATTTATTATATCTATTTTGTCCGATAAAGAATTATTAAAATAATTTGATAAATTTATATTATTTTCACTTTCAGGATGTTCTTTAAACTTATCAAGTAAAATTTTATATCTGACATTATTTGTCATGTTATCAAGACGCTTAAGTCCTGAATATATGGTATCAGCATTGTCCCTGTTTAAAATATCATTTTCAGTTTTATATTCTTTATCTATCATTACCCCACCATTTTTTCCTTTAATGGTGGTAATAGGAATTCCTGCACTAGATAATTCCAGTATATCTCTGTTTATTGTTCTAATTGAAACATTTAATTTTTTTGCTAAAGATGATACTGTAACTTTATCTTCTTCAAGCAATGTTATAACAATAGTAACAAGTCTGTCTATTTTCATAAATTAAATATTACCTCTTTTATATTTATTTTATAATACTACAAAAATATAAAAAACAAAAGGAGGCAAGCCTCCTTTAAATTCATGTAAAACTAAATATCTACATTCATAGAACAAATTGCAACACCACCTGCATCTTCACATATTATTCCTTGTCTTCCTGCTCTTGAATAGACTCCTGCAAATTTACCGTTATAAAGGAAAAGGCCGGGCATATTATTAAATTCATCAAATACAAATTCCCCACTTTTTTCTTTTAAGAAATTTTTTGTTTTATACATAGGTGCATATTCTTGAAGGAGATATCCTTTATTTGTATGCTCATCAACAAGTTTTTCAAATTCTTCATTTGAATAATCAACTCCGGCATATACTCCCCTTGCTCCATATAAATCATCAGGTTTTATTATCCATTTATCCTTATGCTTTACAACTTCTTCTCTATCAAACTCACCCTCTTTTAACCAGCTTGTTTCAGGAATATGTTCTTTAATAAATTGAATTTCTTCATCTGTTAAAAATTCAAAAGTTTCTTTTTGGTGCATAATTTTATATATTATCTTATTATGTATAACCTGTGTCCTTATTGAACCGATTATACAAGTCTTTTTGTCTTTTATAGCTTCAATAAAAGCAGGAGCTTTATCAATCTTCTCCATAAGTTCGCTTGTTACTGCTCTTCTGTATACAGCGTCAATCTTCACTCCGTCTTTTGAATATAATCCGTTATCATATTTTAACGTTGTTATATCTTCTATTAAAGTCTTATAACCTTTTTTCTCAAATCTTTGTTTAAATATTTTAAACTCTTCATTCGTTGCACTTTCCATAAAATCAACAATCGCAACAGTTGGGTTATCTACCTTATATTCAAAATCTGAGTAAATATTCATAAATTCATCAACCCATGTATCGAAAAGTTCAAAATGTCTTACATTGTATCTTTCACAAAATTTTAAAAATAATTTGTCATCTTTATAAGCATTGTTAAGTTCTCTATCTTCATTCATGGCACTTGCACCATCTGCATTAAACTCACAAAACTTAAAAGAAAAATCATCTTCATTAAAAAATAAATCTATTCTCGCTATCGGAAGAGGCTGAGAATATCCATTGTCACAAAGAATAAGTTCTTCAAGCTCTTTTGAAAAAGGGAATAGTTTTCTGTAATTCTCATCTTCCATGTATTTATTAATTATTTTGCAAAGAATAGTATGTGTAGTTTTTGCTACATATTCAAAATACTCTATTACTTCATTTGTATAAAGTTTTGGAACATATGGAAATCTTATCGGGCTTCCATGATAAATCGCAGTAGAAGAATTTATATAATCAAAAGCCTTATTATAATTTCCCTTTGAATATTCCAAATCTTCATTTATTAAATCTAAATATTCATCTGTAAGTTCTCTTACTTTCATCTTAATCTCCTCTTTCTTTTTTCATTTTCAAAGTGAGTTTGTTTTTTGCAAGCTGATAAAATAAATCAACACTTTCTTTTTCTTCTTCATGTAAGTTTTCTTTTGCAATTTCTATCATTTCCATTATTATGTCAGAAGCATAAAAACCATAAACTTTAGCATCATATCCATTTTGTATAATTTCTTCTTTTGCAGTTTTTACATCTTTATCTTTTACAAAACTAAATTTATCTAAAAAATATTTTATTGTTTCTTCATTATAAAATATTCCCTTTATTATTGCCGCATAAGAAAGAGCATAATACACTGGCATACAATCTGCCATTCTTATTTCCACATAATTCTTAAGCCTTACATCAGGGAAAAACATCGATATTAAATGTTCTATATCCTTTTTAGTTATTTCCCTATTTATATATATATCCTTTATTTTTTTATCTTTTGTATAAATACTGTTACCTTGTTCGTCTTCAATTAAAATTGCAGGTGCATCTAAAATATATTTTGCATAATCTTCAAATCCAAAATCCTTATTTAAAGCATCTTTTACAACCATGCTTCTATCTTTGTCTACATCATTCCAAATTTCTACCCTAATACAATTTTTATTATATTCTTCTCCCTCAAATATAAATGTATTGTCTGTCATCAAAGAAATTAAAGGTGAAAAAATATTTGCAAGACGAAACTTATTTTTAAAATCCTCTTCACTAAAATAATCAACACTTACTTGAGTTGAAGCAGAACCTTTCATCATGTTTTTACCATGGTTACCTACATCCCCAAAATAATCAAGCATATATTCATAACGTTTTTTAGGTATTAAATTAAGATTATCAACTTTCGACTTAGGTTGATATCCTGAGTATACAAGTTTGTAATTTAATTCTTTTAATATAGGGGTTATCTTTAAAAGAAAATAATTATATTCTTCTAAAATATCAGCAATTTTTATAAAAGGGCCAATGCTTATTTCAAGCTGACTTGCAGGCTCTAAGGAAATATTTGATTTATTCTTCGAAAGTCCAATAAGATTACCGTCTTTATATACTTTCTCATCAAAAAATGGACTTAATTTTTCGAGAATATATCTTACACCATGTTCTTCATAATAATCTACACTTTCCATATTCTCTTTAACAATAAAATGCTCAAGTTCAACACCTAGAGTTTTATCTTCTTTTTGTTTTATTCCATTTTTAAAATAGTCCACAAACTTCTTTAAATTTATGTCATAATAATTCATAGTGTTACCTTCTTAATCTTCTTTACTCTCTTCAAATTCACTGTTTATTATTTCTTTTGCAAGCTCATAATCTTCTTTATTTACATATATATTAACAGGCATTGCACTTTTTCCAATTATAACCTTTGCTCCACCAATATCTGTGTCGTATTTTAACTTTACTTTTATATTGCAAGAATCAAGAAGCCCTTCTACAACACAGGCTTCAACATCGTTATTTACTTCCATTAAAAACTTCATATTATAATTTTCTTTTATTTTCATACTAAATACCTCGGTTTTATTATAACCTATTGTAAAATTTTTACAAATATATTTTATAATAACACAATTCAATAGTTTAAAATATTTTTTATAATAAATAATAAATTTTTTATAAATACCCATATTTTGAATAAAATTTTAAATGTAATTTAATATTGAATAATAAATATTTAAAATGTAAAATAATGATATCAAAATAAATTTAAAGAGGTAAATTATGAAGGTATCTGTACTAGGATGTGGTAGATGGGGAACTTTTTTGGGTTGGTATAGTGACAAAATAGGTCATGATGTAACAATATGGGGAAGAGAAAATTCCAATAATTTAAAAGAATTAATAAATACAAGAAAAAATAAATATTTATATTTAAGTGAAAATACAAAGCTAACAACCAATTTAAAAGAAGCTGTTGAAAATAATGAGATAATTATAGTTTCGATTTCCTCACAACAACTAAGAAATCTACTAAAGAACATAAAAGAATTTGATTATAAAGATAAAATTTTTATTCTTTGTATGAAAGGCATCGAAATAGCTACAGGTGACAGACTTACACAAGTTGTCGAAGAAGTTCTTGGCGAAGATGCAAATGTTGCAGTATGGGTTGGACCTGGACATGTTCAAAGTTTTGTAAAAAGAATTCCTAATTGTATGGTTATAGACAGCAAAAGCGAAGAAATAACAAATAAAGTAGTTAAAGAATTTTCAAGTGATCTTATAAGACTTTATATAGGAGATGATTTGATCGGCGATGAAATAGGAGCTGCAGCAAAAAATGTAATTGGTATTGCAGCGGGAATGCTTGATGCTGTGGGATACGCTTCACTAAAAGGTGCACTAATGGCAAGAGGAGCAAGAGAAGTTTCAAGACTGATAAAGGCTATGGGAGGACGAGAAATCACTGCTTATGGACTTTGTCACCTGGGAGACTATGAAGCAACATTATTCAGCGAATTTTCCAACAACAGAAAATACGGTGAGAACTTTGTTAGAGGAACTAATGATGAAAGTTATCTTGCCGAAGGTGTTACAACAGCTGAGGCTTTAGTGAAACTAAGTAAACAATACGTCATAGATATGCCTATAACATCAGGAGTAAATGCAGTACTAAAGGGCGAAATAAACCCTCATAAAATGCTTAAAGATATGTTCCTTAGAAGTGTAAAAAAAGAATTTTATTAAAAAAGAAAGACCGTAAAATTACGGTCTTTTTTATATTTATTTTGTTTTTAGATAATTGATAAGTCCGCCGTTTTTAAGTAGCATTCTTTCTCTTTCTGATACAGTAAGTCTTAATTTATATTCTTTGTTTTTAGTTTCATTCTTAATTACAACTTCATCTGTATCAAGTTGTTTTAATACATCTTTTGCACTTAAAACATCATTAATATCTATAGTATCATAATCAGCTTCATCTATAAATGTTAGAGGAACAATACCATTGTTAATTAAGTTGTTTTTATGGATTCTTGCAAATGATTTTGCTATAACAACTTTTACACCAAGATATAAAGGAGCTAAAGCCGCATGTTCCCTACTTGAGCCTTGTCCGTAGTTATCTCCCGCAACGATAATTGAACCTTTTTCTTCTGATTTTGCTTTTGTAGCAAAGTTTTCATCAACAGGTCTTAAGCAGAATTCACTTAAATATTCAATATTTGATCTAAATGGAAGAAGTTTAGCATTTGAAGGCATAATATCATCAGTTGTAATATTATCACCAAGTTTTGTTACTGCTTTTAATTCAAAATCATTATATATAACGCTTGCTTTAGGGAAAGGTTTAATATTTGGACCTTTTACACTGACTTTGTTTTTATCAGGTTTTGGCATAATAAACATATTATCGTTGATAATATATTCACTTGGTTCTTCAACAACAAAGTCAATTTTTCCATAAGGATCGGCAATTTCACCTTTTATTGAAGAATAAGCAGCAACTTCTGGAGATACAAGATATACATTTGCATCTACAGTCCCACTTCTACCTTTAAAGTTTCTGTTAAATGTTCTTAGAGACACCCCGCCAGAGTTAGGACTTTGTCCCATACCAATACAAGGACCACAACCACATTCAAGTATTCTTGCACCTGCATTTATTAAATCAGAAAGTCCGCCATCTCTTGAAAGCATATCAAGAACTTGTCTTGAACCAGGAGCTATTGTAAGAGATACGTTATCTGCAATTGTTTTTCCCTTAAGTATTTTAGCTGCTGTCATTAAATCTTCATAAGAAGAGTTTGTACAACTTCCTATTGATACTTGAGTTATTTTTGTTCCTTCAAGTTCTTTTACGCTTTTTACATTATCAGGTGAATGAGGACAAGCAGCAAGAGGTTTTAGTTCACTTAAATTAATTTCAAGATTTTCATCATATTCACAGCCTTCATCAGCACATAAAGGTTTATAATCTTCTTCTCTGTGTTGTGCTTTAAAGAATTTAAGAGTTACTTCGTCTGAAGGGAAAATTGATGTTGTAGCACCAAGTTCCGCACCCATGTTTGTAATAGAGCCTCTTTGTGATACTGTTAGAGATTTAACTCCTTCACCATAGTATTCTATAACTTTACCAACTCCGCCTTTTACAGAAAGTCTTCTTAGAACTTCAAGAATTACATCTTTTGCACTAACGCCTTTATCAAGTTTTCCTGTAAGTTTTACCCCTACAACTTTAGGCATTGTTAGATAATATTCACTTCCTGCCATAGCTGCTGCAATATCAAGACCACCGGCGCCAATAGCAATCATACCTACTCCACCGCAAGTAGGAGTATGAGAGTCTGAACCAAGAAGTGTTTCACCTGGCATAGAAAATCTTTCAAGGTTAAGTCTATGACATATTCCATTTCCGGGACGAGAATAAATAACCCCGATTTTATCTGTTACTGTTTGAATATATATATGGTCATCCATATTTTCAGGACCTGTTTGAAGCATATTATGGTCAATATAAGCAACAGAACGTTTTGTCTTTACTTTATCATCACTTATTGCTTCATATTGCAAATAAGCCATTGTTCCAGTTGAGTCTTGAGTAAGTGTATTATCTATTCTTATTGAAATACCTTCTCCGGCTACCATGTTTCCACTTACAAGATGACTTTCAAGTATTTTATATGTAAGAGTCTTTTTCATAAATTTATCTCCTTAAAATTTCATTTAATCTATATTATCAAAAAAATTTGGAATTTTCAATAAATAATAGAAATATATAAACATGAAAACGTATATTTATGCAAAAATAATAAAATAATAATTATATATAATAGGGATTTTTAAATGAAAATTTATTTTTATATAAGATACCATATGTATA
>NZ_JBQKFF010000019.1:0-13227 GCF_052119445.1 Anaerofustis sp. LCP19S3_F7 | reverse complement strand
ATTTTATAAGAAAGAAATATAATATTAGTTCAAATTATATGAAAAAAATAAATAAACATTATAATAATGTAGAACAGCTTAGTCTGTTTTAATTATTTTTCTTTTATTCTAAATATAAAATAAAATATAAGTGCTATTACTCCTATTCCAAGAAAGGTTGATTTAACCGTTTCAAATAAATCCGGAAGAGTTATAAACTTTTGTAATATTCCTATAACAAGTTCAAGTAAAATGAATATAAAGGCCGTATTAATGGCAATTCTGCTTTTCTCCATAGGTTTTCTTTTCCTGTCAATTTGTTTTATAATTGACACTTAAACACGTTTAGAATGTACTGAATTATTTTTGTTTTCTTTGAGCGATGAAGCCATTCATCATAAGTAATTTCATCGCAGTCTTTCATAATATCATCAATCTGTGTTTTTATATCTTTAATGAAAGGTTTGTCTATTATAAAAACTCCATTTTCATATTGAATATAAAAACTTCTGAAATTCATGTTTATTGTGCTTATTATTCCTGCAAAATCATTTAAGATAATTTTACTGTGCAAATATCCTTTATTGTATTCGTAAATTCTTACACCGTTTTTTAAAAGTCTTCCAAAGTTAAATTCACTTAAATATTTGTTTGTTTTCTTATTGAAGTGTTTTGGTGTAACAATTCTTATATCTACACCGCTTTTACCGCATAAACAAAGTACGTCTATCATTTCATCGTCTAAATTTAAGCAAGGTGTTGTTATATACAAAGTATTTTTTGCTGTATTTATAAGATATTTATACATATCTTCCGCAAACTGAACATAATTTGAAGGTCCGTCTGCAAAAGGCTGGCATATTACATCATTTGTTATATCATGACTTGGTCTGTATTTTTCTATATCACTTATTTTATGGTCAGTTGTATTCCACATTCCTATAAATACTAATGTAAAACTCCAAGTTGCATCTCCTGTAATTTTAAGAGAACAGTCTTTATAGCTTTCATGTAAGATGTTATTCCAATTATTATCTTTTATGTCGATTCCACCTGTATAAGATATGTTTCCGTCGATTATAATTATCTTTTGGTGAAGTCTATAATTATAATATTGTTTTGATGCATTTTTGTGTATTGCATTAAATATAGTAACTTCTATACCTTGTTCTTCAAGACGTTTTTTTACGTTTGCAGGGATTTTTAAAATAGACCCTACATCGTCATACATAATCTTTACTTCAACGCCTTCACTTGCTTTTTGCTTTAAAATATTAAATATTTTATCAAACAAGTCACCTTTTGAAAGAGTAAACACGCTTATAAATATAAACTTTTTAGCATTTTTTATATCTTTAACTATATTTTCAAAGGTTTCTTCTCCGGAATAATAAAAGTCAAGTGAATTGTTTTTATAAGGAGGGAAGGAGTAGTTTGTAAGATATGAAGATAAGCGTTGTGAATCATCATCTTCTATTTCACTTAAAACCTTTCCGTCCATATTTTGATAAGAGTTTACCTTATCTATTTCATCCTGCATTTTAGTATGTTTTCTTATATGTGAATGAGTTTTTCCCCATAAATCATACATAATATGTCCAACGATTGGAAGAAGCAGAACTATACCAATCCATAACATTTTATATGCGGAGTTTCTTTCATCGGCCATTAAATGAATTAAAACCAAAATACTAAATATTTCAATTATTACATAGGCAAAAACAGCATGTTTTTTTAATAAATACGTAAAAATAAACATACAAAAAATTTGAATAATAAATAATAATATTATAAAAAATATTCTTAAAAAAGTATGAGCACGACCTAAATGTTTTTCTTTCATAAAACTACCTTTCAATATAAAAAGTCCGATATAAAATATTTTAATATCGGACTTTATTTTATTTAATTAATTTATCACTTGAAGAAGATACTGCAATTGCACCGCTTTTTATACAGTCGATAACTTCTTCTTTATATTCTATTAAACCACCCGATATTATAGGTATATTAACTTTTTCTTTTATTTTTCTTATTGCTTTTGGAGCAATCCCCGGTAATATTTCAACAACATCCGGTTTTACTTCTTTTATAAGTTTTGAACAAGATGAAATTGTAGGGGAGTCAATAACAAAAACTCTAAGTATGCTTATTAAGTTAAGTGATTTTGCTTTATTTATTATTGATTTTTTTGTTGTAAGTATTCCATCGGGTTTTGTAAGTTTATAAATGTATTCCAGTGCCAAAGGTGAAGATGAAAAGCCCGGTATTAAATCAACATGTATAAAAACAAGTTTTCCAGCTTTCTTTATTTTTCTTACCTGTTCTATTAAATGATTCATATCTATATGAATTATAAATACTGCTTCCGCTTTGCTTTTTATGGCTCTGTCAACTTCTTCTTCCGTTCTAACAGATGCAATAATAGGATTTCTCTTTAGTGCTTCAAAAAAATTATTGTTCATATGTACATTATCCTCCAAATTCCTGATATATTATATCATTAAGAAAAAAAAAAATAAACCCAATATAACTTTAAATTATATCGGGTTTTTAATGGATTTTACATTTTATTATTATTTATTAATTATCTCTTGTTACAACAAGGTCAACACCGGTACCACAGATATCTTTTTTAGCAATATCTCCGATTTTAACAGGGGATTTTAAAGTAATACTGTTTATTTCATCCATTACTTCAAATATTTTTGCTTTTGGAACAGTTCCGTTTGTTCTTACGCTTGTTACAGCGTCTTTCCCTCCTTCAACTTTTACTGTTGAAGTTATAACTCTTTTAGGTTCTACAACTTCTTCTCTTGCGTATTTATCTCCTCTTGGACAGAAGTTGCCTTCTACTGAAAATACTTCTTTTCCTTCGTATTCAACTGTTAAACTACAACCTCTTGGACAGCATATACAAGTTAATTCTCTTTTCATTATTCTGCCTCCTCAATTTCAAATGTAAGTTCGCCTTTTTGGTCTTTGATTAAATCTTTTTTAATTGTTATGTTAATCATTTCACCAGGTAAGAATTTAAGCTCTTTCTTTCTGTATATTTCTTCACCGTTTAGTTTTACAACAACAAATCCTGTTGGAACAACCCTGTTTACTCTCATAAACATTGATACATCTTCATCTAAGTTTGTTGTTGAAATATTTTGAGGAATAGTGTAAGAGATAGGAAGAACTGCTTTTGTTTTTAAGTCTTCTTTTACTGTATCGCCGTTTTTAATATACTCAGCAGCACCTTTTCCTGCAATAAATCCTTCTGTTGAAACGAAGTCAACCATATCATGAACTTGTAAAACATTACCACAGGCAAATACACCAGGGATACTTGTTTGTCTGTTTTGAGATACGAATGGTCCTCTTACTTTAGGGTCAATTTCAATTCCTGCCATGTTAGAAAGTTCATTTTCAGGAATTAAACCAACTGATAATAAAAGTGTATCACAAGGAATTGTTTCTTCTGTTCCAGGAATTGGTTGTCTGTTTTCGTCAACTTTTGCAACTACAACAGCTTCTAATCTTTCATTTCCTTTGATGTCAACAACAGTATGAGCAAGTTTCAAAGGAATGTTAAAGTCATCAAGACATTGAACGATGTTTCTTTGTAGACCGTTAGAGTAAGGCATTAACTCAAGAACACATTTTACTTTTGCACCTTCTAATGTCATTCTTCTTGCCATAATTAATCCGATATCACCTGAACCTAAGATAACAACTTCTTTACCAACCATATAACCTTCCATGTTGATAAATCTTTGAGCTGTACCGGCAGTCATAACACCGCTTGGTCTTGCTCCAGGAGTGTTTAAGGCTCCTCTTGTTCTTTCTCTACATCCTGTTGCAAGAATAACAGCTGTAGGTTTTATTGTTTGATATCCCATTTCTTTATTAAGAAAATGAATTGTTTTGTCTTCTTCAAGTTTAATAACCATAGTGTCAAGCATTACATCAACACCAAGTTCTTCAACTGTTTTTATATCTCTTCCTGCATATTCCGGACCTGCTAATTCTTCTTTGAATCTGTGAAGTCCGAAACCGTTATGTATACATTGGTTTAAGATACCGCCAAGTCTTACGTCCCTTTCAAGAATAAGTATATCTTTAACTCCGTTTTCTTTTGCGGCAATCGCACTGCTTAGTCCCGCAGGACCTCCGCCAATAATAACTAAATCGTAATTTTTCATATTAGTTTTTGCCTCCCTTTCCAAGCTTTCCTGTTAGAATATAAGACTCTTTACCTTTTTTAGTAACATCTTCGTAGTTCATTCCGTATTCTCTCTTAATGATTTCCATTACTCTTGGAGAACAGAATCCGCCTTGACATCTTCCCATGCCGGCTCTCATTCTTCTCTTAACACCATCAAGAGTTGTTACTTTAATACCTCTGTGTAATACATCAACGATTTGACCTTCTGTAATTGTTTCGCATCTGCAGATTACTCTTGCAAATCTTGGGTCTTTTTTAATTAATTCGTTTATTTCATCTTGTGACATTTTCGCCATGTCAACATATCCTCTTCTATTAGGATTAAAGTCTTTGTTTTCTTCTAAACTTAGTCCTGCTTCTTTTAATATATCAACAAGCATTTCTGCTATTGCATAAGAAACAGTAAATCCAGGAGACTGAATTGCTGCGGCATTGATAAAGCCTTTTGTTGAGCTTTCTTCGATTATGAAGTCTTGAGAGTCTGTTACGGCTCTTAGC
Source organism: Anaerofustis sp. LCP19S3_F7 (assembly GCF_052119445.1). Lineage (NCBI taxonomy): Bacteria > Bacillati > Bacillota > Clostridia > Eubacteriales > Eubacteriaceae > Anaerofustis > Anaerofustis sp. LCP19S3_F7. Next base: position 8,534 of record NZ_JBQKFF010000019.1, on the reverse strand, counting down.
CCTGCAAATTGTGTAATAACTTTGCTTTTATCAAGTTTATTTATAAGGAATCTATCTGTTTGTTTCCAAACTTCATCTAAAGTTTTTGCATCTGTTGAAACATCTTCTTTATCATCAACATATTCTGCATTTGGTCCTACAAGTACGTTTCCGTCATGTGATCTTGTAAGAGCAATACCTTTTGAATGAGCTTTTGGAGTAGGGAATATAACTGGGTGAACTTTATCAGCTTCACATGAATCAAGTAACATATATTCGCCTTTTCTTGGTGTGATTTTAAAGTTTGTTTCACAAATCATGCTTGAAATTTTATCAGCATATACACCTGCTGCATTGATAACGTATTTTGCTTTGTATTCATTATCTTTTGTTTTTACTGTGAATACGTCGTTTTCTTTTGTTATGTCAGTTACTTCTTCGTTAAAGAAAAATTCTACACCGTTATCAATAGCATTTTCAGCTAATGCAACACAGTATTGGAATGGCATTGCAATACCTGCTGTTTTACAGTATAGGGCAGCTTTAACTTCGTTTGAAATATTAGGTTCTATTTCATGAATTCTGTCAATATCGATTATTTCTGTTTCTACACCATTTTTATTTCCGTTTTCTTGAAGCTTTTTAAGTGTTTCAATATCTTCATCATCAAAAGCTAAAACAAGTGAACCGCATCTTGTATGACCAAAGTGAAGTTCATTATCAAGAATTGTAAAAAGTTCGTTTCCTCTTTTTGATAATTTAGCTTTAAGTGTCCCGTATGTAGCGTCATAACCACCGTGAATCATACCGGAATTTGCTTTTGATGTCCCACAAGAAACATCTTCTCTTCTTTCAAGTACTGCAATGTCTAAATTGTACTTAGAAAGTTCTCTTGCTGCTGAACAGCCTACAACACCTGCACCGATAACCAGTACATCATAAATTTCTTTCATTACTTCCTCCTTATAAATACAAAAAAACAACATAAAACACCTACGAATATAAGTGTAATATGTTGCGGTTTCTCTATCATTCTCTTCCGCTATTTAATTGTACATTTAATTATTTTTGTATATTATATATCTTTTCGTAAATAATTTCAATAGTTTTGTGTTACTTTTGTAAACTTTTTTTATTTTATATGGAAATTGTCATGGTTTAATTATATCGTTAGACTTATATAAAAAGGGAATTCTATACATATTTTACTATATATTTTTCATTTAATAATTACTATTTATAATGATTATAAGTTTACCTCTATATTTATTTATACAAAAATTATCTATGTAAAATAGAATATATATTTATAATTTAAACACAAAAAGCACCTATGAAACATCATAATATTTATACTATATAACATTCAATTTACTTTACAAAACGTTAAAATAATGGTAACATAATGATGTTATTAAGATTTAAAAAGGAGAAACTAACATGGGAAAATACGGTGAAAGAGCGAAAAAATTTCATGATGAAAAATATAACTGCTGCCAGTCTGTAGTTTTGGCATTTAGCAACGAAATTGGAATAGAAAAAGACAAGCTTGCAAAACTTGTAGCAAACATGGGCGGTGGACTTGGATATTCAGGAGAAGTATGTGGTGCTGTTTCAGGTATGGCAATAGTTTCAGGATACTTTGGCAACTGGGATATTCCAAGTGACCAAGAAAGCAAAAAAGAAAGTTATGATACTATAAAAGAACTTGTTGAAGAATTTAGAGAAAGATACAATTTTTCAAGATGTCCAGAGCTTTTAGAACAAAGACACAGTGGCGGAACAACTTGTCTTGAATTAATAGGAATTGCAGCAGATATTGTAGCTGAAAAAATGGGTCTTGAATAAAGGAGAAGAAATGAACGCTTTAAAAGATAAAGTAATAATCGTAACAGGAGCAACAGGCGGAATAGGAAGTGTTATAGTAAGAGAAATGGTAAATAACGGTGCGAAGGTTCTGCTTTGTGATATAAACGAAGAAGCTCTTGTAAAACTAAGTGATGAACTTGGGGAAAATGTAAAATATTATGTAGGGGACTTGTGCGATAAAAAGGTATGTGAAAGTATAGCAGCATACTGTAAAAAAGAATTTGGAAAGCTTGATACATTAATAAACAGCGCAGGAGTTGCTTTGAGAAAACCTCTTTTAGAAGTTACAAAAGAAGAATTTATGAAGTTATACGAAATCAACGTATATTCAAATCTTGCAATGACACAGGCCTGTTATGAAATGTTAAAAGAATCGGAAAATGCCGATATTATTTCAATAGTTTCATCTTCAGGTGTTTATCCTCATTATCATCAAGGTGCGTACTGCTCTACAAAATTTGCTCAAAAAGCATTAAACGGTGTTTTAAATATAGAATTATTTGAAGATGACATAAGAGTACATAATTTATATCCTTCTGCCGTTGAAACACCAATGGCAAAAATTGCAAGAGGGGATTTAAAAGAAAATATGTCTTGTAAACCAGAAGAAATTGCAGAAATTATTACTTTTGTATTATCACATAGAAACAATTCTGTTCTTGATGATATAGTTATAAGACGTTATACAAAACGTCCGGATGAAATGTAAAAAGGTATATATTAAAAATAAAAAAGCAATAGAATTTGGTGCTGTAACGGCAAAAATGATTGACCCAAAAACTGTGGTAACTGCTCCATGGACTTTAAATAAATGTAAATACGGTTGTAAGAATTATAATAAAAGACAGTGCTGTCCTCCAATTGCACCAACATATAAAGAAACAAGAGAACTTTTAGAAATTTATAAAGATGTTTTGCTTATACAATGTTTGGATCCATACGATGTAAACAAAGTAGTAAGAAAAATGCTTGATTATCTTGGTAAAAATGGATATTATAAAGCATTGGGATTTGGTGCGAAAAAATGCGAAATATGCAGGGATGAATATAACGAAGAATGTACTTTCCCAAATTGTAAACATGCAGATAAAGTAATACCGCAAATGGACGGAAGCGGTATAGATGTTATACAAACGGTGATTAACAACGGATATGAAGAACATGGCGTAAAAGGATGGGGAAGAAAAGACGGTTTTAAAGTTCTTCCTTGTGAAGATGGAGGAAAGGACTGGAGTGAATCCGGAATAAACTTCTATGGCTTAATAATGATTGAATAAAAAAGGAGGAGACCCTCCTTTTTTATATATTATAAATATGATATTATACAATATATTTTAATATTAAATAAAAAGGATATATAAATTATGGAACAATTAATTAAAAAAGCAGTTGAGTTTGGCGCACTAAATGCAAAAATTAAAGATACAAACTCAGTGGTAATTCTTTATGATGCAAAAGAAAAATGCAAAGAGGGGTGTCCTTTTTATGATAAAAAGCAAGGTTGTCCGCCCTCTTCTCCTCAATATAAGGAAATAGAAAATATATTAAAAGAATATAAAAAATGTATGCTTATTCAGTGTGAAAATATGGATAAAGTTGATAATGTTCTTAGGGAAATAAAAAAATACTTAAAGGAAGAAGATAAAGAGTGCTTTATTTTTGGAGCTAAGGTATGTAATGTATGTGAAGAATTTTATAATGAAAAATGCACTTATCCGGATTGTAAACATAAAGAACAAGTTATACCACAAATGTCTGGATGTGGAATAGATGCTTTAAAAACAGCTTTAAACATAGGATATAGTGAAAATGATTTTGTTATACAAAAAAACGATTATAAAAATGAAGATATAAAATTTTATGGAATGGTCGTATTTTAAAAGAGGCTTAGCCTCTTTTTTATTTTAAATTAAGTTGTAAAAAAAATTTAATCGTATATAATAAGCATAGTAAAACATATGGGGAGAATAAAATGTATTATACATATATGTTAAGATGTGAAGATAATTCAATCTATACGGGTATTACAACAGATGTAAAAAGAAGAATGAAAGAGCATTTTGAAAGAGGAGAAAAATGTGCCAAGTATACTCTAAAGCATCATGCAAAAAAACTGGAAGCCGTATGGGAAAGCGAAAACAGAGTTCTTTCTTCTAAACTTGAATACAGAATAAAAAGACTAAGTAAAATAGAAAAAGAAAATTTAATCAAAACCCCGAATAAGTTTAACATATATTTTAAAGATACATTAACCATAGATGAATATAAATATATAGATATAAAAAATTTAGATAAAGAGAGGAAAAAATAATGAAATTTGTAACATGGAATGTAAACGGGCTTAGGGCTTGTGTAAATAAAGGATTTATGGATTTTTTTAATGAAATTGATGCAGATATCTTTGCTGTACAAGAAACAAAACTTCAAGAAGGACAAATTGAACTTGAAATGGAAAACCACCATGATTACTGGGACTATGCTGAAAAGAAAGGGTATTCCGGGACTGCGTGCTTTGCTAAAAATGAACCTATAAGCGTAAAATACGGTCTTGATGATGAAAAATTTTCTACAGAGGGAAGAGTTGTAACTCTTGAATATGATAATTTCTATTTTGTAAATGTATATACTCCAAATTCACAAAACGAATTAAAAAGACTTGATTACAGAATGGAATGGGAAGATTATTTTACAGATTACTTATGCGAACTTGATAAGAAAAAACCTGTTATTTTATGTGGAGACTTAAATGTTGCGCACACTGAAATTGACCTTAAAAACCCTAAAACAAATAAGAAAAATGCAGGGTTTACAATTGAAGAAAGAGATAAAATGACAGCTTTACTATCTAAAGGTTTTGTTGATTCATACAGATACCTTTATCCTGACACTACAGGAGTATATACATGGTGGTCATATCGTTTTAATGCAAGAAAAAATAATGCCGGATGGAGAATTGACTACTTTATCGTAAGCGATAGAATAAAAGATAAAATAAATGATGTAAAAATATATTCTGACGTAATGGGTTCTGACCATTGTCCTGTTTTAATTGATATTGATTTATAAATGGAAGTAAAAAATATTACAAGAGATGATATAAATAAACTTGCTAATATTTTAACTAAAAATGAGATAAAAGAACTTACCTATAACCTTAAAAATGAAAATAATAATTTACGTTATAATTCATTTTTGATATTAAGACAAAGAAGCAAAATAAAAGAAGATGTGTATTGCTATTTTGATGTGTTTAAAGAAATGCTTTATAGTGAAAACTTATATCATAAACATATTGCAATTTACCTTATTGCACAAAACGCAAAATATTCAAAGAAATATAAAGATAATAAATTTAGTTTTCTTCTAAAGGGATACTTAAATTGTATAGATATTAAAAACTATATACTTTCAAGGCACACTATCCAAAGCATTAAAATTTGGATAGATTATTATCCTGAATATGCAAAAATGGTAGCTTATTATCTAATAAATATAAACGTAAACTTATATAGAAAAAGCGGAAGAGAACTTATATTATTCGATATAAAACAGACTTTAAAAAAGATAAACCAAATAATAGAAGATGATAAAATAAAAAGTTATATTTTAAGTTAATAAAAATAAATGTATTCATATGTCAACCAATATTATATTTAATGTTGACATATGAATTTTTGTTTTATAATATATTTATGGGTGAAAAACATGAATAAAGATAAAATACTTGAAATATTAAAAGTGAAAAGCGGAGAAATTGTTTCAGGGGGCTTTATAGCAAATAAACTTAACGTATCGAGAAATGCCGTTTGGAAGAATATTAATCTGCTTAAAAACGAAGGTTATGATATATCTTCCATAAAAAACAGAGGATATATGCTAAATAGCGATATAAGTTATTTAAACAAAGAAGAAATAGAAAAATTTCTAAATACCATTTTAATAGGAAGAGAACTTGAAATAGTAGAAAGCATAGATTCTACTCTTAACTATTTTAAAAATATGGAAAATAGTGAAAAAAGAGAAGGAAGAACCATAATAGCAAATGAGCAGACTTTAGGCAGAGGAAGAAGAGGAAGAAGTTTCTTTTCCCCAAAAAACTCAAATGCTTTTATAAGTGTTTTGTTAAAACCAAAATTCAGCGTAAGTGACATAAATTTAATTACTATAATATGTGGTTTAAGTGTAGTGGAAGCAGTTAAGGAAATATGCGGTATTGACTGCGACATTAAGTGGGTAAATGATGTTTATATAAACGGAAAAAAGATTTGCGGAATTTTAACAGAGGGAATTTTAAGCGTTGAAAACGGAAGTATAGACAGTGTGATTATAGGTGTTGGAATAAATATAAACCGTCCAAAAGATACACCCGTTCCAAAAGAAATAGAAGATATAGTTGGATTTGTAAATGACTTTACGGGAAGAAAAGAAAACAGAAATAAGTTTATAGCAAAATTTTTAAATGCCTTTGAAAAAAGATATATTAATTTTGACAAAAAAGCTTTATATTTGGAATATAAAGAAAAAATGTTATACTTAAACGAGGAAGTAACTTGTTTTATCGGAAATGAAACAATTCAAGGAACCCTTATTGATTTAAACAAAGATTTTTCTATTAAGATAAAAACAAACGAGGGTGAAATAAGAAACTTTAACAGCGGTGAAATAAGTTTAAGAAAAAAAGGAATAAATATGTAAGGAGTAATAATGGACAGTAAAATTTCATTTAGATTTGCAAAAAAAGAAGATACAGGCTTAATTCTTGATTTTATTAAGAAACTTGCGGAATATGAAAAACTTCTTGACGAAGTAGTGGCAACAGAAGATTTACTTAAAGAATGGATTTTTGAAAAAGAAAAAGCAGAAGTTATATTTCCCTTATATGATGGAAAAGAAGTAGGATTTGCTTTGTTCTTCCATAATTTTTCAACATTCCTTGGAAGAAGCGGTATATACCTTGAAGATTTATTTGTACTTGAAGAATACAGAAACAAAGGTCTTGGAAAAGCAACGTTAAAACAACTTGCTAAAATTACAGTCGAAAGAGGATGTGGAAGACTTGAATGGTCTTGTCTTGATTGGAACAAACCAAGCATAGATTTTTATTTATCTCTAAAAGCTGTACCAATGGAAGGATGGAGCGTTTATCGTTTAACTGGAGAAAGTCTTAAATCTCTTGCAAAATAAAATTAATTTAACATAAAACAGCACTTGAAAACAATTAAGTGCTGTTTTTATTTTCTTGTTACAATAAAGAATTTTAATGTGATAAAGAATAAATAATAAATTAAAATTTTGATTTTATTATATTCTTTTATAACAAATTCATATAATTTCATTATGACAAAATCATTTATCCAAAGAATGTAAAATGTTTTTCGAGGTGGGATATATGAGTTTTAAAAAGAAACATTTATTTGTAATTTTTACTTATGTACTTGCATATTTATTTTTTAGGAGAGTAAAGAATCCTTCTTTGAATTACATATGTACTCTTTATTATAAAGATAGATTTATTTCATTTAAAGGTTTTTTAGATACGGGAAATCTCGTTAAGAATTCAAAGGGAAAAGACGTAATAATAATTGATAAAGATATTATTAAAAATCTTTTAAATTTGAGTTTATCTTTTAAAATAATGAATTATAACGATTATTTGAATACATATAATAACCTTCCTTTCGATTTAAAACAAAGACTTTCTTATACATTTTTAAATTATCAAAGAGAAAAAATCATTTTACCTATCTTAAATTTAGACAAAATCATTATAGAAAAAAAGGATTTTAAAAAGACAATTTATAATCCATGTGTTGGAGTATTAGATATTAATGAGTCGTTGGCTCTTCTTCCGTTATCAATATTAAAATAAACAGGGGGCTTTATGTTTAAGTTATTTACTTTATTTAGAAAAAACAAAAAGAATAAATTATTTTATATTTCGGGTTCTTATATGTTACCTCCTCCTTTAACAAAGGAAGAAGAAGCAAGAATTTTGAATGAACTTCAAAAGGGTGAAAATAATGCTGCAAAAACAATTTTGATAGAGAGAAATTTAAGGTTAGTAGTATATATAGCAAAAAAATTCGATACATCTTCAACAGGGGTGGAAGATTTAATTTCAATCGGAACAATAGGACTTATAAAAGCAGTTAAAACATTTAAAGTAGAAAAGAACATAAAACTTGCAACTTACGCATCAAAATGCATAGAAAACGAAATATTAATGCATCTTAGAAAAGTAAACAGAATAAAAGGTGAAATATCTCTTGATGAACCTTTAAACGTAGATTATGACGGAAATGAGCTTTTACTTTCAGATATACTGGGAACAGCAACAGACCCTGTAAAAGATAAAATAGACAGAGATGTTAACAAGGAAATTATGCTTGAAGCAGTTAATAATTTAAAAGAAAGCGAAAAAGAAATCATAAATTATCGCTTTGGCTTAAACGGGAAAGAGAAGAAAACTCAAAAAGAACTTGCAAATATGCTAAATATTTCTCAGTCTTATATTTCAAGACTGGAAAAAAGAATAATATCTAATTTAAAAAAGGAAGTGAAAAAGATGTGTACATAAGAAGGTTTATACCTGTCTCTTATACACATCTCCGAGCCCACGAGACGCGTTCTATGATCTGGGTTGCCGTCTTCGGGTTGTCAATCGGGGGGGGGGGGGGGGGGGGGGG
>NZ_JBQKFF010000018.1:0-14082 GCF_052119445.1 Anaerofustis sp. LCP19S3_F7 | reverse complement strand
CAAAGCCGCAATCCCAGATCATAGAACGCGTCTCGTGGGCTCGGAGATGTGTATAAGAGACAGAGAAAGATGAACATTACAAACGAAAACATGATTTTAATTTGGCTTATACTTTTGGTTGCTTTTACCGTAGTTGAACTTGCTACAACCCAGCTTGTTTCCATTTGGTTTGCTGGAGGAAGTCTTGTTGCACTTATTTTAAATTTCAGCGGATTTCAGATTGTAACACAGGTTATAGTGTTTTTTGTTGTTTCGGTTGTTTTACTGCTTATCACTTATCCTTTATATCATAAATATATAAAAAAAGATATAGTTCATTTAAACGCAAACAGTTTAATAGGCGAAAATGGAGTTGTGATAGTTGAAATAAACAATATGGATGCAGTAGGACAGGTAAAGATAAAAGGACAAGTTTGGTCAGCGAAAAGTTTAAATGGTGAAATAATAAAAGAAAACAAAGAGGTTAAAGTCGAAAAAATAGAAGGTGTACATCTTATTGTAAAAAACATAGACTAAAGGAGGGATAAAAATGTTTGGTTTTATATTATTTGTACTACTTATAATTCTGCTTATGGCGCTTCTTATTGCAAACGTCAAAATCGTTGCACAGTCTTATGCTTATGTTATTGAAAGACTTGGTTCATATTATACAACATGGCAAACGGGACTTCATATTAAAATACCTTTTATCGAGGTTATTGCAAAGAAAGTTTCTTTAAAAGAACAAGTAATTGATTTCCCGCCACAACCGGTTATTACAAAAGATAACGTAACAATGCAGATTGATACTGTTGTTTATTTTCAAATAACAGACCCTAAACTTTATACTTACGGAGTTGAAAGACCTATTCAAGCTATTGAAGTTTTAACTGCAACAACTCTTAGAAATATAATAGGGGAAATGGAACTTGATGAAACATTAACAAGTCGTGACGTTGTAAATTCAAAACTTAGAGTTATTCTTGATGAAGCAACTGACCCTTGGGGAATTAAAGTAAACAGAGTTGAACTTAAAAACATTTTACCGCCAAGAGAAATACAAGACGCAATGGAAAAACAAATGAAAGCAGAAAGAGAAAGAAGAGAAAGTATTCTTAGAGCGGAAGGTGAAAAGAAAAGTGCAATTCTTATAGCAGAAGGTGAAAAAGAAGCTAAAATTCTTAGTGCAGAGGCTGCAAAAGAAGCTGCAATTTTACAAGCTGAAGCAGAAAAACAAAGTAAAATTAAAATTGCAGAAGGGGACGCTGAAGCTGTTATCAGAATTCAACAAGCAAATGCAGAAGGTATCAGAATGATTAACGAAGCAAAAGCAACAAAAGAATATCTTGCTTTAAAATCAATGGATACATTCAGCGAAGTTTCAAAAGGAAGAGCAACAAAGATTATTGTTCCTTCAGAAATTCAAAACTTATCAGGTCTTCTTGCATCACTTAAAGAAACAGTAGACGATGAAAACATTGATAAAAAATAAATAAAATAAGGTGATATGAATGGGAAAAAAAGTTCTTGTAATTAACGGTCCAAATTTGAACATGCTTGGAAGAAGAGAAAAGGATTTTTATGGGAGTGAAAATTATGAGTATCTTTGCAATATAATAAATAAAAAAGCGAAAGAGCTAGGATATAATGTTGAAATATATCAATCAAACAGTGAAGGAAGCATAATAACAAAAATCCAACAAGCACTAGATGAATTTGATGACATTATCATTAATCCTGCTGCTTATACTCATACATCCGTAGGGATACTTGATGCGTTAAAAATGTTTAAAGGTAAAATAATTGAAGTCCATATAAGTGATATAAGTGAAAGAGAAGAGTTCAGAAAGCTTTCATATGTATCTTATGTGGCAACCGATAGAGTAATAGGAAAAGGCCTTAACGGTTATCTTATTGCCATGGATTTACTATAAATTATAAAAAACAGTGCAAAAGCACTGTTTTTTTGTGAAAAAATTAAAAAATGTAAAAAATTTGCAACTTTTGTGAAAAAAGTATATTGTAGAGGTGAAGAAAACGTGTTATAATGGGGTTTCATTAGTATTTATAAAATTTTAGGGAGGAACATAATGTTCGAGAAATTATTTAAACTTAATGCTAAAGGAACAAACGTTAAAACTGAACTTATCGCTGGTTTAACAACTTTCCTTACTATGGCTTATATTTTAGGTGTTAACCCTGGAATGTTAGCAGAAACAGGAATGAATTTTCAATCAGTATTTTTGGCTACTGCCATTGCATCAGGTATAGCAAGTATTATTATGGGTTTACTTGCAAATTACCCAGTTGGATTAGCTCCTGGAATGGGTGTTAATGCTTTCTTTACATATACAGCTTGTTTAACTTTTGGATATACATGGCAAGAAGCTTTAGCAGCCGTTTTAATTTCAGGTATAATTTTCTTGATTATTTCTGTTACAGGAATTAGAAAAGCAATTATCAATTCTATTCCTAAAAACATGAAATTAGCTATTGGTGCAGGTATCGGATTCTTCATTGCATTTATCGGATTTAAAAATGCAGGTATTATTGTTGCTGATCCATCTACATATATTGCATTTGGTGATTTAACAAATCCAACTGTACTTCTTGCTTGTTTTGGTTTAATAGTAACTGTTGCACTACTTTGCAAAGGTGTTAATGCTGCAGTATTCTACGGAATGATTATCACTGCTGTTGTAGGTGTTGTTGCTGGATTATTTGGTGTAAGCGGAATGCCTGCACTTCCTCAAGGTATTGTTTCATTCGATTTTACAATGCCAAGTTTTGCAGGATGTTTTAGTGGTTTATCTACTTTATTTACAAAACCATCATTCATAATGATAATCTTCACATTCTTATTCATCGACTTCTTTGATACAGCAGGTACATTAGTTGCTGTTGGTAACAAAATCGGTTTAGTTGATGAAAATGGTGAAATGGAAAATATTGAAAAAGCTTTATTAGCAGATTCAATCGGTACATGTGTTGGTGCTGTTCTTGGTACATCAACAGTTACATCTTTCGTTGAATCAGGTTCTGGTGTTGCAGCAGGTGGTAGAACAGGTTTAACAGCTTGTACAACAGGTGTGTTATTCTTCTTATCAGTATTATTTATGCCACTTCTAACTGTTGTTAACTCAATTCAAGTTGGAGAATTATTCTTATCTCCAGTAACAAGTGCACCACTTATCATCGTTGGTGTTTTAATGGCTCAACAATTAAAAGAAATTGAATGGGAAGATATTGCAACTGCCGTTGCTGCATTCTTAACAATTATTACAATGGTTCTTTCTTACTCAATTTCAAATGGTATCGCTGTTGGTTTCCTTTTCTATGCAATATCTAAAGTATTTACAGGTAAAGCAAAAGAAATCAATGCAATTACATGGGTATTACTTGTTATATTTGTAATTTATCTTGCAATACTATAAGGATAATATATAAAAGACAGATACATTGTATCTGTCTTTTTTTATTAAATATAAAAATTATATTTTAGGTAGGATTAGAAAATCTTATAAATTAATTATATTTATATAAAGAAATGAACATATACATTCTTATTTTTAAAAGATTATAATTAATATAGTTAATAAATGATTCAATTATAATATATTAGATTATATAAGGTTTATATTAATATTTTTATTTCAAGCAGGTTATGCCTGCTTTTTTTATATTTTTAATATGTACTTTTATTCTTTTTTTCCAAATTTCTACATTCCGATTTTGATAATATCTTGTAGGTGAAAATAATATTGAGAGGTATAAAAATGAACTTTGAAATAACAATAAGAAACAATATTCTAATTGTTTCCATTTTGGGAGATTTAGACGATCATGTAACAAATGATATAAGAGAAAATATTGATTATGTATTATGCAAAAAAGAAATAAACCACCTTATTTTTGATTTAAGCAAAGTTACATTTATGGACTCTGCAGGTATAGGGTTATTTATGGGTAGATTTAGACAAATAAATAAGAGAAATGGAGAATGCGGTATTGTTACAAGAGATGAACAGATAATAAGAATACTTAGAATGTCGGGAATACTTTCAATTTTCGATTTATTTAAAACTTTACAGGAAGGAATAAACAAATATGAAAACAGGTAAAAACATAGAAAACTATTTAAATGTTCAGTTTAAAAGCATATCAGAAAACGAATCGTTGGCAAGGCTTATTATTTCAAGCTTTATTCTGTCTCTAAATCCATCAATGGAAGAATTAAACGATATAAAAACAAGTGTTTCAGAGGCTGTTACAAATTCTATAATACATGGTTATAACAATAAATCAAATAACCTTATAACAATGGAAGCATATATAAAAGAAAATGAAGTAACAATAAAAATAATAGATATAGGAATTGGGATAGAGGATATTAAAAAGGCAAAAGAACCTCTTTACACTTCAAAACCGGAGCTTGAAAGGTCAGGGCTTGGATTTACTATTATGGAAAGCTTTATGGACACACTTGAAATAGAATCTAGATATGGAGAAGGTACAAGTTTAATTATGAGCAAAAAAATATCTTCAAAGGATACATATCAAAATGAGTAACGAGTCTGTAAAAATAGATTATTTTTCAGATGAAGTAAAAGAACTTATAATAAATGCACAACAAGGTGATAAAAACGCTTTAGAAGAACTTACCATAATAAACACTCCGCTTATTAATTCAATATTAAAAAGATATTTATCTTATAATGTACAATATGAAGACTTGTTTCAAATAGGAGCAATAGGGTTAATTAAAGCAATAAAGAAATTTGATTTTTCTTTTTGTACAAAGTTTTCTACTTATGCGGTGTATGTAATAAACGGAGAATATAAAAGGTATTTTAGAGATGAAGGAATAATAAAAGTAGCAAGGAATTTAAAAACAATATATCTTAAATCAAGAAAAATAAGAGAAGAATATATAAAATTAAATGGTGAAGAACCTGATGTAAATTATTTAAGTGAAAAAATAGGTGTATCAAAAGAAGATTTAATTATGGCTTTTGAAGCTTGCAGACAGCCTGAATCATTTAATAAAGAACTGACAAACAAAGATAAAACAAAAGTCTTACTTATGGATAAAATTAAAGATGAAAAAGATAATAATGAAATGATTATAGAAAGGCTTGATCTTAAAAACGCAATAATGAGTTTAAATAAAAGAGACAGGCAGATAATTGTTTTAAGGTATTTTAAAAATAAAACACAAACACAAATTGCAGAAATTTTGGGACTTTCTCAAGTTCAGGTATCTAGACTAGAAAAGAAAATAATAGAAAATATGAAAAAAACTTTTGAAAATTAAATTTTTGAAAGTTTTTCTTTTTTTTGGGTAAAAATATAAATAAATTTATTTTTGGGAGAAAGATATGGAAACCAACGAAAAAAATATAAAACAATATAAAAAAATAGTTAAGGAAAATAAACCAAAGCCTAAGAAAAGTCATTTAATAATGTCATTTTTAGTAGGAGGATTTATTTGTATTATAGGACAAATAATAAATGATTTTTTTTCTATGAAAGGATTTTCTATGACTGAAGCATCAAATATGACATCTATTGTACTTGTATTTATCGGTTCTTTTTTAACCGGTATAGGTGTTTACGATAATATAGGGAAAAAAGCTGGAGCAGGTTCTATAGTTCCAATAACAGGCTTTGCGAATAGTGTTGTATCTTGTGCCATGGAATACAGCAAAGAAGGATATATTTTCGGAATGGCAGCAAATATGTTTAAAATTGCAGGTCCTGTTATTGTATTTGGGATTACATCAAGTTCTATCGTAGGGCTTATATATTTTATTTTAACGAGGTAGATAATGAGTAAAAAACTTGGAAAGCAAACTTATAAATTTGATAATTTAATATCAATTTCAGATACCAGATCCATAGTTGGACCAATGGAAGGAGAAGGTCCCTTAAGAAGTTATTTTAATGAAATTATTAAGGATGATTTACTTGGGCAGAATTCTTATGAAAAAGCAGAACATCAGATGTGCCTTAAAAATATTCTTGCACTGATGGAAAAGAACAATTTAAAACAAAGTGATATAGATATCTATATAGGCGGGGATTTATTAAATCAAATTATAACTACAAATCTTACTGCAAGAGATTTAAAAATTCCTTACTGGGGTGTTTATAACGCATGTTCAACTTTTGTAGAGGCTCTACAGACAGCTTCAACGCTTTTAGACGGCGACTTTATAGATACTGCTATAATAAGTGCTACAAGCCATTTTTCAACGGCAGAGAGACAGTATAGATACCCTTTGGAACTTGGAACTCAGTCTCCGCCTACTGCTCAAAGAACTGTTACGGGGAGCGGTTGTGTACTGTTAAATAAAAATGTAACAAATAAACCAATAATAACACATATGACAATAGGAAAAGTTATGGATTTTGAACAAAATGACCCAAATGATATGGGAAGCGCAATGGCTATTGCCGCTTGTGATACAATTATTACTCATTTAGAAGATATAGACAAATCACCACAAGATTACGATTTAATAATTACAGGTGATTTGGGTATTGTGGGATACAATATCGCCAAGGGCTTTTTAAGAAAAAAAGGAGTAAATATAGAAAATATATACAAAGACTGCGGAATGCTTATATACGACACAAGGAATCAAGATGTTGTAAGCGGAGGAAGCGGTGCAGGATGCAGTGCAAGCGTATTTTGTTCTTTTCTATACGATAAACTTTTAAAAAAAGAGTTAAACAATATTTTGCTTGTGGCAACAGGTGCTCTTTTAAGTCCTGTCTCTACGGGACAAAAGGAAAATATTCCTTGCATTGCACATGCAGTATCTATTGAAAATAAATATTAAAGGAGTTTTTATGGAATATTTAAACGTATTTATAACAGGTGGGATACTTTGTCTTATAGCACAAATTATAATGGATAATACAAAGCTTGTTTCTGGACAAATTCTTGTAATATATATAGTTATGGGTATTATTTTAACGGCTATTGGATTATATGAACCTATAGTACAATTTGGAAAGGCAGGAGCGACAGTTCCTTTAACAGGTTTTGGTTATTCTCTGGTAAAAGGAACCATTCTTCAGGTAAAACAAGACGGAATTATTGGAATATTAACAGGTCCTCTTACGGCTACGGCAGGAGGGATTACCGCAGCAATAATTTTTGGATATTTTTTTGCGTTTATTTTTTCTCCAAAAACAAAAAAATAAAAATCTTTTATTAACTTTACAAGTATTTTTTTTAAGTGCTGACATAAAATTTTAAAGAGGAAACAGGTGATAAAATGATATATAAATTTGAAAAATTTATAGTAAGTTTAATTGTTGTTTTAAGTATTTTATGTATTGGGCTTAATATTTTGGATAAAAACGAAATAATATCCACTGTAAGCAGTACTTCAAATGAACAGACAAAACTGGTAAATTCCAGTAATTATTTACAAGCAGGCGTAATAAAAATGTCTTTTAGTGAAAGTGACGGAGTAAAAATACTTGTAAACGGAGAAGAAGATTTTAATTATACTTTAAAAAATAATATAATGACTCTTGCCGTAAGCGATAAAGATGTTGTGGAAGTGGATCTTAGAAACTTTAAAGAAGATAAATTAAGTGTACTTGTATTAAAGGTTTCTGATAATATAAAATCTCCAATGGTTAATGAAAAGTACGAATTTAACAAAGGTATAAACAAACTTTTTAGCGTTAAAATATAATTAAATACTTGTTAAAATTAAAAAGATATTATATAATATTTTATAAGTATTTATCAGAATTTGAGGTTTACTAATGAGTAAAATAATAAATATAGCAATTGATGGACCTGCTGGATCAGGTAAAAGTACAATAGCAAAAATAATCGCGAAAAAACTTAATATTACTTATCTTGATACAGGTTCTATGTATAGAGCTTTTACTTATTATGCACTTGAAAACAATGTTGAAAGTGATGATAAGGAAAATATTATAAAACTTCTTGAAAACATTGATCTTGTACTTGATAAAGATGAAATTTTTGTAAACGGTAAAAACGTAACAAAAGAAATAAGATTTGAAAATATAGATAAAAACGTTTCTAAATACGCTGCAATAAAAGAAGTAAGAGAAAAAATGGTAAATATTCAAAGAGATATCTCAAAAGGCAAAAGCGTTATAATGGACGGAAGAGATATTGGAAGCGTTGTTCTTCCGGATGCAGAATTTAAGTTTTATATGGATGCATCAGCAGAAGAAAGAGCAAAAAGAAGATACCTTCAAAATATTGAAAGAGGAAAAGAAGTTCCATATGATGATATTTTAGAAGATATAAGATTAAGAGATGAAAACGACAAAAACAGAGAAGTTGACCCTCTTGTTATTTGTGAAGATGCAACAGTAATTGATACATCAGATATGACAATAGATGAAGTAGTTGATTTTATAATAAATAAAGTAAACGGTTAGTAGGTAGTGTATGTTATATGATTTTTTAAGACCAATAATAAAGGTTTTATGTAAAATTTTATATAAAGTCGAAGTAACAGGGCTGGAAAATCTTCCGAGTGAAGATGAAGGTTACATAATTTCAGGTAACCATATCCATATTTGGGACCCTGTTGTTATGGCTGTGCAAATTAAAGGAAGACATCTCCATTTTATGGCAAAAGATGTCTTATTTAAATCTAAATTTTTAAATTGGTTTTTACATAAAGTATATGCAATACCCGTTAGAAGAGAAGACAATGATATTGTTGCAATAAAAAGTGCAATAAAAGTTTTAAAGAATAAAGAAGTTTTGGGGCTTTTCCCTGAAGGAACAAGAAATAAAACAGACAAAAAAATGCTTGAACCAAAAGGCGGACTTGTTCTTTTGGCAACAAGAATGAAAGTTCCAGTTGTTCCTGTTGGAATAAGAGGTGAATATAAGTTCAGAAAACCTCTAATTATTAATTATGGAAAGCCTATATATTTAGATAAATATTACGGTAAAAAACTTACCAGTGAAGATTTTGTAGAAATATGCAAAAAAGAAATTTATCCTGAAATTATAAGATTAAAGGAAATATAAAATGAGTATAATAAAAGCAAAAAGTGCAGGTTACTGCTTCGGTGTAAATAAAGCTGTTGAAACAGCCTATGAAGCAAGTAAAAACAAGAATGAAAAAGTTTATACCCTTGGACCTTTAATACATAATGCATTTGTTACAAATGAATTAAAGGAAAAAGGTGTAGATATAATTGAAGACCTTGACAGTATAGAAAGCGGAACGGTTATAATTCGTTCTCACGGCGTTGGGAAAAGTGTATATGATAAGATTAAGGAAAAAAATCTAAAACTTATTGATGCAACTTGTCCTTATGTAAAATCTATTCAAAATAAGGTTGAAAAATATCATAATAAAGGGTATACTATAATAATTGTAGGAGATAAAAATCATCCCGAAGTTATAGGGGTTAACGGGTGGTGTGAGAACTCTGCTCATGTTATTTTCTCACTAGATGAAGCGAGAGAATTTAAAACAGATAACAGTGTTTGTATTGTTGCCCAAACTACAATTATTAAATCAATCTTTAATGATATAACAGATATTATTAAAGAAAATTGCGCAGATGTGGTAATTTTTAATACAATATGTAACGCCACAAGCGTAAGGCAGGAAGAAGCCAGTAAGATAGCATCAGAAGTTGACGCTATGGTAGTTGTTGGTGATACCCATAGCTCAAATACAAAGAAATTGGTTGAGATTAGTAAATCAAAATGCAAAAATGTTTTCTTTGTTGAAAAAGCTTCGGACTTGGACGATGCTATAAAGAAATATAAGAATATTGGACTAACGGCTGGAGCATCTACACCAACCCAGTTAATAGAGGAGGTAATTAATACTATGGACAACAACATGGTGGATAGTTTTGAAAAAAACATCGAAGAATCAATGAAAGAAATTAGAGAGGGAGACATCGTTGAAGGCGAAATCGTTGCTGTCGATCACAATGAAGTAACAATGAATATTGGTTACAAATCAGATGGAATTGTTAAAAAAGCTGATTATTTATATGACCTTATGGAAGACTTAACAACAAAAGCCGCTAAAGGTGATAAAGTTAAAGTTATGGTTATGAGAATGAATGACGGTACAGGGAACGTTTCATTATCTAAAATCAAAGTTGATGAACTTAGTGCTTTAGATGAAGCAAAAGATAAATTTGAAGCAAAAGAAACAGTTAGCGCTAAAATTACAAAAGTTGTAAAAGGCGGTTTAATTGTTGACTTAGGATTCATTAAAGCATTCATGCCTGCTTCTTACTATGATACAAAATTCATTAAAGATTTTGATAATTTACTTGGTAAAGAAGTTGAATGCAGAATCGTAGAATTTGATAAAAACAAAAACAAAATTATTGTTTCAAGAAGAATTCTTCTTGAAGAAGCTTACAAAGAAAGAAAAGCTAAAGAAAAAGAAGCTAAAGACGCAGCTATTGCTAATTTAGAAATCGGTAAAGTTGTTGAAGCTCCAATCAAAAACATTACAAACTTTGGTATGTTCATTGATTTAGACGGCGTAGACGGATTTATTCATATTTCTGATATCGCTTGGAAAAGAGTAAACAACATTAATGATTTATACAAAGTTGGCGACAGCGTAAAAGCTATTGTAACTGAACTTGATAAAGAAAGCTATAAAGTTAAATTAAGCGTTAAAGACTTAACAAAAGAACCATGGCAAGAATTTATTGAAAATTATACAGTAGGTCAAACAGTATCTGCTACAATTAAAAACACAACAAGCTTTGGTGCTTTTGCAGAAATTATTCCTGATGTTGAAGGTTTAATTCACATCTCTCAATTATCATACGACAGAGTAAACAAAGTTGAAGATGTTGTTAAAACTGGTGATAAAGTTAATGTTAAAATTATTGAAATTAACAAAGATAAAAGAAAAGTTTCTTTAAGCATTAAAGAAACAATGGATCCACCAAAAAGAAAAATTGAAAGAAACAAAGTTTATCATCAAGAAGATGGTAATGTAACTTTAGGTGATATCTTCGGTGACCTTTTAAAATCTGAATAGTATTAAATTTTCCCTGCACTTTATTTAGTGCGGGGATTTTTATTTAAAGGAGGAAAAAAATGAAAAAATTACAAATTGCCTTGGACGTAAAAAGCTTGGAGGAAAGTATCGAAATTGTAAAAGAATGTGAAGAGTATATCGATATAATTGAATTTGGAACCCCTCTTGCTTATAAATACGGAAGTGAGGGAATAAAAAAATTAAAAGAAACCTTTAAAGATAAAAAGATACTTGCGGATTTTAAGATTATGGATGCAGGTGCATTTGAAACAAAAATAGCTATTGATGCCGGTGCGGATATAGTAACTGTTCTTGCTGTAAGTGATAATCAAACAATAGAAGATTCTTTAGAAGAAGTAAAAAAAGCAGGGAAAGAACTTCTTGTTGATTTAATTTGCGTAGATAATTTAGAAGAAAGAGTTAAATATTTGGAAAGTATTGGAGTTGATTATATTTGTGTACATACGGGAGCTGATATACAAAAGAAAGGGGCAACTCCTCTTGATGATTTAATAAAAGTTAAAAGCTTAGTAAAAAATACAAAAGTTAGTGTTGCAGGCGGTGTCAAACTTGAAACATTAGAAGAAATAAATGCACAAAATCCTGATGTAATAATAGTTGGAGGCGGACTTGTAAATAGTTCTACACCAAAAGAAACTGCTAAGAAAATGAAAGAAATGATAAAATAACCTATATAATTTTTTAAGACAGGGAAAAATTTCCCTGTCTATTTTTTTATAATTGAAAAGTTTATAAATTTTGTTGTAAAATTGATATATAACTAGTTGAGGGTAATGTTATGAAAAACAATAGATATAGAATTTTTCTTATTTTAAAACTTCTTTATGAAAAAAGCGACGAAGAAAATCCATTAACAACAAAAGATATTTTTAGTTATTTGAAAGAACATGATATTAATATAGATAGAAAAACATTTAATGAAGATATATCTTTTTTGTCAGAAGTAATGGGATATGATATAATTTGTAAGAAAGGTTCTTCTAATAAGTATTTTATTGGTAATAGGTTATTTGAACTTTCAGAATTAAAAATGCTTATTGACGCCGTTTCTTCTTCTTTTTTTATTAGTAAAAAAAGAAGTAAAATAATAATTGATAAGCTTATGTATTTTTCTGCTCAGTGTCAAAGAGATGAATTAAAAAGAAATATTTATGTAACCGGAAAGACAAAAACGGATAATAACATAGTATATCTTATTGTAGATAATATTAATAAGGCCATAAATCAAAAAAAAATATCATTTAAGTATTATGATTTTAATAATCACAAAGAAAAGATATTTAGGAATAATGGTGAAGTATACATAATAAGTCCATATGCTCTATATTGGAATCAAGATAAATATTACGTTGTAGGTTATTCCGATAAAAGAAACGATGTAATTGCTTTTAGAGTAGATTTAATGGCTTGTACAAATGTATTAGAAGAAAAATCTGAACCAAAACCAAAAAATTTTAATATAAGTGATTATGGTAAAAAAATATTTAGTATGTTTTGGGGAAAAGAAACTGTAGTAGAGCTAAAGTGTCAGAATAATCTTATGAAATACGTATTAGAAAAAATGGGGAATGATATTGACATAATAGAAACAAATAATGAAACCTTTAACGTACGCGTAAAAGTTGGGATAAGTCCGACATTTTATGCTTGGATATTTCAATTTGCAGGAGGAATTAAAATTGTTTCACCTCAAAATGTTATTGATGACTTTAATAAAATGTTAAATCAAAATTATATAGGAGAGAACTTCACTAAATATTTATTTAGTGAAGTTATGTAAAAATGGAAAGTAAACTTATAAATGAATTTTTAAATACAAATAATATTTCTAAGGCATCAACTAAAGGGTATTTATATGACTTAAATACCTTTGTTTTATTTATGATGAAGAGAAACCATATTAATAATTTAGATAACGAAGCTGATAAAGATTTATTCTTAAACCTTAATAGTATCGATATGTATGCTTATGTTGCTTATTTAAAAAAAGAACTTAAAAATTCAGATAAAACTATCGCAAGAAAAATATCTGCAGTAAAAAACTTTTATAAGTTTCTTAATAAAAAATATGGTCTAAATAACGAAATAGTTTCGTTCAAATTTAGATATGATAATGATAGTTTAAATAAAGATGTTCTTTCTAATGAGCAGATAAATGATTTAATAGATTATGTAAAAAACATTGAACCGGAAAAGAATCAAATAATAATTTTTCTTATGTTATTTAATGGACTTACGGTTAAAGAAGTTCAAAACATAAAAACTGAAGATATATTTGATAATAATATCATAATAAACAAAAACAGTGAAAATGAAAGAATTGTTAAAATAAATGACGCTCTCAGAGCCATTTTAAGCCGTTTTTTATTTTTAAACGACCAACTATACCTGTTAAATAGTCCTTCAAATCCCGAAAAACCAATTTCAACAAGAAGAATACAAGAAATTGTTAAAAATGTGCTTAAGAGAATTGGAATTGAAGAAAAAGGAATAAGTAGTAATATTTTAAGGAATACTGCAGTAAAAATGTTAAAAGATTATAACAATGCAGGTTTTAATGAAATTAAATCATTCCTGGGACTAAAAACAGATAAACAAGTTGAAAGACATCTAAAAGATAAACAAGAAGAAATTGATATGAATAAAAATCCATTTAGTAAATTTTAAAATGGGATAGATATAAAATGGAATATATATTAAAAAGATAATAGAAAGTTAAAAAAAAAATAACATTATAAAGATATTAATGCTTAAAAGCCTTATAATCAAAGATTTTGAGAAGATGTGTAAAAATATGCTAAATTAATTATAAAATATAGTCAATTCTATGTTAAAGTTGTCTTTAGTGGAAAGTTGATTAAAAACTATTTATATTCCCTTTAGATATTTTATGTTAAATATTAAAAGAACAGTTAACTAAAACTGTTCTTTTTGATTTATAATACTTTTTTTTTAACAAAATATTTCAATTTGTATTTTTACTATTTTCAACTTTTTATACATATGTTTATTATGAAAATTATTTATATTATTT
>NZ_JBQKFF010000017.1:0-14282 GCF_052119445.1 Anaerofustis sp. LCP19S3_F7 | reverse complement strand
TTATTAAATACAATAATAAGAGGTCTTTGCCTATAAGCAAAGACCTCTTATTATTATAAATTATTATAAAATTTTTTATATTGACATTTTAGTCTTTATAACTTCACCTTCATACTCATTACAAATCCATTCCCATCTAGTAACTCTTTTACTTAATGACAATGAATTTATAGGATCTTTAACAAAACAAATTTCTATATATTTATCATTCTGACATGCTATAGCTAAGTAGTAATTATTTTTATATTGAGAAGCTGTTGAAAATTCATTATTTGTAATAGAAATTGTATCACCAAAATTATTTACACTTTTTACTTCATAAAATCTTCTTTTCCCATCCTTTAAAACAGCTTCTAAATCATATCCTAAATTTTGTGTAGATACATCTGATACATATTCAATATCATCAATTAATTCAAGTACTGCTGCAACATTTTTTTCTACACTTCGCCACTTTTTAATGACTTTTTTCTTACTAAAAAAAGAAACTTTTGTTTCTGATATTGTATTTGATATAATATGATCTTTTTTTAAATCTAATTTATCATTGAAAATAGATGATTGTTCTTGTTTAAGCCCTATTTTTTTTAAAAAAATATTATAATCGGAAATTGTATTTAATGAACTTATAACAGATTCTTCAAATCTTTGATTAATAATATCACTATTCTTTAACTCTACAATAGGCTTTACACCTAAATTAAATGTAATTAGTTTTGCTTTTTTTAAGTTTTCTTTTAAATTTTCATCCATTCCAAATCGAGTTTTGTTGATTGCATCTATTAAAACTGAAGTTCTTGTATTTTCTGAACACTCTATATCTTTCATTGCAAATAGACACTTATTTAATGGCATTTCTTTTACTCCAAATACATTTAAAAAGAAAAGTAATCCATGAATTTGTTCTTGCATAATATTTCCAATACCATATATATTTAAATATTTTGTTATTCTTTCAAAATCATTATTGGTTATTCCTTGTGGCTGTAAATAAATTTCTTTTCCGTTTGCAAGTTTATTATATAAATATTCAATTATTTTATCTTTCAATTTTCTTACAATAATATCATTTACATCAACACCTTTTATCTGGCTTAATGGATCCATTTTTGCTTTTCTAACAATATTAATTATTCCATACTTATCAAAATTTTTTTCAAATATATCTATTATCAATGATACTAAAATATCAGCACACATTTCTGCTGATTTATAGGTTTCATCATCAATGACAATTCTTGTTCTTGAAGGGTCTGTTGAAAAATCTCCATTAACTTTTATTTTCATGCTTAATTTATTATGAGTTGGCATAAAAGAATGTACAACACTTTCTGTTGTCTCAGCTTCTACAGCTTTTATTCCATCAAACTTAAAAGCAACCGAACAATGATTATTTTGTTCAGTTGGTATAGTAACCAACCAATTATTTTCATTATCGTTATCAAATGTTCTAACATTATAAAATTTATTTGAAATTCTATTTCTTAAAACCTTATATTCTTTTTTATTATTTATAAATAAATTTACATTTTGTACAGAATTTAAAAATAACATACAATTAATATCGAAATCTGCAATTTCTTTAGATAGAACATTATTTTTTGATTCAAAAATAAAAATTGTTGTATAACCATTTTCCTTAATTTTTTTTATTTCACTGTCGTATTTTTTCTCTATAAATTCATGTGGAATTCTTATTAATGGAACATCTTTTACATCATTAAGAATTCCTTTTGTTAATACTTTAGAAAAAGTTGCTTTAATATCTCCACTTATCAAATGAACTGTTTCTGCATAATTTACAACTGATTTAAATCCTATTCCTCTAAATCCTATTGTATTATTATTTTTTCTAATTTTTGTTGATGAACCACTTCTACACAAAGATAAAATATCTTCATTATTAAAAGGTCGTCCATCATTTGCAATAATGTATGTATATTTATCAAATAATTTTACAAAAAATCTTTTTGATAAAGCATCATCTGCATTTTGTAATAATTCTATTAAAGAACGTCCAGAATAACTTTCAGAAATGTATTTTTCCATATTTGCTAAATCGTTAAATAATAACGGAGAAAATTTTGCCTCAGATATAAACATTTCCCTTATTTTTTGAATTATATTATCCATAAATTCCACCTTATTTTTTATTAATTATATGCATTAATGTTTTATAATCAATTCTTAAGCTAAATTAACAAAATAAACATATATATAACATACTAAAACATTTAAATATATAATATTAATTTAAAAAATTTAAAATTTGAATTATAACTTAGTAATAAATAATCTTCCTTTCACAGCTTTAAGTAATGTATTTGAATTATCAAAACAATAAATTGAAAAAGTATCATATCCAGAAAATTTATCTTTTAAAACAAATTCTGAATTTGTCATATATATTTCATCATCTTCGTCATATAAATTTATTTTTATTAATAAATCACAAGGAATACTATTTCCTTCAATGGAAGCTATTTCTAATAAAATATTACAATCTGCATCATCTTCCCCTGCAGGTCTAACAGATAAGTTTAATATTTGCAAATTATTTACTTCAAACATATTATGTAATATTTCAATATTTTTTTTTAATTCTTTTGCTAAATCTTCATACATAATGTAACTCCAATAAAATCTATTTTATTTAATTATATATTACTTTTTACCTTTTAATACAATTTTACTATAAAAATCTAATATTTATAAAAAAATGATTGATATAACATAAAATTTATTAAATTATCTAAGTAAAGAACATCGTAGCTTTAGTCATCGAAAAGCGTTTTAAGGCACTTCTCCTAATAGCGACCTTTTATTCATTAAAAAAATAAAACTCAAATAAAACGGGGCGGCGGTAGTGGTCGTTTCAAAAATCTCGGGTGGAGATTTTAGAAAATACGACCACGTTATAAACCTTTTTCCCAATAACTCCATTTTATTTCCAATCAAACTTATAACCTGACCACAAACCAAGTCGGGGCGGGGTAGCTTTTCTGACAGTAAAACTCGGGTAGAGTTTTACGCAGTCATCGAAAAGCGTCAAAGGCTCCACGCCCAGTGGCGCCCTTTTATTCGACTTTTTTAGGCGAGTAAAAAAGTCGTGAGGTTCTTCCTTAATATCGGGTTGTTAAGGGCAGACAGCCCTTAAATATGGGGATTTTAAGGGGCAACGTCCCTTAACCTACCCCTTTAAATTTTTAAGATATTTCTTCAAATTCCCCTCTGCTCCGTTTTCCTTAGGCTCGTAGTAAACTCTTCCCCTTATTTCTTCAGGCAGATACTCTTGCTTTACATAATCGTTTGGGAAATCGTGAGGATATTTGTATCCAACACCAATACCAAATTCCTTTTCACCCTTATAATTTGCATTTCTTATATGAAGAGGGACTTCATAGTTAGGCTCGTTTTCTATATCAGCTAAAGCCTTGTTTATTGCAAGGTATGAAGCATTGCTCTTTGGTGAAGAGGCAAGATAAGTTACACAGTGAGCAAGGTTTATCCTAGCCTCAGGCATTCCAATAACTTCAACAGCCTTAAAGGTGCTTACGGCAAGTTCCAAAGCTTTTATATTTGCGTTTCCTATATCTTCAGAAGCAAAAATAATCATCCTTCTTGCTATAAATTTTGGATCTTCTCCCGCATATATCATCTTAGCTAGGTAATAAATCGCTGCGTCCGGATCAGAACCTCTCATACTCTTGATGAATGCACTTATTGTGTCGTAGTGTTCGTTATCCCCTTTGTCGTATGTAACTTTTTTCTTTTGCATACATTCTATTATTACGTCAAGATCTATGTTTATTACCCCTTTTTCGTCCTTTGGAGTTGTAAGATAAGCAAGCTCCAAAGCATTAAGAGAAACCCTTGCATCCCCACTACACATAGTGCATAAATAGTCCATAGCCTCGCTTGTTATGTTTATTTCATAATTCCCCAGTCCTCTTTCTTTATTAGAAAGTGCGTTTTCTATAATCTTTCTTACGTCATCCTTATCAATCTTCTTAAGCTTAAATAAAGTAGAACGTGAAATCAAAGGAGAATTTATTTCAAAGAAAGGATTTTCCGTTGTAGCACCAATTAGAATAATCGTTCCGTCCTCAACGCTTGGAAGAAGTGCATCTTGTTGTGATTTGTTAAAACGATGTATCTCGTCTATGAAAAGAATACTCTTTCTCTTCTCCAGCCCAAGATTATTCTTTGCCTTTTCGATTATCTCCCTTACATCCTTTACTCCGCAGGTTACTGCATTAAGAGAATAAAAATAAGAACTGGTCTTATTTGCGATTATCTTCGCAAGGGTGGTTTTACCGCAGCCGGCAGGACCAAATAGTATTATGGAACTTATTCTGTCAGCTTCAATCATTCTGTTTAATAACTTACCCTTTGATACAATATGCTCCTGACCGTAAAACTCCTCTAAGCTCTCAGGTCTCATTCTAACCGCTAAAGGAGCCTTGCTTTTCACCTGTTCTTCCCTTATATCATCAAAAAAATTACCTTGCATTTTTTCTCCTTTGTATAACATAAAATCATATAAAATCAATAAAACAATTTTACCACAAAACCACATCAATAACCATCGAACATAAAACAATATATTTAAAATATAATGTAAAACTAAATGTTTGTTATCCCTATTACATAAAATCCCCTTTTAAAATATCTAAGTTAAATATAAAGATATAAATATAACAATTTTAACTTTATGCTATAATAAGAAAAAAAGGAGAAAAACAATGGACGCACTAATTGTAGTAGATATGAGTAACGACTTTGTTCACGATAAAGGCGGGCTAACCGCAGGGAAACCGGCACAGGATATAGTGGATAACACTTTAAATAAAGTAAAAGAATTTGATAAAGAAGATAAAATAATCGTTTTTGCGATGGACGCACATGAAGAAAATGATAAGCACTTCAACCTATGGCCAAAACATAACGTAAAAGGAACATGGGGACAAGAGCTTTATGGTAGCTTAAACGACTGGTATAAAGAAAATAAAAATAAGGATAACATAATATGGATCGATAAAAGCGAGTACGATGCCTTTTATAAAACAGATTTAGCCGAAACACTAAAAAATAGAGGAGTAGACGAAGTGTTAGTATGTGGTGTATGTACCGACATTTGCGTATTTAATACGGTTTACGGAGCATATAAAGAAGGCTTTAAAACAAAAGTATATAAAAACTTGTGTGCCACATTTACAGATAACGGCGAAACTTTCATAAACCAAATGAACACAATTTATAAGACGGAATTGGTTTAGATAAGGTAGAATTTCCATACTAATTAATTTTTCATTTTAAACTTGTAAAAAATACCGCATAATGATAAACTTATTATATATCGTAATTTTAGGGGAAGGATTTGATAAAATGAAAAAATTAAAAGGATGCTTTAATAAGGAGTGCAAAGCTTTTTTTAGAAAAGATAAATTTAAGGAAGATTATGAGTACTGTCCAATGTGCGGACAAAAACTAAGTTATGTATGCACAGAAAAACAATGTTATAATTTACTTGAAAATCCATTAGCAGGAATTTGTGAAGATTGTATAAAGAAAAAAGAAGAACAAAAAGAAAAGAGAAAAGAAACAGCACAAAATGTAGTGGATATGGGAAGTAAAGCAGTTGAAAAAGTAGCAGAGAATGCACCTCAAATAGTAGCTGCTGTAGGAATTGGTAAAAAAGCAATTAATATTATTGCAAAGAAAAAATAATATAAAAACTTCTTTAAACACGGAAATATTTCCGTGTTTTTATTTTGTATTAAAAGTATTATAATATATTTATTATATTATAAAGAAGGATAAAAAATGTGGGTAATATATGCTTTTGGTTCTTCTTTCTTTGCGGGAATAACGGCAATACTTGCAAAAATAGGAATAAAAAATGTAGACTCTAATCTTGCAACAGCTTTAAGAACCATATTAATTCTAATTTTTTCATGGATCATCGTTTTTATGACAGGAGCAGTAAAAACATTATGTTTAATTGATTTAAAGACGATGTTATTCCTAATTTTATCGGGACTTGCAACCGGAATGTCATGGTTATGCTATTTTAAAGCCTTACAGCTTGCGGATGTAAATAAAGTAACTCCAATTGATAAATCCAGCACCATTCTTACAATGATACTTGCTATTTTATTTTTGGGTGAAGAAATAACGCTTTTAAAAATAATATCAATTATATTAATCGGAAGCGGAACATATTTAATGATAGAAAAAAAGGAGGAAAGCAAACAAACCATAAGAAAAACATGGCTTATATATGCTCTTCTTTCAGCTCTATTCGCAAGTCTTACTTCAATACTGGCAAAAATAGGGATAGAAAATATAGATTCAAACCTTGCAACAGCCATAAGAACTATTGTTGTTTTATTAATGGCATGGATAGTAGTTTTTGTTACAAAAAAACAAGATGAAATAAAAAGTATAAATAAGAAAAACATGAAATTTATTCTTTTATCAGGATTAACAACAGGCTTATCATGGCTTTTATACTATAAAGCACTACAACAAGGTCAGGCTGGTATAGTAGCTCCAATAGATAAACTTAGCATAGTATTTACAATCGCATTTTCGTATTTTGTACTAAAAGAAAAATTAAATAAAAAATCTTTTTTAGGGCTAATTGAAATATTAATAGGAACATTTATTTTACTTTTATAAATCATATTTATTTTTTATTTTAAATATAGTATAATTAAATAAAAAGTTCGCCATTCATCCCTTTTGGGACATTGATCCCTTCTGAGACAATGTTTGGCTGGACTCTTCTTTTTATTTTATAGTATTAACAAAGCCTTTATTGACTATGTCATTTATAAAATTATTGGAAAGTATAAATTCTCTTAAAAACAAGTAAATATAAACTTTAATATTAATAATTTTTATACATCATTAAAAATAAAATAACGGCCCTACCAAATTATAGAGCCGTTTATACAATTTTATAAATATATTAAAAATCATTTAAAATAATTATTTTATCCCACCACACTTACAAACCTGTCGGGTCAGGGTAGCGGTAGTGGTCGTTTCAAAAATCTCGGGTAGAGATTTTTAGAAAATCCGACCACGTTATAAGCTCTCACGGCGCATGAGTGAAAGCCTTTTTCCCATATTTTTGGGCTTTGACAAAAATATGGTCGGGTTGTTAAGGGTTGAAAACCCTTAAATATGGGGTTCAAGGGGCGGCAACGCCCCTTAAGAATCATTTCCATAATAATTAACCCCAAATACTCCAATTATAATTATAATAGCACCGATAATCTGCATTAAGCTAAAAGGTTCCGCCATAACAAATATACCTATAAGAACCGAAACAACGGTAGTTAAATTTGAAAAAGCAGAAGCTGAAGCTATATCAAGATGAGATACTGTATAAGTATTGCCAAAAAATCCTATAACTGAAGCAATACAACCAAGATACATCATACACAGTAAAACTTTAGTATTTGAAAAAGCGAGAATATATCCGCTAAAACCTTGATTTGTAATCAAAGATATAATTCCAAAGGATATACACGCAAACCACATCATGAAAAAGGTTATCTCCATAACGGAAAATTCCTTTGATAATTTCTTTGCTAAAATACCGTACATACTGGAAGCAAAAACTGCTCCAAACAAAAATAAAAATCCCGCAAAATTAAATCCCACATCAGAAACATAAGAGCCAAATACAACCGCTATGGCTCCAAGAACGGAAAGAACTACAAAAGCCCACTGCTTAATAGTAGGCTTTTCTTTTAAAATAAATATTGCAAGAACACACATAACAACGGGAATAGTGGCAATCATCGTTCCCGAAAGCGCCGAATTTGTAAGGCTTACACCGTAAGTCTCACATATAAAATACATTAAAGGCTGACATATGCAAAGAGGAATAAGAAGTTTTATGTTCTTTCCCTTATAGTCAAGCTTAAATACTTTTAGAAAATAAAGTATAGTCATAAATAAGGCTGCAAACAAAAATCTTACCCCAGGTAAATCAAGAGGCTTTAAAACGGTTAAAGCCTCTCTTGTAAAAGCAAATGTTGTGCCAAAAACAAAGGAATATAATACCCCTGTTATGTATGCCGTTATCTTCTTGTTTTTTAACATATTCTATACGAAATATGCAAAACTTTCCACGTTCTTTTCTTCTGATTTTATAACTTCGATTTCACGGAATTTAAGTCTTAAAAGTTCGTACATTATGTCAAGGAAACATATTTCTGCATTGTAGTGTCCAACACCTATTAATACAATGCCGTTATCAACAAAATTTTGCATTTCATGATATTTTGTATCAGATGTAATAAATACTTTTGCATTTTTTTCTTTAACTTTATCTATTAAGTCATTACCACCACCGGTACATAAAGCAACTTTACTTAATATACCAAGAGTGTTGTAATTGTTTGTTACTCTTAAAACATTTGTATTGTAAGCTTTCTTTACTTTTTTAAGTAAACCATCAATGTTCATAGGTGTTCTTGAATCAAGAAGACCAACAGCACCAAGACCAAATAGGTTTGTATCATCTTCGCATTTATCGCTTACAACTCTTTCAAGTGGTTTAATATCGCTTAAACCAAGTTTTTTAGCCATAAACATATTTAGCCCGATTGTAGACACATCCATAGGAGTATGAGCAGAATATACGTTGATGTTATTTTTAATAAGTTTGAATATCATATCCCCTTTAATGCTTGATTGTTCAATGTTCATTGTTTTACTAAAGAATAAAGGATGATGAGATATTATCATATCACAATGCTCTCTTATTGCTTCGTCTATTACTTCGTTTGTAATATCAAGAGCAAGCAAAATTCTCCTTACCTGAGCTTGTCTGTTTCCAAGTTGAAATCCGGAATTATCCCATTCGTACTGGAAACTTTCATTTGCGAATACGTTAATGTACTTTATTATATCTTTTACTTTCATAATTTTCTCTTACCCTTTCCAGCAAAGTTATATAATCTTTCGCTTTATTCAATGCTTCTTTTGCATTTTCAGTATTTTTATTTTTACAATTTTCAACGATTTTCTCATTTACCTTTATTTTATAATTTAGAAAATCAAGAAAATTTTCATTCCCTTTTTCATATAGTTTATAACCTAAATCAAAGAACACATCTTCATATTTTTCATCATCTTTTTTAGGTAAAACCTTTAAAACATTATAAAAATGATGTCTGTCTCTTATCAAATCTTCATCAACAATGGTAAAAGAATTATCATATAAATATTTCCTTACCATATCAACACTGTTCATAGGCTGAAGAATAATATTTTTAAAACCTTTTGTCTTTTCTAAATCATCATTTAGTATATCGATAATAAGTTCTCCGCCCATTCCGCATATACAAAGGGTTTCAATATTATTTGTATCTATATTTTTCATGCCGTCGCTTAAAACAAAAGTAACATCTTTTTCTTCTTTAAACATCTTAGAGAAGTTTTCTTTTGCGTTTAAAAGAGGTCCTTCGTTTACGTCGCTTATAACGGCTCTTTTTATCATATTATTTTTAAATAATTGTATGGGTAAATATCCATGATCAGAACCAACATCAAGAACCGATTCGCTTTTCCCAACCATGTCATATACCGCTTTTAATCTTATATCCAAATTTACCATAATTTCTACCTTATATAACAAAATAAGTATAACATAAAATTTTCTTTTTTTAAACAAAAATATTATTTAAGGGGCTTTGCCACTTATAAACCCCACGACTTTTTTACTCGCCTAAAAAAGTCGAATAAAAGGGCGCCACTGGGCGTGGCATTTTAGGGTTTCGCTCTAAAGAGCGACCAGTATTTTTCCGAAGAAAAAAATACTGGACAGAATTCTTTCACTCAAACGCCGTGATGGCTTATAACGCTTTTCGATGCCTACGTAAAACTCTACCCGAGTTTTACTGTCAGAAAAGCTACCCTTCCCTTTATTAGCTTTAATTTTTGTAGTGGAACATCATAATAAATATAAGTTATCTTTTATCTAAAAAAACTTAGAAACATAAATATATCTAAAAAATAAACTAAATTCAAAATAAAAATTCAATTCCTTAAAACATAGAAAAATAAAATCAATAAATAAACTTTTATAATAAAACATTTAATATTAATAAAATCTATTATAAATAAAAAAAGACCCTAAAGAGTCTTTATAAAAATAATATTTTTAGCAAAAAAAAAATGGCTCCCCAGGTAGGACTTGAACCTACGACCTTTCGGTTAACAGCCGACTGCTCCACCGATTGAGCTACTGAGGAACGCTTGATACTTTATCTATTATACACTTAATTTCTAATATGTCAACTACTTTTTTCATTTTTTCCATGAAAATGTTATCTATGTATTTATTCAAATTTAGTAAAATATAAATACACTTTTAACATTTTCATAACTACAAATCATTAAATAAATAACAATTTAAACTAATAAAATTATTTATTTTATTCATCCTGTTCTCCTCTTTTTATTGTGCTTATTATTTCGCTTTTTGATAGCTTTTCATAAAACAAAGGTCTTCTTATTATTATCATTATGCAGGCAAAGAAGAAATAAAAGAAATATACTCCGCTTAAAATGGCATTTAAAAATATAAAAGCATCTGTATTTATAAACCAATTATTTAAAATTTCATTTATTTCATAAGGAAGCAGTAACAATACAAAAAACAAAGAAAAATACCTTATAAAATATTGATAAATTCTTATATCCTCTTTCCCTACTGCCACAATTCTAAGTTTCATTAAGGCTTTCCCAATGCTTCTGCCCTTTAAGAATACGCATAAAACAAAGAAATACATAAACACGGAAAGAGAGAATATATAATAATCATCTATGCCATAATCAATGTTTATATGCCTTACAATATAATATAATCCCCATATAAAAGGCATATCAATAATAAAAGCTATAAGTTTTCTTAAAAAAGAAACCTTAATTCCTCTTTTGTAACTTTCATCATCCATCTCTTCCCTATCCGGCAGAACCTTATAAAATGGTTTTATAACGAAGTAACCGATAACACCCCCAAGGGTATTTATGAATAAATCATCAATATCAAAAAGCCTGTAACTTCTCGGATAAAAGAAATAAAGCCCGCTTAACTGTGTAAGCTCAAAAAACAATGATAATAAAAATGAAAATAAAATTGTCTTTTTTAAGCTGAATTTAAAATAATATCTTAAATACATTCCAAAAGGCACTGTCATAAGCAGATTAAATAAAACCTGTAAAAATGCTTTATTATTTACAATACAGGTAATGGGGCTATTATAGCTTAAAGACATATTATGGTACTGACTTATAATATCCTTTATAAAATTAAAAGGAACTAACTGAGCCGATCTTATTGTAAGAGATGCTACCTCTGAAAATGACGGTAGAGGCAGAATAACAAGAAAATAAGCCGTCATTAAATATAATATAAAAGAATATATTATAACTATCCTGACAGACCAAAGAGAACCATATTTGTTGTAATTATATATTATGTAAGGAAGAGTAAATAAAAGAGCAATCAAAGGAAATGCAAAAATAGACTCTTTTATTATATCCAAATATCCTCCCATATTTCCTCCTTTTATTATAAGATAATTACATATTATAACAATAAAACAATTACTTTTCAAAATATTATAGAATATTAGAATAATTAAATCTAAAAAATACAACAATAAAACATTGAAAATATAAATTAATCCTAAAGAAATATACCAAAAAAGTTTATATAAAAACCAATAGAACTAATTAACAATAAAAATCATATACAAAAATTTAATATATAATATTTATAAATTTAAAATATATAACTATCATTTTAATCTTATAAAAACAATAAAAAAAGAGCATAAGCTCTTTTTTAATCAGATAAAAAATTCTTTTTTAACATATCATCTGCTTCATCCCAGAAAGCTTTTGTGTCATATTTAGTATCTCTTTCCCTGACTTCATAAGATTCTTCATTTTCAATATTTACTATTGTGTCATTATTTTTTTCATCTAAGATATCTTCACTAAGTTTTGTATCCTCATTTATTTCTTCTTTTACATCATCTATAATCTCGCTTGTTTCAGCTTCTGCTTCTTCATATTCAAATTCATTTTCTAAAGAAACTTCTTCATTAACAAGACTTTCATCATCTTTGTTTTTTTTGTCTTTTTTATCCTTTTTATCTTTCTTACCAAAAAGATGTTTTTTCTTTTCTTCTTTTTCTTCCTTATCTTCTTTTTCTTCTCTTAAAGCTTTTCTTTCTTCTCTTCTTTTTAATCTTTCTTCTCTGTCTTCTATGCTTTCGAGGAAGAATTTAGAATCTTTTTCAACCTCAATATAATCTTCAGTGAATTTTGAGAATACATCAAGTCCGTTATAAACTATGTTATCTTCTTTTAAAACTTCATCAATATCATAATTATCCAAACCTAAAAAGGCTGCATTCTTACTTCTTAGATAAATTAAATCCTTATCTTTCTTTTCATCAAAATTAATATTTGATAACTTATCAAATAATTCTTTAGCTTTTGAAGTATCACCTTTTTTAATATAATACATAACCATATGAGAACAAATAACCAAATATGCTTTTGTATCATCTTTAAATCTTGAAGTTTTTTCTACTGCAATGGTATCAAAATGAGAATATAAGTAGTTAATATATTTTTCAATACCCGAATTTAATCTTGTAATTTTCATATCAAGATATTCTCTTAATATATAATCAACGATTTTAATATCATCTTTTGAAACATCATCAATGGTTAATTCTTTATTTAAATAATCTGATATAATTTTTAAAAGATAAGTTCTTTTTACACCTTTGTTTCTTTCATTATAACTTCCGTATATCAAAAGTTTACAAGCTAAAAGATAATCATATTGTTCATCTGTTAGAACGTGTTTTATTATAAGTTTTCCTTCTTCGTCAACTTCACCTGTATCTATTTTATCATTTGGAACACCAAGGCAAATTTCCCCTTCAAGAAGAGTAAATAAAATTTGAGTTGATGAAAACAAAATCAAAAAGATAAGTGCAACATCAAAGAAGAATAAAAGTACTTCTGAGAAAACATATACGTAGATAAAATATACTGCAAGACAAGAAAGTACAAGAAGTATAAAACTACCCGCTATGCTTTCACATACGGTGAAAGTAAAATCTGCCTTAAGCTTATCAAACTCTTCCCTGTTTTGAGGAAGATTAAATTTAGGAACAATTTCACCTATTGAAAAGTAATTTTTATTATGCACTCTTCCAAAAATCTTCTTATCAGGATCTTTAAATAAAATATAGAAAGGATCCATATAAATAAAAGATGTGTCATAACCTTTTTTATCATATAAAATACTGTATGATTTATATCTAAAGAACAATGAAAGATAATACATTAAAACGACTATTACAGGGCATAAAGGAAGCAGCCATAAGCTGTGACCCATTGCAAAAGAAACCAACGTACTTCCGCTTATAAGCCCGAATACGACTATAACTATCCATATTATTTTTAAATTTTTCTTTGAACTTTCTCTCATAGGTCAATCCTCAAATTTAATTATTTATTTTTCTTACCAAATGTAAGTTTATTTTCATTACCGTTTATTATTCTTACTATATTCTTTCTATGTTGATATATGCTTAAAACACATAAAATACAAGCTAAAATTATATAACAAATATCAACTTTAAATATTATAAAAAATACCGCACTAAGTGTTAAAGCAGTTAAAGAACCTACCGAAACCATTCTTGTTAAAAGCGCAAGTATCACACCAATAAGTATTGCCAAAAGTGCAAGTTTATAATCAACCATAACAAGAATTCCCGCACTTGCAGAAACACCCTTTCCTCCTCTGAATCCCATAAATACAGGCCAGTTATGACCGGCAACACATAAAAGAGAA
Organism: Anaerofustis sp. LCP19S3_F7; assembly: GCF_052119445.1. Taxonomy (NCBI): domain Bacteria; kingdom Bacillati; phylum Bacillota; class Clostridia; order Eubacteriales; family Eubacteriaceae; genus Anaerofustis; species Anaerofustis sp. LCP19S3_F7. The sequence continues at coordinate 370 of NZ_JBQKFF010000017.1, read as the reverse complement.
CAGATTAGAATTACAAGAGAGCTTTGATTAAACAGATAACATAAAAGTACTGTTACAAGCCCCTTTAAAAAGTCAATTACAAAAACCAACGCCCCTGAGAAAAATCCATATGTTCTAAGTGCGTTAGTAGCTCCGGCATTACCGCTGCCATAAGTCCTTATATCTTCTTTTTTTACACTTTTGGAAAATATGTAAGCACCATTTATACATCCTAATAAATAAGATACTATCATTAAAATAAAACTTAAAAAAGTAAATTGTATAACCATGAAAACTCCCATAACATAAATTTTACTTTTAGTATTATAGCATATTAATATATAAATAAAAGTATGTTAAATAAAATTTTAATAATTATTTAACGTAAAAT
>NZ_JBQKFF010000016.1:0-14589 GCF_052119445.1 Anaerofustis sp. LCP19S3_F7 | reverse complement strand
AAATATATTATATTATTTCTTAAAAAATAAAAAAAAACACAGAATATTTCTGTGTTTTTTACGGTTTGGTTAATTCTCCATTTTGAATTTGTTTTATGACTGGTAAATCGTTATATCCAAAGTCAATAGCTTTTTGCAAATAATAATTTGTCTTTTTTTTATTTCCTTCAAAATAATATGCCATAGCCATTCCTGCATAAGCCATTGCATATTCAGGATATAAATCAATTGCTTTTTCAAAGTAATTTTTTGCATTTTTTGTATCCATAGGACTTTCTTTTAAGGATATGAGTCCAAGATTATAATACGCTTTTTCATTTTTACTGTTTATTTTTAAAACCCCTTCATAACATTGTCTTGATTTCTCAAACTCATCAACAATATAATAAAGTCTTCCCATAACTTGTTTATATTCTTCATTGTTATTATCAAGTTCATTTGCTTTTTCCATATATGCAGTTGCAGTATCAAATCTTTTTAACTGCCAATATGAATAGCCTATCATATAATACATATTTGCTTCATCACTTTTATGTTTATTTAAAGATAAATTATTGTCAGTTATAACTTTTAATGTTTCAATAGTATTATAAAAATCCTGTTTTTTAAAGTACGATAATCCAAGTTCATAATTTGAATCAGCATCTATATCTTCTTTGCAAGAACAAAAGGAAACAAGGATACAAAAGCATATTATAAAAACAAATATCTTTTTTAATGTTTTCATTTTACTTACTATTTTATTTCAATAAGTTCATATCCTGCATCAGTGATAACTTTTTTAAATACTTCATCATTAATATCTTTACTTAATGTAACATAAGCACTTTTTTTGTCTAAATCAACAGTACATGCTTCTACACCATCAATTTCTTTAAGTTTCTTTTCAACTGTCATACTACAATGAGGACACATCATTCCTTCGATTACAAGTTGTTTTTCATTCTTATTATTCATTGTTTCTTTCTCTCCTTTTTCTTTATAATTTTCTTTACTATTATTAAACTTTACAAATTTCAATCTTAATGCATTTGTCACAACACATACGCTGCTAAGGCTCATTGCAGCTGCACCAAACATTGGATTTAATTTCCATCCTAAAGCTGTATAAAATAATCCACTTGCTAAAGGTATACCTATACTATTATAGAAAAATGCCCAAAACAAATTTTCTTTTATATTTTTTATAACAGCTTTACTTAATTTTATAGCATTTACGACGTCAAGTAAACTATTTTTCATAAGAACTATGTCTGCACTTTCTATTGCAACATCAGTTCCTGCACCTATGGCAATACCAACATCCGCTCTGGCAAGTGCTGGAGCATCATTTATCCCATCTCCTACCATTGCAACTTTTTTACCTTCTTTTTGAATACTTGCTACTTTTGCTTCTTTTTCATCAGGTAAAACCTGAGCTATAACTTTTGGAATAGAAAGTCTTTTTTGTACTGCTTTTGCTGTTCTTTCATTATCTCCAGTAAGCATTACAACATCTATACCCATATTTTTAAACTTTTCAATTGCTTCTTTACTGCTTTCTTTTTCAATATCAGCTACCGCAATAATTCCAATTACATCTTCCTCATTTGCAAAAATTAAAGGAGTTTTTCCCTCATCAGCAAGAGAATTTATTGTTTTTTCATATATGGATATATCTACATTTATATCATTCATTAAAGATGAGTTTCCAGCAAAATATGTTTTTGAATTTATTTTTGCTTTAACCCCCTTACCGAATATTGCTTCAAAATCTTCATTTGGAATAGTGTTTATATTATTATCCTTAGCATATTTAACTATTGATTCTGCAAGAGGATGTTCACTGCCACTTTCAAGAGAATATGCAATAATTAAAAGCTCTTCTTTCGAAATATCAAAATTTAACACATCAGTAACAACAGGTTCACCTTTTGTTATTGTTCCTGTTTTATCAAGAACAACTGTATCTATGCTATGTGCAATTTCTAAAGCTTCTCCTGACTTTATAAGTATTCCGTTTTGAGCCCCTTTTCCCGTTCCAACCATTATTGCAACAGGTGTTGCAAGTCCAAGAGCACAAGGACAAGAAATAACAAGAACAGAAATGGCTACTGATAAAGCAAATTCAAAGCTCTCACCAAGAAGTAACCATACAATCATAGATATTAATGATATACCTATAACTATAGGAACAAACACCCCTGATATTTTATCAGCCATTTTTGCAATAGGTGCCTTTGATGAACTAGCTTCTTCTACAAGTTTTATAATTTTATTAATTGTAGTATCTTCATTCACATTAGTTGCTTCAAATTTTACGAACCCTGATTTGTTTATTGTTGCACCAATTACTTTATCTCCCACTGCTTTTTCAACAGGTATGCTTTCTCCTGTTATCATTGATTCATCAACACTTGTATTTCCATTTACGATTATACCGTCAACAGGAAAACTACTTCCGGGTTTTACAATTACAATATTCCCTTTCATAACATCATCAACAGGTACTTCCATTTCTTCTCCGTTTCTTTCTACAACTGCCATTTTTGGAGCTAAATTCATAAGTTTTGAAATAGCTTCACTTGTTTTCCCTTTTGATTTTGTTTCTAAATATTTTCCTAAAGTTATAAGAGTTAATATCATTCCACCTGATTCAAAATATAAATTTGTACTATATTTATTAACAAGCTCTAAATCTCCATAACCGAGTCCATGACCAATCATAAATATTGCAAAAACACCATACAAAACGGCAGCCATTGAGCCTATCGCAATAAGACTATCCATATTAGGACTACCTTTAAACAATGTTTTAAATCCAACAGTATAATATTTTCTGTTCATATACATTATAGGTAAAACCAGTAAAAATTGAACAAAAGAAAAAGTTATGGCATTCTTACTTCCATGAAATAAATTCATTATAAAATCAGGAGTCTTTAACCCTAAAAATCCATCAAACATATGATACATTGCAATATACATAAGTGGAATCAAAAATGCAAATGAAATTATAAGCCTTTTTTTCATATATTGTATTTCATCATTATTATTTACGCTTATATCTTTTTTAGCCTTTGAATCATTAGATTTTTCCCCATGTAGGTTAGCACCATACCCTATTTCCTTTACATCATTTATTATGTCGTTACAATTTGTTATATTTTCATCATAAGAAATATTCATGCTGTTTGTAAGAAGATTGACACTTACTTCTTCTACTCCGTCTTTTTTACTTAATGTCTTTTCTATTCTTGACGAACAAGCAGAACAACTCATGCCGGTAATATCATATTTTTCCTTTTTCATAACCTGCTCCTTCTATTTAGAGTTTTTAACATATGCTAATTATTCTAAAAAAAGTATAACACTTAATCCTATAATGTCAATAGGAAATAACTTTTTTTTATATAAATATTATACACCATGTTAGCAAAAACAAACAAGTAGATATAAAAAAAGATAACCCATATTGGGGTTATCTTTAATGATGGAATAATCTTGTACCGATAAAAGACATTACCATATTATATTTGTTACAAGTATCTATTACATTATCGTCTCTTATTGAGCCGCCTGCTTCAGCAATATATTTTACTCCGCTTTTATATGCTCTTTCTATATTATCACCAAATGGAAAGAAAGCATCCGACCCAAGACATACATCTGTCATTTTAGCTAAATACTCTTTTTTCTCTTCCATTGTTAATACTTCTGGTTTTTTAGTAAATACATTTTCCCAGCTTCCATCTCTTAATATGTCATCATGTTCCTCTGAAATATATACGTCAATAGCATTATCTCTGTCTGCCCTTCTTAAGCCTTCTTTAAAAGGTAAGTTTAAAACTTTATCGTGGCTTCTTAAAAACCATGTATCAGCTTTATTACCTGCAAGTCTTGTACAATGTATTCTTGATTGTTGACCTGCTCCTATACCTATTGCTTGTCCGTCTTTTACATAACATACTGAATTTGACTGAGTATATTTTAAAGTTATTAAAGAAATTATTAAATCTCTTTTTGCACTTTCACTCATATCTTTATTTTCAGTAACAATATTTTCAAGCATATCTTCATTTATTTTTATATTGTTTCTGCCTTGTTCAAAAGTTATACCAAAAACTTCTTTTCTTTCTATTTCTTTTGGAACATAATTTTTATCAATTTTTATAACAAGATAATTTCCTTTTTTCTTTTTCTTTAATATTTCTAAAGCTTCTTTTGAATATGAAGGAGCAATAATACCATCTGAAACTTCTTTTGATAAATAAAGTGCAGTTGCTTCATCACATTCATCAGATAATGCGGCAAAATCACCATAAGAAGACATTCTATCAGCTCCTCTTGCTCTTATATAAGCATTTGCTATACCTGTAAGTTTTATGTTTTCATCAACAAAATACATTTTTTTCAATGTTTCATCAAGCTCCAAACCAACCGCAGCACCGGCAGGTGAAACGTGTTTAAAAGATGCCGCAGAAGGAAACCCTGTTGCTTCTTTTAATTCCTTAACTAATTGATAGCTGTTAAAAGCATCAAGAAGATTAATGTATCCAGGATTACCATTTAAAACTGTAATTGGTAAATCTCCATCTTCCATATAAACTCTTGCAGGTTTTTGATTTGGATTACATCCATACTTTAACTGTATTTCTTTCATTTGTTACACTCCTAAAATAATAAAGAGCCCACCAATCCAGGCTCTTGCCCAGACGGTCGGCTCATAATAATCATTATACTTCATGTGGTTAATTCCACTATTCCGTCAGTTGTATAACATAAAATAGAATAACATTTTTTTATTTTTAAGTCAATATTATATCTGAAACATTTATTCTTAGTGTTTAATTACTATTTATATTTCCTATTTTATAAACATTAATTGAAGCATCGCTCAAAGTAAAACCGCTACTGTTAGGTACAACAGTTAAAACACAAGGTGTTGAAGTAACTGAAATTTGCGTAGAAAAAGACATATTTGCATAATTACCTGAACTTGATAAAGACTGCCTACTTACGGCACTACTTACAGCACTTCCGTTTTTATATAACGAAATACTTATTGCTGAAGGAGAAGAACTTGAAGCACCCGCAGAAACGTTAAATATAACTTGATAAATTCCATTTTGTGAAATTGTTATATTTGAAGAATTTGTACTATGAGTTATTGCACTACCACTGCTTAAATAATTACTGTTAAATTGAATAGGTTGATTTGCGGTTGTTGGTTGTGGTGCAGAATCAATTGCACATAATATTTGAGGATTATCCAAACTGCTTGCGCCTGTGGCACCTGTTGCGCCAGTTGCTCCTGTTATACCGGTTGCGCCCCTTGGAATTGCAAAATTAAAAACCGCATTTTGAGGTGTTCCTGAATTTGTAACAGTAGCAGAAGTACCAGGCGCAGAAGTTGTAACTGTTCCAACACTTAATGTAGCAGCTTGACCGTTATTTCCGCTTGGACCTGTTGGGCCTGTTGGACCTTGAACACCTTGTGGTCCTTGTGGACCGGTTGGTCCTGTTGCTCCTGTAGTACCTGCACCAGTAGGACCTTGTATCCCTTGATGACCTTGTGGTCCCTGTGGGCCGGTTGGACCAGTTACCCCTGTTGGTCCTGGACACCCTCTTGGACCTCTCGGACCTGTAGCTCCTGTTGCCCCCGTTGGGCTGGTTACTACGCAGCAATTATGACTTTTGGGAGTATAACAGCAAGAAGATTGATTATTATTTGTATAGGGATAATATTCATTTGATTTCATACTGCATGAATTATTTTTTTTAGAATGTTTACAACAATTTGAATTATCGTTACCTTCTAAAAAACTGTTATAATCAAAATCATACATTATATTTTAACTCCTTATTTTACTTTTAAGAAAATATATTTTTAAAGTATTCTCTGTTTATCATATATTCTCTACCAGCAGGCTTTATAATGCCTGCCAATTCATTATATTCATTTGCTAAATTTGTGTTACCGATTTTGTCATAACATACACAAAGTTGAATTAAAGGAATATATCCATAACAATCTTCTAAAATAAATCCCCCCAAAGTATCCTTTCTACTACAATTAAGTGCCGCTTTATACCAATAAATTGCATCATTGTATCTATTTATATTAACAAAATAATTTCCTATATCACAACAAACTTCCGCTCTTGGAGTATCATACTTAAATGTCTTAAACAATACTTCAATTTCTTTATCTGTTTGTCCTATATTTTTATAACAATAAGACATCATCCTTAAAGCATCAATTTTATTTTCCAAAAATCCGTTATCCATATTTAAAAACTTTTCAAATCCATCAATTGCATTATTAAATTTATTGTGATAAAGAAGTTCCCTGCTATAATAAAATTGTTCTCTTGGAGAAAAAACAACCCCGTTATTTAATAATTTTTCAAATATTTTTATATTTCTGTCACTGTAGCTTTTCTTTATTTTTTTATGAGTAACGGCAATATTAGAATATTCTATTTTTCCAAAAGGGACTATTGCCTCATGAACATAACCGTTCCACATGTCCTTATGAATATTTTTTATTAATCTTTCCCTATAATATGAAAAAACGACATTGCCATTTTCATCAAACGACGTATTATATTTCATCATTACAACATCTATATCATTACTCATGTTTTCTTTCATTTTTATGAATTTTTTTTTATCTTCATCAAGTATTACATCATCTGCATCAAGCCATAAAATATATTCTTTTGTAGCTTTTGAAAAAGAAAAATTTCTTGCATGGGAAAAATTATCTACCCATTCATAATCATATATTTTATTTGTAAATTCTTTTGCAATTTCTTTTGTTCTATCCTTTGAACCTGTATCCACTATGATAATTTCATCAACAATATCTTTAATGCTTTTTAAACATCTTTTTAAAACACTTTCTTCATCTTTTACTATCATACATAAACTTATGCTTACCAAAACAAAACCTCCTTTTTGAGAGTTTATATATAATATGAAATATGATGAAAAAACGTTAAAAAAATAAAGGGTAAATACCCTTTATTTTATAAATTCTTAATTTCTTTTTGGTATATTCTCGATAAGAAGAAAACACAAAGGAATACGGCGATAATCTCTGCAAAAGGAAAAGACCACCATATTAAATTAAGTCCTCCTATTTTTGAAAGCACATAAGCTACAGGAAGAAGAACAACAAGCTGTCTTATTCCTGATATAAGTAAACTTTCCAAACCATGTCCTAAAGCCTGACACATAGAAAGAGTACAAATACTAAAACCTGCAAATACAAAACTTATTCCTATTATTCTAAGTGCAGGAACACCTATACTCATCATTGTATTTGAAGCATTAAATATAGAAAGAAGTTCTTTTGGAAAGAACAAGAATAGTAAAAAACCTACAAACATAATCCCAACGGCATAAAAAATGCTAAGTTTGAAAGTTTTCATTATTCTTTCTTTCTTTCTAGCTCCGTAATTGTACGATATAATAGGTACCATACCGTTATTTAATCCAAACACAGGCATAAATACGAAACTTTGAAGTTTGAAATATACTCCAAAAACCGCTGTTGCCGTAGATGAAAATGTAATTAAAAGCTTATTCATTCCAAAGGTCATAACTGAAGATAAAGATGATAAGATAATCGAAGGAATACCAACAGAATAAATCCTTTTTATAATGGATAAATTAGGTCTATATCCCTTTAAATTTATATCTATCTCGTGATTCTTATAATGATTAAACAAAAATCCAACAATAGCAGCTATAATTTGTCCCGTTACCGTAGCAAGAGCAGCTCCCGCAACTCCCATTTTTGGAAATCCAAATAAACCAAATATCATTATAGGGTCTAATATTATATTTATTATTGCTCCAAGACCTTGCATATACATATTATAAACTGTTTTCCCCGTAGATTGTAACAGTCTTTCAAATGCTATTTGAAAGAATACTCCAAAAGATAAAACGGTACATATGGTTAAATAAACAGTTCCATCATTTACAATATCTGTTATATTTGTCTGAGAAAGGAAAAAGGCTCTTGAACCAAAAATTCCAAATATTAAAAATATAATATAATTAATTGCTGCAAGAAATATTGCTGTTTTTGCAGCTTGATTTGCCTTATCAAACTCCTTCTCTCCAAGACATTTTGATAAATAAGCATTAACACCTACTCCCGTACCTACTGCAACTGCAATCATAAGGTTTTGTATCGGGAAAGCCAAAGATACCGCAGTTAATGCATTTTCGCTTAACATCGCAACAAACATACTGTCAACAATGTTATATAAAGCCTGTATAAGCATTGATGCCATCATAGGAAGTGACATAGTAACAAGTAACTTGTTTACAGGCATTACCCCCATTTTATTCTCTTTTCTTTTGTCTATAACAAGCTCTTTTTCATCCATTAAGCTTTATTCTCCTTTATTTCAACTAACGCTTTTATCAGCTGTGCACATTCATCCAAACCTATTGTGCTGTTTAAAACCATATCATAATTTTTTGCTACATTCCATTTTTCATCTGTAATATAATTATAATATTTAGCTCTTGATTTGTCTATTTTTGTTACATAATGTTCAATATTTTTTTGTTCTACGTGATAATCTTCCTTAACACGTTTCACCCTTTCTTCAAATGGTGCACTTACGAATATTCTTGCACAATTTTCTTTGTGTCTTAGAATATAGTCAGCGCAAAGACCAACAATAATACAAGGTCCTTTATCTGCCACTTTTTTTATAATATCTGCTTCTGAAACAAGAAGCTGTCCCTCAACAGGTAAATTATCATAACTAAAACTCAAATTTGAAAAACATCCTATTGGATTTCTTGTATCAGCATTTCTTATAAAATCAGCTGCAAGACCTGTTTCTCGAACAATTAAATTTATAAGTTCCTCATCATAAAAAGGAATATCTAAAAGTTTAGAAACTTTTTTTGCTATAAGACGTCCTCCTGAACCGTATTCTCTTCCTATTGTAATAACTGTATTCATATTTACACCTCCCATTCCATAAACACGAACACATTTTTATATAATTTTTTATTATTAATTCTATGATAAAAAAAAATTTTTGTCAACAAAGCAACTTAAGCAAAAAAAAAGAAAGAGTTTTCACTCTTTCTTTTAAAATTACTAAGCCTCAACTTTAGATTCTTTTTCTTTTTTCATTTTATCAAAATATTTCTTTGTTTCACTAACGACTACACCGCTTAATGCAAATAGTGCAATCATATTTGGAACTGCCATTAAACCATTAAATATATCAGCAATTGTCCAAACTGCTTTTACTGTCATATATGGACCAATAAATATTGCTAAAATATAAATCCATCTAAATGTAAGTAATGCTTTTTTGTTTCCGCCGTTTAAATATTCAAGACATCTTTCAGAATAATAATCCCAACCTAAGATAGTTGTAAAAGCAAAGAATACAAGACAAATCATTAATATGAAAGATGATATTTCAGATGAAAACGGAAGTCCGTTGTTAAAAGCATATGTTGTAACAGAAACACCTTCAAGTCCAGGAACTTGCCAAGCACCTGTTAAAACAATTGATAAACCAGTCATTGTACAAATTACTATTGTATCTATAAATGTACCTGTCATTGAAACTAAACCTTGTCTTACAGGTTCTTTTGTTTGAGCGGCAGCTGCTGCTATAGGAGCAGACCCAAGACCTGCTTCGTTAGAGAAAATACCTCTTGCAACCCCTTTTTGCATTGCAACAATCATACTACCAACTATACCACCTGTAACAGCTGAAGGATTAAAAGCTCCTTTTATTATAACCATGATAGCATTTGGAATTTCTGTAATATTACAAGCCATTAATATTATACAAACAACAAAATATAATACCGCCATAAAAGGAACTATTATTTGTGATACATTTGCAATTCTTTTAATTCCACCTATTAATACAAGAGCAACACAAACAGTAAGAATTAATGAAGCAATTACAACTGTCCAAGAGTAAGTACCAATACCAGGAATTGTAACTGTCCAGCTCATGTTTGGATCAAAGAAGTTATTTATCGCAGAAGCAATACCGTTAACCTGTGTAAATGTACCTATACTAAATAAACCTACACATATTCCAAGGAATGCAAATATTTTTGCAAGCCATTTCCATTTTTCTCCCATACCTCTTTCAATGTAATAAAAAGGTCCTCCAAGAGCATGGTTCTCTTCGTCTAATACTCTATATTTTACAGCCAAAAGACCTTCTGCATATTTTGTTGCCATTCCAAAGAAAGCTGCAATTTCCATCCAAAAAAGCGCTCCGGGACCACCTGCACAAATCGCAGTGGCAACACCAACAATATTACCGGTTCCTATTGTAGCCGAAAGAGCCGTACATAAAGCTCCAAAAGATGTTACTTCCCCATCCCCACCTTTTTCATTTTTTACCATGTATTTTAGGGCTAAAGGTAGTTTACGAATTTGGGTAAAGCCAAGTCTTAAAGTTAAAAAGATCCCTCCTGCCAAAATAAGAATGATTAGAGGTATACCCCAAACCAAATCATTTACTTTAACAAGAAAATTAGTTAAATTATCTAACATATCAAAACACCTTTCCAATGAAGAACAAAAGATAAAAAAAGAGCCAAATAAAACTATTTGGCTCAAAAACTCCTAAATAATAACATTACATAATAAAACATAATAAAAACATTAAAATAATTTTATTATACTCTGTCCTTTTGCCTGAGAGATTAATGTTAAAAAACATCTTGCACCTTCGGCACTCATAAGAGATTCTCCAGAGCCACATCCGTTTATAGTCCTCATTCAAAATTGAATACCTGAGAGTTTTACTCCTTCGGTAAGGCATAAGCCTACTTTCCTACAAACTTCTTTTGTCCTAAATTATTATTAAATTTTCATACGCATATTATTATATATGAACTTTCTGAAAATTTCAAACATTTATTACATTTTTTTCATATTTTTTTAATTTTCTTTTGTTAGAATGTCGAAATTTATTTTTTTATAAAAAAGTTCTCTTATTTTATTAAAATCACTTGTTAAAGATAAAATCCACATAAGTTTAATACATACAGCTTCAACGGTCATATCAAAAGATTCTATAAAATTATATTCCTTCATTATATTTTTCCCTACTTCATAAAGCTTTGCATCGCTTCCTTCAAACATAACCTGTGTTGTAATAACAATAATTTTGCCTTGTTTTGTATATTTCTTTAATTTATCAAGAAAATTTCTTTTATTATGAAAAGGAACTCCCCCGACTCCGTAACTTTCAATAACTACAGCATCATAATTATCCATAATATAATCAAGTATATCGGGTTCAATACCTGGTATAAGTTTTAATACAAAAACGGAAGGTTTTAAACAATCATAAAATTTTATACTGCTTTCTTTTTCATTTTTTTCAACATATTTTACAATTCTTTCCCCATCAATAAATGCAGAAATAGGATAATTAATACTTTCAAAAGCACTGTAACTTTTACTTCTTACTTTTCTTGCTCTCGTACCTATAATTACTTTACCGTCAAAAACTACATAAACTCCATAATTTTGTTTATCTAAACAAAAACGTATACTATCTGTTAAATTTTTCTTTGCATCGCTTATTGTTTCGTTAATAGGCTTTTGAGAGCCTGTTATTACTATTGGCTTTTTTGAATTTTGAATCAAATAAGATAATGCACATGCAGTATATGACATTGTGTCTGTGCCATGTGTAATTATAAATCCGTCATAATTATCATATTCTTCCTTTATTACATTTGCAATCTGACACCAATGCTCAGGCTGAATGTTTGTACTATCTAAATTAAATAACTGTTTAAAAGTTAGATTACATATTTTTTTTATTTCTGGTATATATTTCACAATATCTTCTGCCCTAACATATGGCATTAATCCATTTTCTGTGTTTATACATGCAATAGTTCCGCCTGTTGCTATAAGTAAAATATTTTTCATTTTATCTCCTTACTTTAGAAAAGTTTCAATTGACTATTTTTAAATGATTTTATTTCACGTCTTTTTATTATATCATTTTCATTTATTTTATCGCATAATATAGGTGAATTAACATTATATAAATTTGATATTTTATTTACTAATTTACTGTTTTGATTTGCATAACAATAAATACATCCGTTTTGACAAGTATCATAACAACCTACATCTATGCTTTCAACGCATCCACATTCTTTTCTTTGATTTTTATCCATTTTTATATCCAATTCACACCCTATAATTTTTTCAATAAGTTTTTTATCAATACAACTTCCATGCTCAATTCCATAATTTGATAAATCAATTATTTCTGAACATGTTTGTACCCTCATATTATTCTTTTTAGCTATTTTTGATATGTTTTCGCAAATATACATTATTTCATTTTCATTTAAAGATCTTATATCATATTTTTCTATACTTTTTATTATTTTCTTATATATTTCTAAAAAACTTATAACAACAGTATTTGTATAACCATTTAAATTTTTACATAAATAATCAAAAAATAATATATGAAAATTTGCATCATATTTTTTATTTATAAAAATTGGATCATATCTTAATATCATTTTTTCCTTTCCTATTTTTAAAGAAAGTTTTTTAAATATATCAATAATATCATCTTTATTATTACAAAAAGGCTCTATTTCTTTTCCATATCCTGTAATTGTATGTTGGATATAATAATCATAATTTTTTAATTCATTTATTTTATTTAACATTTTTATAGGATATTTAGACCAAAAAACAATAAAATCTAAATTACTATCATTAAACTCAATAAGACTTACATGTTTTTTATTTATAGGGTTTCTAACATAAACATATCCATCTTTTAACCTATTTAAGAACCAATCAAAGTAATAACAAGGTATATCTGTTCTCCTGCTTACACTAAGTATCATCTTCTAGCCTCTTTAACTTTTTATTCATTATTTAAAATATAACAAATATTTTGTTTTTTTTACCAAATTTTTATTAATATTGTATTATTTTAAATTTTTTTATATAATAGATGTAAATTGTAAATTAATTAAATAAATTAATTAAAAATTTAATATATAAGTGAGGTACAAAAATGGACTACAAAATAAAGGGTTACAAACCTGAAAAACTTTTTAATTTTTTTGAAGAAATAAGCGCAATTCCTCGTGGTTCAAGCAATGAAAAAGGCATAAGTGACTATCTTGTTGAATTTGCAAAAGAAAGAAATTTATGGGTTTACCAAGACGAATTGTTTAATGTAATTATAAAAAAACCTGCAAGTAAGGATGCAAAAAATAAAGCTCCAATAATGCTTCAAGGTCATACTGACATGGTTTGCGAAAAAATTTCAAGTTCAAATCATGATTTCACAAAAGACGGTATTGATATTATTGTTAAAGATGGAATAATTACTGCAAACGGAACTACTCTTGGAGGAGATAACGGAGCTGCTGTTGCTTTAATGCTTGCAATTTTAGATGATGAAACTCTTTCTCATCCTGATCTTGAATGTGTATTTACAACACAAGAAGAAACAGGTCTTGGCGGAGCTGATCATTTAGACAAATCTCAAATCAATGCAAAAACAATGATTAATCTTGACTCTGAAGAAGAAGGTATCGCAACTGTAAGCTGTGCAGGCGGAATGAGATTTACTTTAAGTAAAGATATTGTTAAAGAAAATAAAAGCGGTACAATTTTAACAGTAAGCGTAGATGGTCTTTTAGGCGGACATTCAGGTATGGATATTAATAAAGAACGTCAAAATGCAAATATATTGTTAGCAAGATTAATAAATAGAGTTATTAGTAATACTGATACATATGTTGCTTCATTTAACGGCGGTAGTAAAGACAATGCAATCCCAAGAAGCAGCGAAGCTAAATTATTAATAAAAAATAAAGAAGAAGTAAATAAAGTTGAAGAAATAGTTAATAAATTATCAAAAGAATTTTCTGAAGAACTTGTACCTTTTGAACCTGATTTTGTTGTTAATGTTACAAAAGAAGAAGGAGAAACTAACGTATTAAGTAAAGAAGATGCAACAAATCTTGTAAGTGCTGTATACTTAGCGCCAAACGGTGTATTAAAAAGAAATCTAAAACAAGATGGATTTGTAGTAACATCTCTAAACCTTGGTGTAGTAAGCACTAACGATAATGTTGCAAAAATTGTTTTTGCTCCAAGAAGTTCAGTTGCTTCATTACAAGACGATACAACTGACAGACTTTACTTATTAGCAAGAACATTTGGTTTTAATTGTGATATCGCAGGTGCTTATCCTGGCTGGAGTTTTAAAGAAGAATCTCCAATTAGAGATACTTTTATAAAAAGTTACAAAGAATTATTCGATGGAGATTTGAAAATCGAAGCTATCCATGCAGGATTAGAATGTGGTTTATTCTCAGAATCAATTGAAGGTCTTGATGCAATTGCAGTTGGACCTACAATCAGAGGCGTTCATACACCTGATGAAGAAATTCCTCTTGATTCATTTGAAAGATTTTATGAATTATTATGCGATGTTCTAAAAAAAGAAGCAAATGCTTAAAAAATTAATTTAATATTAAATATTATCATCAAAGCTATTCTTAAATTTAAGAATAGCTTTATGC
>NZ_JBQKFF010000015.1:0-14930 GCF_052119445.1 Anaerofustis sp. LCP19S3_F7 | reverse complement strand
TTATCTTATAATATTTAAGAATAAAATTCTAACAAATATACACTTTTTATATTTCTTAATACTAAGAAATTTTTTTTTTTATAATTTTAAAATATTATTCTTAATAATTTTATAATCTGCCTTTTTAAGATAAGGTAAAAATATTTAAGGAGTATTATTTTGAATTTAGAGGATATTATAAGCGGTTACGATTATGAACTAACCGGGGGGAAAAATATACAAAACATAAAAATTGACAATATAGAATTTGACTCAAGAAAGTGCAGTAAAAACACTTTATTTGTTGCAATAAAAGGTTACGAAACCGACGGACATAAATACATAAAAAGTGCAATAGACCTTGGAGCAACTGTAGTTTGTCACAGTGAAAAACTTGATAAATATGAGGAAAACATAGTATATATAAAATGCAAAAATACAAGAAATGCACTTGCATATTTTGCAAATAAATTTGCTTCTTTTCCAAGCAAGGAACTTAAGTTAATAGGAATAAGCGGTACAAATGGTAAAACGTCTTTTTGTGATATGGCGGGAACATTATTTGAAAATTTAGGTTTTAAAAGTGATTATATAGGAACTTTGGGAAGAAAAAATACAAAACTTGAAGGTCAAATAATAAGAACAACGCCTGAAATCACAGAACTTACAAAAGACTTCAGAGAAATGGTAAATAATAAAGTAGATTATTGCTTTATGGAAGTTTCGTCCCATGGGCTTGTTTTGGACAGGGTAAGCTATTTGAATTTTTACATAGGTGTATTTTCAAACTTATCTCAAGATCATTTGGATTTTCATAAAACAATGGAAAATTATTATCAGGCAAAGAAAAAACTTTATTATATGGTTGATAAATTCAGTATTATAAATACAGACGATAAATACGGTAATAGACTTTATAATGAGTTAAAAGAAGATAAAATAAACGTAATTTCCTTTGGCATGAATGAAGACTGTGATTATAAAATAGTAATAAACGATTTAAGTTTGGAAAAATCCGATTTTACTTTGGTAAATAAAGATAAAGAATATAGATTTGAAACTTACAGTATCGGAAAGTTTAATATCTATAATATTACACCGGCGATAATAATTGCCCTTTTGGAAGGTTTTTCTTATGAAGAAATAAAAAATGCCATTAAGAAATATCACGGTACAAACGGAAGAGTTGAAAAAATCCATAAAGACATATTTATAGATTATGCTCATACTCCGGACGCAATGGAAAATGTTTTAAAACTCGTTAAAGAAGTAAGCAGTAAAAAAATTACTCTTGTGTTTGGATGTGGAGGAAACAGAGATCATGGGAAAAGACCTATGATGGGAAGTATCGGTGAAAAATATGCTGATAATATAGTCTTAACAATGGACAATCCAAGAAAAGAAAACAACGACGATATAATAAACGATATTCTAAAAGGAATAGAAAACAAAGACAAAGTTAAAGTTATAAATGATAGAAAAGACGCTATAAATGAAGTTGTAAAACATAAATTAACAGATGACAACGAAATTGTACTTATTCTTGGAAAAGGACATGAAACTTATCAAGAAATAGGGGATAAAAAGATATTTTTCTCTGACAGAGATGAAATTTTAAATGCCTTAAAAAATTAAATTTCAAATTACATATTTTAGATGGGAATAACAATGGAAAGAAAGAAAATATATATAGTTCTTACAAGCACAAGAACAATGTTAGCAAGAGCAATAAGATTATGTGCAAAAGAAACTTACAATCATGTTTCAATATCTTTGGATAAAGAACTCAATGAAATGTATTGTTTCGGTAGAAGAAGTCCAAGAAATCCTTTTATAGCAGGATTTATAAAAGAAGATTGGGATAAGGGCTTCTATGCTGTATATAAAAATATACCTTGTCTTGTTTATGAATGTGAAGTAGACGATGAGGTTTATAATAACATAAAAGGAATAATTGAATATTTTTATTTAAATAAGTTTTCATATAAATTTAATATAATCGGACTTGTGGGAAATGGAATAGGACTTGACATACAAAGAAAAAACAGATATTACTGTGCTGAATTTCTATCCTATCTTTTTGAAGAAAGCGGATTTTATTCATTTAACGAAGCCCATACAAGAAGACGTCCAATGGATTATAAAGAATTTTTAAATAGCAAATTAATATATAATGGTTATATAAGTGAATATAAACATAAATGCGAACAATTAATTTAGTATAAAGGATATAAAATATGAAATTGATTTTGTCCGTTCTTGCAGGAATTATTTTTATTGTTTTAGTATTTTTGTACGCAAGAGCAATTACACAAAAGTATAATAAAAGGATAGATTCTATTGCAAGACATTATGGATACAGAAATTATAAACATATGGCAAAAGAAGCAGAAAAAAAAGAACAAAGAATTTTAAGACAAAGAAGAATAGAGCAGAAATTTAAGAGGGAGGAGTGGTTAAGAAGACATGGAATGTAAAATAAATTTTTCGGCATCTTCACCTGTTATGCCAAAAGAAGTAATAGAAAGAATAAATAAAAATATTGTTAACTTCAAAAACAGCGGGTTTTCAGCCTTAGAACTTAACTATAAAAATCCTCTTTTTATTGACTTAATAAATGAAACACGTGAAATACTTAAAAAACTTCTTCATCTAAATGATAATATGGAAATATTATTTATAAACGGAGGAGGCAGTATGCATTTTGACATGGTTCCTCTAAATTTTACAAATGAAGATGATACGGTAAGCATAATAAACAGTGATTTATGGACAAACAATGCAGTAACAGAAGCGAGAAAATATGCTAATGTAGATGAAATAAATCTAATAAACCATAAAGGTCCGCTTCCAAAAATCACATTAGATGATATAGATAAAAACAGTAAATATTTGTTTATGTGTACAAACAATACTTCATCAGGTTCTAAGTTTAATAAAGATAAAATACCTGATGTAGAGGGGATACCATTAATTTCTGACATGACATCAAATTTGTTAAGTGAAACATATGATATAAACAAATTTGACTTATCTTTTGCAAGCAGTGCAAAAAATATGGGAACAAGCGGTATCAGCGTTGTAGTTATAAACAAAAATATATTTGAGATAGAAACAAACAGAAATATTCCTAAAATTCTATCCTATAAGGACTATTATTACTCGGGTAACTCCTTTACAACTCCAAATACATTTGCGGTATACATCATTTACGAAATGGTCAAGTACCTTTATGAAAATGGCGGGGTAGAGGAAATTGAAAAAATAAACATTGAAAAATCCAATTTACTATATGATTTTATCGATAACAGTAAATTTTACTATAATGACATCGTAAAAGAAGACAGATCGGTAACTTCCTTGATATTTAAAACAAAAAATAACGATAATTTTATCAAAGAAGCAAAAAAACATGATATAATAAACATCAGTACCTCCATGAATAATGCCGTTAGAGTAGGGCTTTATAATGGAGTAAGGATTGAAAATGTGAAAAAACTGATAGACTTTATGTATGAGTATGAAAAGAAAAACATTTAAGGAGAGTGTCAAAATGTACAAAATCAAAACTTTTAACAAAATTGCTGAAGAAGGATTAAGTTTACTTGGAAAAAATATAGAGGTACAAGACTCTAAAGATTATGACGGAATTATTTTAAGAAGCTTTAATTTAAAAGAAGAACCTATTTCAAAAGAATGTAAAGTAATTGCAAGAGCCGGAGCAGGATATAATAACGTTCCAGTTGAAGAATGTACAAAAAACGGTGTTGTTGTAATGAATACACCCGGTGCAAACGCAAACGCAGTAAAAGAGCTTGTATTATGTGCATTCCTTATGGCTGCAAGAAATATTATTAAAGGAACAAAATGGGTTCAATCTTTAGAAAAAAACGAAGATGTAACAAACATAATTGAAAAAGAAAAATCAAACTTCAAAGGTAACGAACTTGCAGGTAAAAAAGTTGGTGTTATAGGTCTTGGTGCAATCGGTGTTTTAGTTGCAAACGCACTTGACTCTTTAGGTATGGAAGTTTACGGCTATGACCCATACTTATCAGTAGAACACGCTTGGAGCATAAATAAAAACATTAACAGAAGTTATGATATTGAAAAAATATTTGAAAAATGTGATTTTGTAACAATCCACGTTCCTTTAATGGAATCAACAAAAGATACAGTAAATAAAGAAATTTTAGATAGAGCTAAAGACAATATCAAAATCTTTAACCTTGCAAGAGGCGGTCTTGTAAATGATGATGATATTTTAGAAGCTGTAAATAGTGGTAAAGTTTCTTGCTATGTAACAGATTTCCCTAATGAAAAATTACTTGGAAACGAAAATATTATTTGTATTCCTCACCTTGGAGCATCTACTCCGGAATCAGAAACAAAATGTGCTGTAATGGCAGCAAGACAAGTAAAAGAATACTTAGAAAATGGTAATATCATAAACAGCGTTAACTTCCCTAACTGCGATTTAGGAGCAATAGAATCAAAAGCAAGAATTTGTATTATTCATAAAAACATTCCTAACATGGTTGGACAATTTACATCACTTCTTGCAAGCAACGATGTAAACATCGCAAACATGATTAATAAAAGTAAAGGTGAAAATGCTTACACAATGATTGATACTGATACAGATGTAAGCGAATATATCGAAGAAACATTAAATAATGTTGAAGGTATAGTTTCAGTGAGAGTACTACATAATGACTAATAATTTATCTAATTTAGATGTTATAATCATAGGAGGAGGTGCTGCCGGTATTATGGCGGCTATCTCCTCTTTAGAATGTAATAAGAAAGTTTTGTTAATAGAGAAAAACGAAAAAATAGGCAAAAAGATTTACATAACAGGTAAGGGAAGATGCAACGTAACAAACAATAAAGATATTTCAGAATTCTTTGACCATATTGTTAAAAACAAAGAATTTTTATATAGTGCATTATATACTTTTGATAATACACGACTTCTTGAAATGCTTAACAAAAACGGACTAAAAACAAAGGTTGAAAGGGGAGATAGAGTTTTTCCCGTTTCAGATAAAGCAAGTGATGTTACAAAAACTCTTTTAAACATAGCTAAAAAATATCCTGATTTTAATATAATGTATAATATAGAATTAAAGGATATAATTCTAAATGAAAATAACGAAGCCATAGGGGTTTTACTTAATAATAAAGAAAAAATATATGCTAAAAACATTATCCTTGCAACAGGGGGGAAAAGTTATCCTTCTACAGGAAGTGATGGATACGGATATATAGTTGCAAAGAAACTTGGGCATAAAATTATAAATCCACTACCTGCCCTTGTTCAGATGTTAAGCGGTGATAAATGGGTTCATGACCTTATGGGGCTTAGTCTTAAAAACGTAGATGTAACTTTAATGATAAACGGTAAAAAGAAAAATTCACAGTTTGGAGAACTTCTATTTACCCATAAAGGTATATCAGGGCCTACAATCCTTTATTTAAGTAATTTTATTAATATGGATAAATTATCTGATACAAAGATAAAAATCGATTTAAAGCCTGCTCTTGACTTTAAAACTCTTGAAAAAAGAATTATAAGGGATTTTGAAAAGAACCAAAATAAAATGGTGAAAAATTCACTTGATTTACTTCTTCCAAAATCACTTGCGGCAAAAATTATAGAACTAAGTGGTATTAATAAAGAAAAACAAATAAACCAAATAACAAAAGAAGAAAGAAAAATCATTTTAAATTTAATCAAAGACTTACAAGTTAATATAACAGGTCTTGGAAGTTTTAAAGAAGCAATTATAACAAACGGAGGCATAAAGGTAAAAGAAATAAATCCTTCTACAATGGAATCAAGACTTATAAAAAATCTATTCTTTGCCGGAGAAATAATCGACGTTCATGCTGTTACAGGTGGATATAATTTACAAATTGCTTTTTCAACCGGTTATCTCGCAGGACAAAATTTACATTAAGAACGCACAAGCGTTCTTTTTTTATTAAAAAAAGAAGGAAAAATCCTTCTTTCAATTTTATGAGAACATTCTTATTACACCGATTACTTTTCCCAAAATCTGACAGTCTGTTGAATAAATAGGCTCAAAAGCTGGGTTTTCAGGTTGTAATCTTATCCTGTTTGGTTCTTTAAAAAATGTTTTTACAGTTGCTTCATTTTCTATTAAAGCAACAACCATATCATGATTATTTGCAGTATTTTGTTTTTTTACTATTACCATATCACCATCAAGTATTCCCGCATCTTTCATGCTTTCACCTTTTACATTTAGCATAAAACATTCTTTTGTCCCAACAAAAGAACTTGGAAGGGGATAAGTATCTTCAACGTTTTCTTCAGCCAAAATAGGAAGTCCTGCCGCAACGTTTCCGATTATAGGAACATTTATGACATCATCTACCATACTAACTTCATCATAACTTGGTTCATTATTTGTAAAAGGAGAAAACCCAACAACTTCAATAGCTCTTTGTTTTGATACTCCTCTTTTAATATAGCCTTTTTTCTCAAGGTTGTTTAACTGGTTATGCACTGAAGAAGTTGAAGTAAGCCCAACATTTGCTCCTATTTCTCTTACTGATGGCGGATAACCTTTATCTTTAAGTTCTTGTTTTATAAACTCTAATATCTTTATTTGAATTTTGGTTAAATCATTATACATAAAAATGACCTCCTACTATTATATAATTATATTATACATAAAAAACGAACATTGTCAAACTTATGTTCTAAATTCTTCAAAAATTTGTTCTAAAAATATTGACAAATAGAACAACTGTTTGGTATAATACAACCATAGAAAACGAACAAAAGTTCTTTTATATTAATAGGGGGACAAAAAAATGAATCAAAGAAATAATTTAAACAAACAAAGAAGAATAAGAATGATAAGAAGAAGAAAAGCAAGATTAAGAAAAAGAATCATTTGTACTGTTATGATTATGTTTATAATTGCTATGATTCCTTCTTTTATGAATAATATTAAAGCTAAAAACTTATATGATGTACATTATAAAGTTTATACCGTTCAAGCAGACGATACTATATGGGATATAGCACAAAACATTACTGATGAAAAAACAGATGTAAGAGAAACTATATATAATATTGAGAAATTAAATAATTTTGATAAAGGATATTCTTTAAATGTCGGACAGACAATTAAACTTCCAACTCATTAATTTTATTTTTTTTAACATAGCAGTCGAACAAATTATCTAACATTTAATTTTAATATCAATATATGTTCGATATATACTAGCTCCCGACCCTCTTTAGGGATAATATAAACATATTGTAAACTCTAAAAAAAGACTGACTAGCAGTCTTTTTTTAGTATATTTATAATTAATTATATTAATCTTCTCTTAGCTTTGTAACCCTAGCTGCAATTTTTCTTCTTTCTTCCTCAATGGCTGCATAATGTTTTTTAGTTGTATTTACATCTTTATGTCCAAGAACATCTGCAACAAGATATATGTCTCCTGTTTCTTTATAGAGATTTGTTCCGTATGTACTTCTTAATTTATGAGGTGAAATATTTTTAAGAGGTACTACAATCTTTGTATATTTTTTTAGCATCTTTTGAATTGAACTTTGAGTCATTCTTTTGTGTTGTAAGGATAAAAACAAAGCATCTTCCTCTACATCAACTTTTTCTCTATCTTCCTTAAGATATCTAAGCAGGGCAGACCTAACTTCTTCTGGCATATAAAGAATTGTTTTATTTCCACCTTTTCTCGTTACCACAAAACTGTCATTGTCAAAATCTACATCGTTTATGTTCATTCCAACACATTCACTTATACGAATTCCTGTTCCAACAAGCAAAGTAACAATTGCAAGATCTCTTACTTTTGTTTTGTTGTGATATTTAAGCTGGGAAGGTGTTAAGTTTTTCCCGCTTTCTATTTCATCAAGAAGATTTGCAACCTCGTTTGGTTCTAATCTTACAATTGGCTTTTCGTAGTTTTTAGGTAAATCAACAAGCACTGTAGGATTTGTTTTTATAAGTTCTTTTTTAAAATAGTATTTATAAAAAGAACGAAGGGTGGAAAGTTTTCTCATTTTTCCTCTGTTTGAATTAGATAAACTTACCTTTGTTTCATCGTTTTTATAATGGCCTTTTGTGTAATAAGATAGATACTCGCTGAAATCTTCAAGATCGACTGCCTTAATATAATCAAGGTCACTTAAACATATATCTTTTATATCTTTATAATGTGTAAATTTAGGATGATTTTCTATTAAATATTCAAAGAATATTTTTAAATCCATCGCATAAGCTATTCTCGTTTTTATGGAGGTGTTCGCGGAAATTCCTCTAAAAAATGTATTTGCAAATGAAGGAAGATATTCAATTTGTTTTCTTAGCTTAATGTTTAATTTATTTGACATTTCTTTACTGTAATCAGCCATTTTTACCTCCAAAATAATTATATAAATAATTATATTACATTATTTTGAAATTTCAAAGTCTTGTGTGGTATAATAGAAAAAGTTTAGTAAATTAAAGGGGTATAGCATGAATAAGACATTTAAAGAGGCTTTTAAAGTAACAATGCCGGTACTTTTTGGATATTTGTCTATCGGGCTTGCGTTCGGACTTATGATGCAAAGTATCGGGCTTAATTTTATATGGGCAGGGGGAATGTCCCTTGTAATTTATGCAGGAACACTTCAATATTTGGCTGTTATGATGTTTCAAACAGGAATGAGTATGATAAGTGTTGCACTTATGACACTTTTTGTTCATTTTAGACATATGGTTTATGGACTTTCTTTAATAGAAAAATTCAAAGATATAAGCTTTTTTAAGAAAGTATATATGATTTTTGGTTTAACTGATGAAACATATGCGCTTTTAACTTCTTCAACTGTTCCTGAAAGTGTAAAAGACGATGTAGAAAATTACTATTTTTACATATCTATCTTAGACCATTCTTACTGGATTATAGGTTCAATTCTTGGTGCAACCATAGGTTCACTTATAAATATAAATACAGAAGGTGTATCATTTGCCATGATAGCACTATTCTGCGTTCTTTGCACAGAACAATGGTTTAACCTTAAATCAAAAGTACCGATTTTTATAGGAGGTATCTGTGCTTTAGTAGCTTTATTTATTTTTGGACCTGACAATATGATAATACCTGCAATCATAGCAATAATGGTTCTTTTAATGAGAGATAGGAAAAAACTTGAAAAGGAGGGGATAGTAAATGAATAAATATACTCTCTTTCAAGGTTTAATGGCAATTTTAATAATGAGTGGAATTACTTTCTTTACAAGAGCCGTTCCTTTTGTGCTTTTTTCAGGAAAAAACAAAAAACCAAATGATACGGTTTTATATCTTGGTAAAGTTCTTCCGCCGGCAATGATGGCAATGTTACTTATATACTGTCTAAAAGATACTTATCTTATTTCTTATCCTTATGGGATACCTGAAATATTCTGTGTAATACTTGCAATAGGGCTACATGTATGGAAAAGAAATAATTTTATAAGTATATTTGGTTCAACAGTGGTGTATATGATAATGGTACAATATATATTCGTTTAAAACTTCACGAAATAATTATTTAGTGAAGTAAATTATATAAAAGAGGTAAAACATGCAAGAAATAATAAATATATTATCAAAAGAATTTGACAGAAAACCAAAACACATTGAAAATGTAATTGAAATGCTTGATAAAGGGGATACTGTTCCTTTTATAGCAAGATACCGTAAAGAACTTACAGGTTCAATGGATGACCAGCTTTTAAGAGAGGTTGCACAAAGACTTGGTTATTTAAGAAACTTAAAAGAAAGAAAAGAAGAAGTAATTAGTTCTATTAAGAAACTTGATAAACTTACAAAAGAACTTGAAGAAGAAATAAATAACGCAAATACATTATCTGAAGTTGAAGACTTATACAGACCTTACAAACCTAAAAGAAAAACAAGAGCATCAATTGCAAAGGAAAAAGGTCTTGAACCTTTAAGTGATATTATACTTTCGCAGGAAGCAGATTTAGAGGATATAAAAATAATCGCAAAAGATTATGTAAGCGAAGAAAAAGGCGTTAATAACGAAGATGAAGCCATTAAAGGCGCTTTAGACATAATCGCTGAAAACATCTCAGACAATGCAAATATAAGAAAAGAGCTTAAAAAGTTAATCAGAAACAAAGGTAAAATAATAAGCAAAAACACTAAAGATGAAGACAGTGTATATCAAACTTACTATGACTTTACAGAATCTGTAAAAAGACTTCAAGGACACAAAGTTTTAGCTTTAAACAGAGGAGAAAAAGAAGGATTTTTAAAGGTTACAATAGAAATTAATAAAGATGAAGCCTTAAATATAATACATAAATACATTATAAAAAACACAAAAAGCAGTGCATATAAATATTTAGAAGAAACTTGTATTGATGCTTTCGACAGACTAATTTTCCCATCTATTGAAAGAGAAATAAGAAACGATTTAACAGAAAGCGCAAACGAAAGTGCAATAAAGACTTTTGCAACAAACCTAAAACAGCTTTTAATGCAGCCACCTGTAAAAAACAAAGTAACCCTTGGTCTTGACCCGGCTTATAGAACAGGATGTAAAATTGCAGTAGTGGACGGAACGGGAAAAGTTTTAGACACAACCGTAATTTACCCAACACCACCACACAACAAAATTGAAGAAAGCGAAAAGATAATTAAAGATTTAATAAGTAAACATAATGTTGAAGTTATTTCAATAGGTAACGGAACAGCATCAAGAGAATCAGAAAAATTTGTTGCCGATACAATAAAAGGCACAAAGGTTCAATATGTTGTTGTAAGTGAAGCCGGAGCATCAGTTTATTCAGCCTCAAAACTAGCTGCAAAAGAATTCCCTGATTATGATGTTGCCTTAAGAAGTGCAGTTTCAATTGCAAGAAGACTTCAAGACCCACTTGCAGAACTTGTAAAAATAGATCCAAAAAGCATAGGAGTTGGACAGTATCAACACGATATGCCAAAGGTTAAATTAAATGAAGCATTAATGGGTGTTGTAGAAAGTGCTGTAAACAGCGTTGGCGTAGACCTTAACACAGCATCTGTATCGCTACTTGAATATGTTGCGGGAGTAAGCAGTGCCGTTGCAAAAAATATCGTAGCATATAGAGAAGAAAACGGAATGTATACAAAAAGAAGTGAGCTTTTAAAAGTTCCAAAACTTGGTAAGAAATCATATGAGCAATGTGCAGGTTTCTTAAGAGTTGCAGAAAGTTCAAACCCTCTTGATAACTCAGGAGTTCACCCTGAATCATACAAAGCAGCAAAGAAAGTTCTTGAACTTACAGGACATACTCTAAAAGACATTAACACAGAAAATATAAAATCAATAACAGAAGAAGCCGAAAAAATAGGTCTTGATAATATTTCAAATGAATGTGAAATAGGTATACCAACACTTAAAGACATACTAAAAGAATTAATCAAACCTGGAAGAGACCCAAGGGATGAACTTCCTAAACCTATTTTAAGAAGCGATGTTATGGAAATGGAAGATTTAATCGTAGGTATGAAACTTATGGGTACGGTTAGAAACGTTGTTGACTTTGGAGCCTTTGTAGATATAGGAGTTCATCAAGACGGACTTGTTCATATCTCTCAAATATCAAATTCATTTATAAAACACCCTAGCGATAAACTTAAAACAGGGGATATAGTTGAAGTAACCGTTACTGATGTAGATAAGAAGAAAGGAAGAATTTCCCTTTCAATGATTATGTAATGAAAAGCCGTGATGTATCACGGCTTTTTTTATAATACAAAACCTAATGCAATAAAAGACTTCTAAGGGAACATAAATATCCACCTAAAGGCATGGATGACGCAGTTAAAACAGTAATGGCACAGTGCGAAATGTGGGCAGATAATTTATAAAAAAGACCTAACAGGTCTTTTTTGTTTTAATTTATATATACTTTTTAGGTATACATATATCAATAAATATAGAATGTGATATATTTAGTATTTTAATTTAAAATAAAAATATATAAATAAAGTATTGACATGGAGTAAACTCCAAGTGATAGACTAAGCCTAAGATAAAACAAGGAGGTTTTATAAGATGAAAAATACATTAGTTGCTTATTTTTCTGCAACAGGAAATACAAAACATAAAGCTCAAATGCTTGCTGAAGCTTTAAATTGTGATATTTATGAAATAGAGCCAAAAAATCCTTACACATCAGCTGATTTAAACTGGCATGATAAGAAATCAAGAAGCTCTATTGAAATGGATGATAAATCCTCAAGACCTGAAATTATAGATAATAATCCAAATATTGAAAACTATGATGTAGTATTCTTAGGTTTCCCAATTTGGTGGTATACAGCGCCTACTATTATCAATACATTCCTTGAAAAATACAATTTTGAAAACAAGGAGGTTGTATTATTCGCAACTTCAGGAGGTAGCGGTCTAAGAGGTATTTCAAAGGATTTAAAAGGAAGCGTATCTAAAAGCACTATAATAAAAGAAGGCAGAATGTTAAACGGTAATATTACAAAAGAAACATTAGAAAGCTTTGTTAAAAGCTTAAATTTATAATATAAAGGAGAAGAAATTTAAATGTTAGGAAATTTTTCATATTCAAACCCTACAAAATTATATTTTGGTGAAGATTCATTAAACTATTTAAATGATGAATTAAAAAATTATGGTAAAAATATCATGCTAAGCTACGGTGGTGGCTCAATAAAGAAAAACGGTATATATGATAAGGTAATCAAAATTTTAAAAGCAAATGACAAAAACATCTTTGAAGCTCCTGGAGTAATGCCAAACCCAACAGTAGAAAAACTTTATGAAGGATGTAAAATTGCTGAAGAAAATAAAGTAGATTTAATTCTTGCAGTTGGCGGCGGTTCTGTATGTGACTACGCAAAAGCAGTTTCTGTTTCAACTTACTGCGATGAAGATCCATGGGATAAATACTATTTAAGAATGGAAGATGTAGACAATGAAATCATTCCTGTAGGATGTGTACTTACAATGGTAGGAACAGGTTCAGAAATGAACGGGGGAGCAGTTATTACAAATCATGAACAAAAATTAAAAATAGGTCATGTATTCGGCGAAAATGTATTCCCTAAATTCTCAATTTTAAACCCTACTTATACTTATACTCTTCCTAAATACCAAATGGTAGCAGGTTTTTACGATATTATGAATCATATCACAGAACAATATTTCTCAGATGATGATGACAATACTTCTGACTATATTAGTGAGGGCTTACTTAAATCATTAATTTATAGTTCAAGAATAGCAGTAAAAAATCCAACAGATTATGAAGCAAGAAGTAATATAATGTGGATTGCAACATGGGCATTAAATACTTTAATTGCAAAAGGGAAAACAACAGACTGGATGGTTCATATGATAGGTCAATCAATCGGTGCTTATACTGATGCAACTCACGGTATGACTTTATCAGCTATTTCAATGGCATATTATCGTTATATTTGTTCATATGGTTTAAATAAATTTAAAAGATTTGCAGTTAACGTATGGGGAGTGAATCCAAAAAACAAAACTGATGAAGAAATTGCAAAAGAAGGTCTTGACAGAATGGAAGAATGGATGAAAGAAATTGGTCTTGTTATGAATATCAAAGACTTAGGCGTTAAAGAAGATATGCTTGAAGGAATTGCAAAAGGTTCATTCATAATGGAAGGCGGTTATAAAAAATTAAGCCACGAAGAAGTTGTTCAAATTTTAAAAGAAAGTATGTAATATAAAAAACAGCTCTATGTAGGGCTGTTTTTTTGTTATCTAAAAGATTAAATATTTCTAAACAAATAAACAATTATATTGTAAAGGTTTAATTATAATGATATTTTAATTATAAAGTGAATTGTTATATAAATTATGAATCAATATAAACATAATTACATTATATTGTAAAAAAGAAATTATAATGTTTGGGCGTAAATATATGGCAAAAATAAAAAAGAAGAAATAAATGGGGTTTTAAAATACAAAGATGAACATAGATATAAGTATGTACTATCACATATTTTTAATGGCTCTATTGCTTATTTTAGTACATGTCCAAACTCTTTGATAGAACTAAACAACGGTAATACAGATAAAAAGCATATTGTATTATGGAATGATAAAATTTTTATTAATGAATTTTTAAAAGTTAACCCAAATATTAAATTTAAAATAAAAAAAATAAGACTGCATAAATTTTATATAGAGTCACTAACATCTTTTATTAAACAGGATATTAACCTTTTAATATTTCCAAACTTAAACAGATATGGGAAAATCATGTCTGCAAAAGAGTTCAAGATTGCAATGTTTAAAGAAATATGGGAAGGGTGGCAAGAAGAATGGGTCTTCAATTAAATTTAAAATCAAACAATATGTTAAAAAAAGAATATGATATTAAAAATATATCTTTAAATGAATTATTAAAAATGTCTGCCAATGAAAGATATAATTTTACTATATCTAAAATTACAAAAACAAAATATGTCTATACTTTTGTACATAAGAACAATTGTATTTTCTTTAACAGTCCAAATCAGCATGCTAAAGTTTTATTAATTTGGCCAGATGAAGAATCTATTAAATATTGTAAAGAAAAAGAGCAAAACTTCAAAGATCTTAATATTTTTTAAATGTCTATCAAAGACTTGTATCACAAAGAATTAAAATACATGCACAAGAAAAAAATCTTTATAGGAGTATTTACAAACTTAGTAGATATAATTGAAGTTCCAGCATTAACTTTTAAAATTGATTGGTTCAACTATATGTTTTATAAATTGAAACAAGATTGGATGTTTGATGATTAAAAATTAAAGATATATAAATGTGATTGTACTATTACTGTCTCTTATACACATCTCCGAGCCCACGAGACGCGTTCTATGATCTGGGTTTGCGGCATGTGGCTGTT
>NZ_JBQKFF010000014.1:0-15480 GCF_052119445.1 Anaerofustis sp. LCP19S3_F7 | reverse complement strand
TTTTTATGTTATTATAATACTTTACTTTAATATAATCCTAACATAATTACTATATATTGTAAATTACATAGTAATTATTTGTGAAAATTAAATTATAATAATTAACTTTTAATTAAGTATTTATTAAATATGAATTTTAAACATTTATTAATGATATAATTAACATAATTTAAGGAGGAAATTATTATGAAAGTGAATTTACAGTCTTTTAACCTGAGATTAAAAGAAAGCTATACAAGATTTTGTTCAACATTTATTTTCTTGTTATTTTATCTAATTGCTACTTATCTTTTAGATTTAGATTTTCTTAATATTAAACATTATTCTTTATATTATGGATTTTTTATAGGTATTTTTATATCTATTCTTGTAAATATATTTATAGAGAATAAAAAGATCTATTCAAATAAAAAGAAAAATATTGTATCTTTTATAATATCTTTGATTGTTTCTGTTTTTTGGTCTGTTGTTATGTATAGATTACCTCAAGAAAGGGTTTTTAATTTATATTATGTAACATTTTATGAATATAATCGACTTAATCTAGTATATTATAGTTTTATTTTAATAACTATATGTTTATCAATATATTTTTTATATTACAAAGAAAATGAAAAAACTCTTTTTTCACATCTAATAAAAAGTGTCACAATAAGCGGATTTATATCTACAATTTTATTTATTGGTATGGCAGTTTGCATAACCGCATTTAGTGTACTTATTTTACCAATGGAAACAATATATATTTATGTAATTTTAGCTAAATTATGTTTTATATTTGTTAATATAAGTTTAATTTTAGTGTCAATACCGAAAAAAGACAGTGAAATAATTATCCCTAAATTTTATAAGGTAATAATCAAAAATATTTTATTACCTCTATTTATTGTTCTTATAGGAATACTATATGTTTATATTCTTAAAATAATAATTACATTAAACTTACCTGTGGGAGAAATAAATATATTTGCCTCTCTCGCTTTACTTGGTTTTGTATTCCTATATTTAAATCTTTTAAATGAAGAAGATAAATACAGTATGTTATATAAACAATATGGCGGTTATTTAATGATACCAATAATAATAACTCAGCTTATATTTATATATATAAGATTAAATGCCTACGGTCTTACTGAAACAAGGGTATTATCACTTATGTTTATAATTATAGGAATAATTTTCCTTGTTAATTCAATTATGAAAAAGAACATAAAAAATCCGTTTTTAATAGCTGCTGTTATAATATTTATCTTTACCCTATCCCCCCTTAACATTTATAATATTTCAAACTTCAATCAAGAATCAAGGCTTATAAGTGTTCTTAAAAAGAATGATATGTTAAAGGGAAACGAAATAGTAAAATCAAATAACCTAAGTGATGAAGATAAACAAATAATACAAAGCAGTCATCAATATCTTGTACATTCAGCTGGAAAAAAATCAGACTTTGTAAAAAGTATTATAGAAAAAACTGATACAGAAAATTTGTATGGATTTAAGTTTAAAGAAACATATGAATTTTCTGATTTTAGAGATGAAGAATATTATGAAGATGAAAATATAGAATATTTCTCTTTTTATCATGATTATGAAGGAGAAGAAATAAGCATAAAAGGATACAGCAAAATGTATGATCTATGGATTGAAGGGACTAAAATAAACCAGTATGGCATTAATATAGATTTATATGACTACTTTTATGATTTATATGAAAATAACAAAAATATTGGTACCATTGATAAAAAGTTAACATATGATATAGATAAAAATACGAGAATAGTCTTTACTTCAATAGATTTTTCAATAGAAGAAGAAAACATATCAGATTGTACTTTCTCTATTTATTTACTAAAAAAATAAAAAAAGCAGGTTTAACCTGCTTTTTTAATATAATTTTTCTTATTATATTACTTTATTATAAATAAATTTTAGAAATTATTTTTATAATTTTATTTTATAATCATAAAAAAATCGGATATACATCCGATTAAATTTCTTTATGGCAGGGGCAGAAGGACTTGAACCCTCGGCACGTGGTTTTGGAGACCACTGCTCTACCAACTGAGCTATACCCCTATTTTTGACACTATAAAATTATATCAAATTTTGTAAAAATGTCAATATATATTTTTAATTTATTAAGCCTTATTTTTACTTCCACAAACTTCAATAAGTTCTTTTACTCTTAATTTTAAAGTTTCAATTCCCGCTTTATTATATTCTTTTGGATCATAAATACTTTCCATTTTTAAACAATCTCTTACACCTTTTGTAAACGCAGCTCTTAAATCCGTTGCATAATTTACTTTACACATTCCAAGACTTATTGCCTTTTTAACATCTTTATCTTTAGTTCCGCTTGTACCATGTAGAACCAAAGGAACACTAACCATTTTATTTATTTTATCAAGTCTTTCAAAATCTAAATTAGGAGCTTTTTTATAAAAACCATGAGCCGTTCCTATTGCAATTGCAAGAGATGAACAATTTGTTCTATCAGCAAATTCTAAAGCTTTGTCAGGGTTGGTTAGAAGTGCGTCTTTTTCATTTACTATTGTTTCGTCTTCTTTTCCTCCTACCCTGCCAAGTTCACATTCAACTGGAGCATTATACTTTGAAGCATAATCAATAACCTTTTTTGATAGAGCAATATTTTCCTCAAAATCAAGTTTTGAACCATCAATCATAACAGATGTATATCCTGCGTCTATACATCTGTTGCAAAGCTCATAACTTGCTCCGTGATCAAGATGAAGAACAATATCAAAATTATATTCTTTGGCATAATAATTTACTATTTCATAAGCTACTTCAGGAGCAATATACTTAAGAGTTGAAGTTGTTGTCTGCATTATTACAGGAGAATTTTCTTCGCTGCATGCTTCGATTATTCCTTTTGCCATTTCCATATTTTCAAAGTTAAAAGCTGGAATAGCATATTTTTCTTCTTTTGCTTTTTTAAATAACTGTGTTGATGATATAAGTGCCATAATTACTCCTTACCTAAGTTGTCTTTACTTTTTATAATCTCTGTATTTTCCATATCTTCATGAGTTTTTTCTGTATTTATATCAGTTACATTATCTAATTCTCTTTTCTCTAAACAAATATTCTCTTCTGCATTGTATTTTATATTCTCTTTTTTATGTGTTTTTCTAATTATAATAATTCCAACTATTCCAATAATTATAAGTGCAAGACTTACAATCTGAGCTGTTCTAAGACCAAATATCATAAGTGAATCTGTTCTTAAACCTTCTATAAAAAATCTACCTATAGAATAATATATGAAATAAGAACAAATAAGTTCACCATCATATTTCTTAAACTTCTTGTCTATTATGAAATACAAAAGCAAAAATCCCAGAAAATCCCAAATTGATTCATAGAGAAATGTAGGATGAACCATAATTGAACCAAGTACTGGATCAATAACATTAATTGCCCAAGGAAGAGTAGTCTGTACGCCATGAGCTTCCATATTAAAGAAGTTTCCCCATCTTCCTATACTTTGTGCTAACAAGAAACAAGGAGCTACTATATCCAAAATGAAAAGGACATTTAATTTTTTGCTTCTACTTACTAAATATATACCTATAAAAGCACCTATAAGTCCGCCGTGTATAGCAAGTCCCCCATTCCATATTTTATAAATATCAGATAAGTGATTGCTATAGTAAGACCATTCAAATAATACATAATAAAGTCTTGCTCCAATAATTCCAAGAGGCAGACAAACTATCAAATAATCATATATAATATCAGTATCAATACCAAGTTTTTTTAGTGTTCTTGAACCTACTAAAAGAGCAAGAACTATTCCCGTTAGTATACATATTGCATACCATCTTATTTCAATTCCAAAGATTGAAAATGCTATTGGATTAGGTGTCAACATTTTTTATCCTCCTAAAAATACATATGGGAATTATATCACACATACATTCATTTATAAATATTTTTATATATATATTATTTCAATTTTACCTAAAATATTATATAATAAATTTTAGTTTTTTGATAAGGAGATAAAATAATGTCAATACCATTTACACATTTACATGTACATACAGAATACTCATTACTCGATGGATTTTGCAGAATAAAAGAACTACCAAAATACGTTAAAGAAATGGGTATGGACAGTATTGCAATTACCGATCATGGCAATATGTTTGGTATTATAGATTTTTATAGAGCATGTAAAGCAGAAGGGATAAAACCTGTTCTTGGATGTGAAGTATATATGACAACCGGAGATAGAAAAGGCAGAGACCCAATAAACGACAGACAAAGATTCCACCTTATCTTATTAGCCGAAAATGATATTGGATATAAAAACCTTATGAAAATTGTATCAATTGCTTACACAGAAGGTTTTTATTATAAACCAAGGGCAGATTTTGATTTACTTGAAAAATATTCAGAAGGTATTATTGCAACAAGTGCCTGTATAGCAGGTGTTATTCCAAGAAAAATCAATTCGGGAGAACTGACTGAGGCAAGAAAATACCTTGAAAAATTTATTAATATTTACGGTAAAGACAATTTCTTTTTAGAAATACAAGACCATGGTTTAAGAGAAGAAAAAACTGCAAATGAAGAATTAATTAAGCTTGCAAAAGAGTATGGTGTAGGACTTATTGCCACTAATGACTCTCATTATTTAAGAAAAACTGATGCAGAAGCACATGATGTTCTTCTTTGTGTGCAATCTTCAAGCAACCTAAATGATGAAAACAGACTTCGTTTCCCAAATGACGAATTTTATATAAAATCCCCTGAAGAAATGAGCGAACTATTTAAATATTGCCCTGAAGCTATAGAAAATACTCATAAAATCGCTGAAAGATGTAATGTTGAAATAGAATTCGGACATTATCACTTACCTGTATTCCCTCTTCCTGAAGGAATGACATCACAGGAATATTTAAAAAAATTATGTACCGAGGGTTTATATAAAAAATATAAAAACGTCACAAAAGAACTAACAGAAAGACTTGAATATGAACTAAGCGTTATTAACGATATGGGATTTAACGATTATTTCCTTATTGTTTGGGATTTCATAAATTATTCCAGAACACACGGTATACCGGTAGGACCAGGAAGAGGTAGTGCTGCAGGAAGTATAGTCAGTTATACCCTAGATATTACACAAATTGACCCTATAAAATATTCTCTTATCTTTGAAAGGTTCTTAAACAAAGAAAGGGTATCAATGCCCGATATTGATATCGACTTTTGTTATGAAAATCGTCATAGAGCAATAGAGTACGTTATTGATAAATATGGATTTGATAACGTAAGTCAAATTGTTACGTTCGGAACATTAAAACCAAAAGCTGCCGTAAAAGATATTGCAAGATGTATGGGAATCAGCTTTGAACAATCAAACAAAATTGCAAAAATGATTCCTGATGAAAATAAAATTACTGTTCAAAAAGCAATAGACATGAATCCTGAGCTTCATCAATTATACGATGAAGACCCTACAATTACTAAGCTTTTGGATACGGCAAAAGCCGTAGAAGGTATGCCTAGACATT
This sequence comes from Anaerofustis sp. LCP19S3_F7, assembly GCF_052119445.1. Taxonomy (NCBI): domain Bacteria; kingdom Bacillati; phylum Bacillota; class Clostridia; order Eubacteriales; family Eubacteriaceae; genus Anaerofustis; species Anaerofustis sp. LCP19S3_F7. Next base: position 9,931 of record NZ_JBQKFF010000014.1, on the reverse strand, counting down.
CATCAACTCATGCTGCGGGAGTAATAATATCCGATAGACCTGTTAGCGATTATGTTCCCCTATATCTAAATAAAGACAGTATAGCCGCACAATTCAACATGATTACGGTTGAAGAATTGGGGCTACTTAAAATGGACTTTTTAGGACTTAAAAACCTAACAGTAATTAAACATACTTTAGATAATATTAAACTATCCAAAGGTATTGATGTAGATATTGATAATATCAGCTTTAAAGACCAAAACGTTTATGACACAATAAGCAGAGGAGATACAATAGGCGTATTCCAATTAGCAAGCCCTGGAATGCAAAACTTTATGCAAAGACTAAAACCAAATACTTTTGAAGATATCATAGCGGGTATCTCCCTTTATCGTCCGGGACCTATGGATATGATTCCTACATATATTGAAAATAAACATAACCCTGAAAATATCACATATCTTCACCCTTCTTTAGAGCCTATCTTAAACGTAACATATGGTATAATCATTTATCAAGAACAAGTTATGCAGATAGTTAGAGATTTAGCCGGATATTCTATGGGACGTAGTGATAATATTCGTAGAGCCATGGGTAAGAAAAAACATGAAGTAATCGCAAAAGAAAGAGAAGTATTCTTACACGGTAACGAAGAAGCTTATAACAAAGGCGAAGATAAAGAAAAAGTGCACGGATGTGTAGCAATTGGAATAGACGAAAAAACAGGCAATGAAATATATGACTTAATGGAAAAATTCGCATCATATGGATTTAATAAATCCCATGCTGCGGCATATGGTGTTATTTCATACCAAACAGCCTATTTAAAAACTTATTATCCTGCTGAATTTATGGCTGCGTTAATTACTGTTTATATCGGTTCTGATGATAGAATGTTATACATGAACCACTTAAAAGAACAAGGAATAGAGTTATTACCTCCTGATGTAAACAAAAGTTATGCTAGATTTACAGTAGATAACGGAAGTGTAAGATTTGGTTTACTTGCTCTTAGAGGTCTTGGAGAAGGTGCTATTGAAGAAATAGTTGAAGCAAGAGAAACAAAAGGAGATTTTACGTCCTTCCCTGATTTTGTAAATAAAATTGAATTCCACTCTTTAAATAAAAAAGGAGTTGAAAGCCTTATTTTATCAGGTGCATTTGATTCACTTGGAAATAACAGAAGAGAACTTTATACTATTTATGAAGAATTTTTAAATAACACTTTAAAACAAAGAAAACAAAATATTTCAGGACAAACAACTCTTCTTGATATGCTTTCACAGGAAGAAAACGAGCAAATTGAAATGCATATCCCTACAATGAGTGAATTTGAAAATGCTGATAAACTTAAATACGAAAAAGAAGTTCTTGGAATGTACATAAGCGGACATCCTTTAAGAGAGTTTGAAGAGGATCTTAATAAATATACAAGCATGAAACTTTATGAAGTATATGATATGTACGGCAAGAAAAAAAGTGAAGATAAAGATGAAAGTGAAGGAGAAATAGAACCAAAAGTTCAAAATAAATACTCAAAATATAATAGCAACAAAAGAGAAAGCATAAGTATTGGCGGTTTAATAACAAACGTTAAAGTAATATATACAAAAAAAGATAATAAACAAATGGCGTTTATGAGTATTGAAGATTTGACTGATGACATGGAAATAGTTGTTTTCCCAAGAACCTTTGAAGAATATAAAAACATATTACAAACGGATAACAAAGTAATAATCAAAGGTCAAGTAAGTGTTAAAGAAGAAGATGAAGAAGTAAGCGTTTCGATTATTGCAGATAAAATTTACGACCTTGAAGATAAAAGAACAAGACCACCTGCTGTAAGAAAGAAAACAAAAGCACCAATAGTTAAAACAATTGAAAAAACAGCTCAGTCCCCTGAAATAAAAAAAGCTAATTCAAATAAAATAATGGGAAAATCGCTTATACTTGTTTTAAATAAAATAAGTCCAAAAACTATGAGTGATATTAGACAGCTCTTTGTTAAATATAAAGGAGATAAAAAAGTTGTGTTATTCTCCCCTGTTTCAAAAAAATCTTATGTTGCAGATAAAAGTATGTGGGTAAGCCTTGAATTTGGATTAATTGACGAACTAGCTGAGCTTATTGGAAAAAACAATATAATAATAAAATAAAAGAACCTAAACAGGTTCTTTTTTAATGCTTTTTTATTAATTTTTTTAGCAATATTGTTACAATTTATGATAAAATGTAATATATCGTAAACATTTAGATATTTTATACATGTAAAGTGAAGGATGAAAATGGATAACGAAAATAACAGAGATTTTTTAAATAGTGAAAAGGGTGAATTTATAGTAAATAAAAAAGATGAAGATAAAGAAAAAATAAATACAATGTCTGAAAAAGGAGAATTTATCGTAAACAAAAAAATTGATGAAGAAGTCAAAAATGAAACAAATAAAATAGAAGAAAAAGGAGAATATGAATATATAATAATTACTCCAAACAAATAAAAAGACTGCTTATGCAGTCTTTTTTTTAGTCTCTAATAATTTCAAGCATATCGCCGTTTTTACATCCTGCAGCGTTACCTTCTTCAATATCGATATGCATTTCAAGTCCACATCTTTCATTAGATCTGATTAATACATTTTCAAAAATCAAACCTCTTTCTCCAGGAACTCTTACTTTAACGATATCTCCATCTTTAACGCCGTATTCTTTAGCTTGAGGTATAGTCATGTGAATATGTCTGCTTGCAACTATAACCCCTTTATCAATTTCAACTTCACCTTTAGGACCTCTTAAAATACATCCAGGTGTTCCGTCTAAATCCCAAGAATCTCTGATTACTTTAGGTACGCCAAGTTTAAAAGTATCACTTGCTAAAATTTCGATTTGTGCATGAGGTCTTGCAGGACCAAGAACTCTCATTTTTATCGTACCTTTTGGACCTACAACATCAACAAATTCTTCTGCAGCGAATTGTCCAGGTTGAGAAATAGGTTTTTTTATAGTTAATTCATAGCCTTCACCAAATAAAGCATCTATATCTTTTCTACTAAGATGAACGTGTTTATTTGAAAGACCTACAGGTACTTTAGTTTTCATCTATCTATAATTCTCCTTCAATAATTAATTTAAATGTTTACCACGAATATTCTATCACAAATCACAAAATTTGTACATATTTTTTAAAAACTTATAATCTTTTTCTTATAAGTTCAAATTCTTTTAATTCAACCCCATCAGTTTTAATAAATAATCTTTCTTTTGGGTGAGGAGTACTTTCTACAGCTTCTCCTTTTTCATTATACATTTCTTTTATTTTAAAAGTTATGCTCTTTTCTCTTGGTCTTACAAGCTCAAGTTCATCACCAATAAAGAATTTATTTCTTTGTTCTATTTCATACATTCCTTTTTCTTCATTGTAACCTATAACTTGAGCAACAAAATCATAATTTCTTGTATATGAACTTGTTCCATAATTTTGAGAAGACGAATCAGCTTTTCCAAAGAAGAAACCTTCAGTATATTGTCTGTGGCTTACTTTAGTAAGCTCTTCATATAAACTAGAATCAACTTTGTAATTTGCTCTGTCTTTTTCATAAGCATCTATAGCATTTCTATAAGCATTTACAACTGTTGAAACGTAGAATATACTCTTCATTCTTCCTTCAATTTTAAAACTGTCTACACCAGCTTCAATAAGTTCATGAATATGATTAATAAGACATAAATCTTTTGAATTAAAGATAAAACTTCCTTCTTTGTGTTCTTCAATTGGAAATTCTTCTCCCGGTCTTGTACTTTCAACTAAAGAATATTTCCATCTACAAGGCTGTGCACAGTCTCCCCTGTTTGCATCTCTTCCTGTTAGATAGTTACTAAGAAGACATCTTCCTGAATATGAAATACACATTGCACCATGTACAAATGTTTCTATTTCCATTCCTTCAGGCTTATTTTGACATATGCCTTTAATATCTTCAAAAGAAAGCTCTCTTGCAAGAACAATTCTGTTTACACCATTTCTTTTCCAAAATTCAATGCTTTTATAGTTAGTTGTACTTGACTGTGTAGAAAGAGATATTTTCATATTTGGAAGTGTATCTCTTATTGTCATAATAACTCCGGGATCAGCGGCAATAATACCATCAACCCCGGCGTTATCAAGTTCTTTTATATATTTTGAAAGTTCTGTAAAATCATTATTTCTTGCTGAAATATTTATAGTTACATAAACTTTACCGTTTCTATCATGGGCAAACTGTGCTCCTTCACGAATTTCATCAATTGTAAAATTCCCTGCATTAGCACGCATCGAAAAACTTTTCCCACCTAAATATACCGCATCGGCACCATAGGTAAAAGCATATTTTAATTTTTCTAAATCTCCAGCAGGAGCAAGTAATTCACTCATATTTTTATTTCCTTTTCTATATTAAATTATAAATTAATTTTTCTTGTCCAATTATATTTATCTTCTAATTTACCCCATTGTATACCTGTTAGAGTATCATATAATTTTTGTGTTAAATCCCCTGTTTTGAATCCATTAATTTCGATTTTTTCGCCTTTATAACATAATTCACCGATTGGAGAGATTACAGCAGCAGTACCTGTACCAAAAGCTTCTGTTAATTTTCCATTTCTTCCTGCTTCCATTAATTCGTCAATGCTTAAGTCTCTTTCTTCAACATCATAACCCCAGTCTTTTAAAATATGAATTATAGAATCACGTGTAACACCTGGAAGAACAGAACCTTCAAGAGCTGCTGTAACAACTTTACCGTCAATTACAAACATTGCATTCATTGTTCCAACTTCTTCAACGTATTTTCTGTGTACACCATCTAACCAAAGTACTTGTGTATAACCATTTTTTTCTGCTTTAACTTGTGCAGCTATACTTGCAGCATAGTTACCACCGCATTTTGTAAAACCAGTACCACCTTTTACGGCTCTTACATATTCATCTTCTACCCAAATTTTTACAGGATTAACACCTTCTGGATAATAAGCACCAACAGGTGATAAAATGATAATGAATTTATATGTTTTTGCAGGATGAACTCCAACACTTGCTTCACTGGCATACATGAATGGTCTTATGTATAAAGAAGTTTCTTCTTTTGTAGGAACCCAATCTTTTTCACATTTTACCAATGCTTCAACTGCTTCAATAAACATATCTTCAGGCACACCTGGCATACAAATTCTTTTATTTGAATTAATCATTCTTCTTGCATTCATTTCAGGTCTAAATAATAATATTTCACCTTTTTCATTTCTGTATGCTTTTAAACCTTCAAAAGTTTCTTGTGCATAATGTAAAACCATTGTTGCAGGATCAACCGCTAAAGGGCCATATGGTACGATTCTAGCATCATGCCAGCCTTTTCCTTCTGTATAGTCCATAACAAACATATGGTCTGTAAAATAATTACCAAAACCTAAATTGTTTTGATCCGGTTTTTCTTTTCTTTGTTCTACCAATTCATATTTTATATCCATTTTAATCTCTCCTTAATCGTTAATGTTATATTTAAAAGCCTTAAAAGACTTTTCGTCCGTTGGAATAACTAAATTCTTTGTTGCCATATCTTTTTTTACTTTTTCTATAGTAGTATATTCATTTGAACTTTGATCAAAAAAAGTCTGATTTAACTTTAAATCTATTACAGAGTCTAGTACACCTAAATCACTACAACTTTTTGAATATGATTCAAAGATTACGGCATCACAAATTGAAATTACTGCACTTTTATAATCCTTGTTTATTTGTGCAAGTTTTATTTCATTATCAGATTTATTATATAAATCTGAATCAATCACTTTAAATCCTTTTTCTTTGGCAACATTATTTACACCTATTGCCCCAGCTCCACATACAGTAAATACTACATCTACTTTATCATTATATAGTTTTTCAGCTTTTTTTTCGGCTTCTTCTGCACTCATATAAGAATTTATATATTCTTTTTTAACTTTAATTTTAGAATTAACAGCTTTAACACCGCTTAAGAAACCATATTCGTAATCAAGGTCTCTATCATCATAAGCTCCAATATAACCAACTACATTACTTTTTGTTTCTAATGCAGCCAAAACTCCTGCTAAAAATGCTGCTTCTTCATTTTTAAAAGTAACACTCATTGCATTGTTTGTTTCATCATTATAACCTATAAAACCTAAATTACTACCTGAGTATTCGCTTTGAGCGGCAAGAAGAGCAGAACATACAGCCGATGAATTAGACACAACCAAATCATATTGGGCAGCTGAAAGCAAAGATGTTGCCATTGATTCATATTCAGTATTTGTCTTTGGAGTATAAATATCCAAACTATATTCATAATTTCCAAAAGATTCATTAATACCTTCAATAACTTGTTTGTTAAAACTTTCTTCTGCTCCGTATGTATCAGTCATATATGCTATTTTATATTCTTTACCATTTTTACTGTTTACTGCGCTTTCTTTTTTACTTCCTCCACATCCAAACAATGTCAGGGCAAAAAATAAAGCCATTATTATGCTAATAAATTTTTTCATTTTTAACCTCTTAATTATTTATACTTATATCTGTATAATATATTTATTTTATGCTTTTTTCATATTTTTTTCAAGTTTTTTATAATATTAATTTTTATATTTATAAATCATTTTAATAAAAAATATAAATAAAAAAAAGTGTTATTAAAATAACACTTTTTTAATTTAATTCATCAATAAACTCTTCTGCCCCTGTTGCACAAATTGCTCCGTCTGAAGCCGCTGTAACAACTTGTCTTAAAGATTTTTTCCTTACATCTCCAGCAACAAACAATCCTTTTATTGAAGTTTGAAGAGAGTCATCTGTTATTATATAGCCACTTTCATCAACATCAACCATGTTTTTAACTAAATCACTGTTAGGATTATGACCTACAAACATGAACACTCCGTCTGTTTTATAATCATAAATTTCCCCTGTTTTTTTATTTTTAACTTTTATTACGGTTACCATACCATTTTCACCAATTATTTCTACAGGTTCATGGCTTAGAAGGAAATGAATTTTATCGTTTTCTCTTGCTTTCTTTTCCCAGCTCTTTCCACCTCTAAATTCATCTCTTCTATGAATAATTGTAACTTTTTTTGCAAATTTCGTTAAGTATATTGCTTCTTTTAATGCAGTATCTCCACCACCTACAACGCAAACTTCAAAGCCTGTAAAAAACATTGCATCACAAGTTGCACAATACGAAACACCCATTCCCCTATATTCTTTCTCTCCTTTTATTCCAAGTTCTCTCGGAGAAGAACCTGAAGCAATTATACAACTTTTTGAAATATATTCGTCTTTGTTTGCTTTAACATAAAACAAACCATCATCTTTTTTTTCTATGCTTAAAACTTCGTCATTTATTATTTTTGCACCAAAGCTTAAACATTGCTCTTTCATTTTTTCAACAAGTTCAGGACCTGTTACTTCACTGGCACCTGGATAATTTTCAATTTCCGTAGTTGTTGTAATTTGTCCACCAACCACAGCTTTTTCTATAATTAAAGTATTTAAAGTTGCCCTTGAAGCATAAAGCCCCGCACTTAGTCCCGCAGGACCGGCACCGATAATTATTACATCATATCTCATTTTTACCTCCTATGGAAGCATGTCAAATTGTCTTTTTGAAAGAAGCTCAACATATTCTTTAACAAAACTTCCTATATGGGCAGTATAGTCACCTATTCTTTCTAGATCTGCCACTATGTCAAAGTATACTACACCTGCTTCCGGTGTGCAAGCTTTTCTATTTAATCTGTCGATATGAGCCATTCTTAGTTCATCTTCTTTTTTATCAATTTGTTCCTCAACCAAATCTGTTTTAACAGCTTTTGCAATATCTTTTTCTTTGAATGCATCTATAGCACATCTTAAATTATTTTTTACCATTTCATACATTCCCATAAGTTCTTTTGTTGCATTTTCACTAAATACTGTGTTTTCTTCTTTCTTAAGTTGAGCAATCCTAATCATACTCATACAGTAATCACCGATTCTTTCTATATCATGTATTACTTGATGTAAATGAACCGTAAAATCTGCACTTTGTATATTTGCATCCAATGCAGAAATCTTAATTACAAAATCAGCAATACCCGTTTCATATTTATTAATTAAATTTTCTAACATTTTTACTTCTTCTTCATTGTCATATTTATCATTTATACAAGCATCAGAAGCAAGATTTACTGATTTATACGCAAGTTCAGCCATTGTTTCTACTTCATTTAAAACTTCTGAAACAGCAAAAGCAGGATTTTCAAGCAAAATATCGTTTAGTTTTAACTCGAAACCTTCTTCTTCGTTAGTTTCTTTCTTAACAGGAAGAATTTTTTCTATAAATGATATGATAGGTTTACTTAGGAAAAGTAACAAACTTGCATTACATACATTAAATAACGTATGGAAATTCGCAATTTGTTTTGTAGGGTCACTTCCTGAAATATCAAGAATAAAGTTAAATACAAAACTGTCACCATTTGCAGAGAATGCACCTGTAAGGAATAATAGTGTCATCATCCAAATTACCCCTATTGTTTTTGTTATCAAATGGAAAACAGCAGCTTGTTTAGCTTGTCTGTCTACACCTATCATAGCAATCATTGCAGTTGCACATGTTCCAATATTCATACCAAGAACAATCGGAATTAAAACACCTAAAGCTTCATAACCTTCAACACCTGCGAATGCTCCCCCAATAGCAAGAGCTTGAAGTAAACCAATTGATGCTGAAGATGATTGAATAACAGCAGTAACAAATACACCGGCAAACATTCCAAGAATAGGATATTTACCTAAACTTATAAGCATATTAGTAAAAATAGGATTATTCGCAAGCGGTTTTAACACATCCGACATAACACTTATTCCAAAGAATAAAATACCAAAACCAAGTATACATTCACTTAAATGTATAGTTTTGTCTTTTTTTGCAAACATCCTTATTGCTGCACCAAGACCGATAAATAAAGGTGCATATTCTGATAAATTAAGAGCTATAATTTGACCTGTTATTGTAGTACCGATATCAGCCCCAAGAATTACACCTGCAGCTTGAACAAGGCTCATTAAGTTTGCATTAACAAGTCCAACAACCAAAACAGTAGTTGCAGACGAACTTTGTATAATTATAGTAACAATAGTACCAAGAGCAAGAGCTTTTATAGGGTTACTGGTAACTTTATTTAAAATATCTTTTAATTTATTACCTGCGGCTTTTTTTAACCCTTCCCCCATTAAGTCCATTCCATACAAAAAAAGCCCAAGACCTCCAAAAAGCTGGATTAACATCATAACACTCATAACAATTTCCTCCCAATAACATAAATGTTTGATTTAGTTTGTTTTTAGTTTAGTTTATTTTATTTCATATGTTTAAATTCTGTCTGTCTTAAGGCTTCATATAAAATCACGCAAACACTGTTGGATAAATTTAAACATCTTGCATTCTCTTTTGGTATCATAGGTATCCTAAGTCTCGTATCCTTGTATTTCTCGTGTATGAAATCCGGAAGCCCCTTTGTTTCAGACCCGAACATAAAATAGTCATTATCACAAAAATTAAAAGAAGAATAATTTTTATCTCCTTTTGTTGTGAGTAAATATAAATTTTTTATATCATTCTTTTCTAAAAATTCATCAAAATTTTCATAAACATGTATGTCTGCTTCATTCCAATAATCAAGACCGGCTCTTTTTAAATGCTTGTCTCTTATACTAAAACCCAAAGGTTTAATTAAGTGAAGTCTTGAATTTGTTACAGCACAGGTTCTTACTATATTACCTGTATTTTGTGGAATTTCAGGATTAAATAAAACTATATTAAACATAAATTATCTCCGTTTTTCTTATATAAAATTAAAAAAATCTTAAATAATATATCATATTTTAAATTTATTTTACTATGTATTTATA
>NZ_JBQKFF010000013.1:0-31147 GCF_052119445.1 Anaerofustis sp. LCP19S3_F7 | reverse complement strand
ATTTAGTATACTACTTATAAAATTATTTAACTAAATTTTTATATATTTATTCTTATTAAAATAATAAAATCACTACTTATAATTTTAAGCTTAAATTATTCAAAATATTACTAAAATAAAAGCTTACTTAAGCATAAAAGGAATTTTATTCTTAGCTTTTATTTCATCTTTTGTAACACTGCATTCAAAACAAAGAACATTTACTCCATTATCTCTTGCTTGTTTTAAAGCTTTGATAAAATCTTTATGCACTGGATTTGGGGTAAAATACTTTGCCCCTGCAAACTGAATTATAAAGCAGATATAAGCTTCATAGCCTTCTTTTTTTGCTTCTATAAGTTCATATACATGTTTAATCCCTCTCGTTGTGGGAGCGTCTGGAAACATCGCTACATTGTCTTCTTCCAATGTTACCCCTTTTACTTCCACATACCCCTTTTTATTCTCACTTTCCACATAAAAATCAAACCTTGAATTTTTATATTTCTGTTCGCCTTTAATAAAAGTTACTTCCCCAATTTCATCAAGGGTAATAACCTTATTTAAAACTCCATCTTTAAATACCTTGTTTGGCATTTGGCTGTCCATGTTAAAAAGCACATCATTTTTATATACGCTTATTAAATCATACTTTGTCTTTCTGCTCTCACTATCTATATATTCAAGATAAACATCGGCATTATCAGTAAGCAACTCCCTGCATCTTCCCGTATTTTTTACATGTACCTTTTCTATCTTATCATCAATCAAACAATTTGCTATAAACCTGTTTGGTCTATCTATAAATTTTCCTTTAACTATATTCTTATATTTCATACTACCTCTTTTCAATAAAATATTATATCAAACCACCTTGAAAAAAGGGTGTTTTTAATTTAAAATTAATTTTATGGAAAATTATAAATTTATAAATAACAACAAATGTGAATTTTTCCCCTGCCATAAAACAGAAGATAAAGATAATTTTAACTGTCTTTTCTGCTACTGTCCATTGTATTTAATGGAAGAAAAATGTATGGGAAATTTCACTTATACGAAAAACGGAATAAAAGACTGCTCAAACTGCATACTCCCTCATAAAAAGGAAAACTACGATTATATTAATAACAAATTAATGGAATTTACAAATATGAAAAAGGAAGAAAAATTAAAAAACATTAAACTAATTATTACTGACCTTGACCATACTTTATTAAAAGATGAATTCAGTATCGATGAAAATTATGTAAGTCTTTTTAATAAGTTAAAGGATATGGGCTATATAACTGCATTCGCAACTGCAAGAGGCTTTTATCAAGCGTTTAACTTCGCTTATAAATTAAAACCGGATTATATAATCTGCGATAACGGAGCAAGCGTAGTAAAATACGACTACGAAAACAAAGAAAGACATATCTTAAAGGAAACATTAATCGAAGAAGAAACCAAAAAAGACGTATTAAATACATTAAAAGATAACGATACTTTAATTTATTTAATCGAATCGGGAGAGGATTTATACATTACAAAAAGCAAATATAATCCTGAAATTGTAAATAAAAATATAAACTTCTTCTCGCCAATAGAAAATATAGTAGAGGGTTTTAAACTTCACATAATAGATAAATTAAGAGATATGCCTTTTGATATTCCTCTAACTAGAATATGTACATTTGATTTTGTAGGTGATAAAAACACCCATGATACACTAAAAAGACTTGGAGAAGCTCATGATAAATTAAACTACACAAAATCATTTACCACAACCTTTGAGTTTGGTCCGTCAACAAAAGGAAACGCACTTTTATTTTTAAAAGACTACTTAAAAATAGATAAAGAAAACATTATTTCTTTTGGAGACAGCATAACAGACGTATCAATGTTTGAAAATTCAGGTGTATCGGTCTGTGTGGATAATGCTTCAGATGAGGTAAAAAAACACGCTATGTATATAACTGACAGTGTATTTGATAATGGCGTAGAAAACTTTATAAGAGAGAATTTATTAAATGAAAAATAATAACAGCTATAAAAATTTTAGTGAATACTATGATAATTATATCGCTCTTGCAGACTATGAAATGTGGGCAGATTATATAAAAGAGCTTTCAACCATAAATAATCCAAACTCTATTTTAGACCTTGGATGCGGAAGCGGATATATGATGCTTTTTTTAAGCGATATTTTAAATGGTGATTTTTACGGAATAGATATAAGCGGTGAAATGCTTGTAAAAGCAAACGAAAATGCTTACTATGAAGAAAAAGACTTCCGTTTTATGAAAGCAGATATGAAAGACTTTGTTTCAGATATCAGCTTTGATTTTATTTACAGCGTCTGCGACAGCATAAATTATCTTCAAAGCGAAAATGACTTGTTAAAGACCTTTAAAAACATAAAGAAATATCTAAATAAAGGCGGTAGTTTTACCTTTGATATAATAAGCGAATATTATAAACCGGAAAATGAAATTTTAGAAAACGAAGGTTTAACCTTTGATGTAAGAAGAAGCAAAAAAGAAGACTGGTTAAATACTACAATCATAATATCAAACACTAAAGAAAGACTATGCAAAGTAGAACATAAACAAAGGATTTTCTCAGTAAATACAATAAACGAAGCCCTAAAGCAAGCAGGCTTTGAAAATGTATTCTTCTACGACTTCCTTACAAAAGACAAACCAAATGAAGAAAGCGAAAAAATTCAAGCAGTGGCATATTAACCACTGCTTTTTATTTGTATTTGTTAAGTAATTTTTTATAAATATATACCCCAAGAACATAATTTAAAATAATTAAAACAATCAAGTAAATAATAAACTCTGTTATGCTTATTGTAATTTCAATAACAGATAAACAAGCAAAGACAAAAGCACTGATACAAAGTATAATTAAATTTATTATATAAGCATATCTTCCGCTTTTATTTCTAAGGCTTTCCTTTAATTCGTCATGCATTTCTATTCTTTCTTTTTCAAGCTTCTTTAAATATTTTTCCTTGTTTTTATCGCTGCTATAATAAAAATACCTAAATATGCTAATCACACCGTTAAACAAAAAGCCTCCCCCAAAACCTATAAATATACTACTTAGTCTGCTTTCTTTAAACACCGCAAGCATTATAAACAAAATTCCAATCAAAACAAATATAGCACCATAAATAAAATTACTCTTTTTCATTTTTCATAACCTCATATATAAAAGTTTAATTTATTAATAATACGTAAAAACTCTATGGATTTTCTACATTTTATTTTCAATGCTATTACTAATAATAATAAGAATAATAGGCTGAATAAAAATAATCATGGCTGTAATAATAGCAGGAAAAACAAAATTTAAACAAATAAATACTACTGTTGCAATGCTAAGCAATATCAATGTAATCATATTTGCAATATTACCGGTTTTTTCTTTAATTAATATATTTCTTTCATCCATAACTTCATTTTTATAATCAATGTCTTTTTCTATCATTTTATTATGCCAAATTTGAAAATGAGAAACACCAAATACAGCACTAAATAAAATCATCATTCCCATATCCACGCTTTTAGGCAAATTCGTCATAATCAATGTGACAAATAAAATAAATGAAATAATATACCCGATGTACCAGTACTGATATTTATTTTTCATTATTTTTTCCCTCCTCATATATAAAAATTTCTTCTATAGTCTTATTGAAAAAACGAGATATCTCAAAAGCAAGTTCCAAAGAGGGATTATACTTCCCGTTTTCAATAGCACTTATAGTCTGCCTTGATACTTTTAATTCCTTTGCAAAACTCTCCTGATTAAGCCCCATTTCCTTTCTAAACTTTTCAACGTTATTTTTCAACTTCACTCTCCTATGTAAAGGTTCCTTTACATATATTATACTCTAAACAACAATTTTCTCAAGGTTCCTTTACAAAACAAAAAAAACACCCCGCAAAACAAGGCATTTCAAAATCTAAATATAAATATTACTTCCATAACTCCACACTGTCTCACAAACTTTCATAAAAGAATTTAAAGCCCCGACCCCACATCAAAATGCAAGGTCGGGGTAGCACTCGTTCACTGGTAAATTAGGTATTTCCCAATAAAATCCAAATACATCAAAAATCTCTAATGTGCCTACGCAAATAGCTTTCCCCAAACTTTAAAAATAAATAAAAAAACACCCCGACCCCACAATCAAATGCAGGGGCGGGGTAGCACTCCAGCTCTAAAAATACGGGTAGTATTTTTAGTAAGCTTTGGAGTGCGTCAAAGGCTCTTCGCCGAGAAGTGTCCTTTTTACCTCTTTTTTTGGACAAGCAAAAAAAGAGTGGGGTTGTTAAGGGGTAACACCCCTTAAGATAGGGTTGTTAAGGGAGTATCCCTTAATGGGGTTTAAGGGGCAAAGCCCCTTTATCGTTATTTATTAGCACTAACATAAATAGGATAAATATCCTCTTCTGTTAAAGGAATAAGTTTTCCAACTTTTGTACCTTTAACATAGAAACATCTGTCAGTAAGTTCTCTTAAACCTTCTTCATCTTGAATACCGATTCCAAGTTCTGTAAAGTTTGTAGGCATATTTATAGAACGGAAGAATTCTGCTGTCGCTTCAATACCTTTATCGGCAAGCTCTTCTTTTGTTCCTTCTGTAATACCCCAAACATTTTTTGCATATCTTGCAAATCTGTCTATATCTTTGTGTTTTACATAATTTGCCCAGTGAGGCCACATTGTAGAAAGTGAAGCACCATGAGCAACATCAAATTTAGCACTTAGAGAATGACCAAGTCTGTGAGTAGCAAAGTCCATAGGCGCACCAAGACCTGTAAGTCCGTTGTGTGATAATGAACCTGCCCACATAATTTCGCTCATTGCATGATAGTCTTCTTTATTTTTTGCAGCAACTTTACCGTTTTTAATAACTGTTCTAAGAAGTGCTTCTGCGATTTCGTCTGTTAAATCGTTTTGACATTCGCTTAAATCTGTAAAATATCTGTCCATTGTATGCATCATAATATCAACTATACCGCATCCAACTTGATAATCAGGAAGTGTAAATGTAAGTTCAGGGTTCATGATTGCAAATTTTGGTCTGTTAAAGTCTGTTGAAAGACCTCTTTTTACTCCTGTTTCTTCGTTTGTTAAAACAGCTGAATTACTCATTTCGCTACCTGCTGCAGAAATAGTTAAGATAACACCTACAGGAAGTGATTTTTCAACTTTTTTCTTTCCTTCCCAGAAATCCCAAATATCAACATCTGGATTTGCAACGCCGTGTGCAATACCCTTTGCTGTATCAATAACGCTTCCGCCTCCTACTGCTAAGATAAAATCAGCGCCGAAAGCCTTTGCGTCTTCAACACCTTCTCTTGCAAGAGATAATCTTGGGTTTGGTTTAACTCCGCCAATCATTTTATATTCTATGTTTTCAGCTTTCAAAGCTTCTTCTACTCTATCAAGAAGTCCGCTTCTTTTTACGCTTCCCCCACCATATACAATATAAGCTTTCTTTGCTCCGTCTTTTTTCATTTCTGTTCCAACTTCTGCTTCTCTTCCTTTACCGAAGATTACTTTAGTCGGTGTGTAGTAATCGAATTTTTGCATTTTGCTCCTCCGTTTATTATATTATATTATATTTTATTAAAGCCAAGGTCTTTTGTCTTTGGTGTAACCTTTCATGTTCCAGTATTCATTGTCGACTTTATTTAAACCGCCCTTTTTCTGTAACATCCTTACACCGTAAAACCAAAGTTTCGTTTTTATTGTAGGCTTTGTTTTACCAACATTTTTTAATATCTTCCTTGCCGTTTTATCGGTCTTTTTGTCTATTTTTTCTTTTACCTTTTCGCTTACATCATTCCAGGTTACGCTGTATACATTTATTCCAAGAGTATATATCTTAGATATTCCCCAAAAGAATAAACTGTCTTTTATTCCCTTTACGGCTTTCTTTGTTCCCATTCCCGCAGCGGTTGAAATACAAACAGCCTGTTTTTTTAAACATAATAGCTTCGGGTCTATGAACAATCCACCTGTAACCAAAATGATCCAAAAACCCTTTAAGCTGACCGCTCATATGGAATACATAAGTCGGGGTAGTAAATATAAGCACATCGCACTTTTTCATTATCTCATCAATAGGATGAATAAGTTCATAGTGTGGGCATAACCTCTCGCTTTTCATAAAACATGAATTACACCCCATGCAGTATTTATCAAAATCTTTAGGTAAGAATATCTCAAAAATATCCTCTTCACTTGTAAGTTTTAAAGCCAAAATCTTTCCGGTGTTGTAACTGGAGCCTTTGTGATTTTGACCGTTAATTAAAGCTACTTTCAAATCTTCCTCCAAGCTTAAAGCCTTTTACCTACTACGCAGTACCAATCCCCCATATTGTTTACTTCAAGTATTTCAAAACCATTTTCTTTGTAACTGTCTATAACAGTATCAACGGTTTCTTTTATTATACCGCTTGAAATAAATATACCGCCTTTTTTAAGTATTCTCTTAGTATCAGGAGTAAGTCTTTTTATTATGTGGGCAAATATATTTGCCACAACAACATCAGCCTGAACGTCTACCTTTTCTGCCAAATCTCCTATAAACACATCAAACTTATCAGAAACAGAGTTTATCTTTGAAAGGTATGAAGATGTCTCTATACACATTGGGTCGATGTCAACCCCTGTCACGTGCTTACAGCCAAGTTTTGCGGCAGCAATGGAAAGTATACCGCTTCCGCAGCCTACGTCTATTACTTCGTCTCCCTCTTTCATGTAATCTTCAAGCCCTATTAAACACATCTTTGTGGTTTCATGACTTCCAGTTCCAAAACTTGCCCCAGGGTCGATTTCAAGAATTATTCTGTTTTCTTTGTTGTCGCATTCTTCCCATGTAGGTTTTATAAGTAATTTTTTACCTACATTAAAAGGCTTAAAGTATTTCTTCCAGTTATTAGCCCAGTCCTCTTCTTTAATGTCGTTAAAAGTCATGTTAAGACTGCCAAATATATCTTCACTGTCTGACGCCTTTAACCTGTTTAACATATTCTTTATTTCTTCTATTTTTTCTGCTTGACTTTCATCTTCAAGAATATATACCTTAACGTTTGTTTCGATATTTTTCTTCTTTAGATCTTCATCAACAAGATCCCATGTTTCCCTGTTGTCTTCCAAAAATTCTTCAAATTCTTTCTTATCTTCTATTAAAAAACTATCAATGCCTATATCCGATAATGCAGATATAAGTAAATCAATGCCTTCTGTTTTTGTATAAATGCTTATTTCATTATAATTCATATTATCCATTCTCCTTAAATATTAATTATATAACTAAAATATCAACTGTTCAATATATATAAACAATACTTAAAAACATAAAGTATATAAATTTTACTTAATTTCCTTAACAAATTTTATAGCCCTTTTTATATCTTCTTCATTTGGATGGTTCTTAGCTATCCCCCCAAGCTTTCCCCAAATGGCATAGGAGTCATATCCCCTTGAATAAAATACAGGAATATCTTTTATACCTTTTTCTCTTAAAGTCTTTTTTAATCCTTTAACATAATTATAAAATCTAAATCCACAAGTATACATTAAAAATACTCTTTGATTATTCTTAAACTCAGCTTTTTCTATAAACCCTATAATTCTCTTGTGCATCTTACCAAAATAAATCCCCGATGCAAAACCGATAATGTCGTAACATGATAAATCTATATCTTTTTCCTTTAATAAATCTATAACTTCATAGCCTTCTTTTCTTGATATTTCATCAACAATCTTTTTTGTGTTTTTATGATGATAAGATGCATATATTATTACTTTTTTCATTTTCTCTCCAATTAGAATTTAAACTTTTAAATATTATAACACATAATATTTTAATTATAATTAACCTTTTAAAAATAGAATTTAGGAAAAGTTAAATATAAAAACTTTTAAATAAGGTACTTATATTAAATAAAATACAAATTATGTAATTATAAAAATATATATAAACTTAAAACACTAATAAAATCAAACAAACTCGTTGGAAGTATTTATATATAAAATTTATATAAGATGATAATAATAAAACAAATTATATAAAATATTAAATTAAAAAAATTAAATAAAAGGTTTGGAAATAAATTAAAAAATGAAATAAACCATCTTAACATAAAATATAATTACTCAAAAATTAAAAAAAAATCTCATAAAACAAAAAAAAACAGCTTAAAGCTGTTTTAATCTTAGTGGTGCCGAAGACCGGAGTCGAACCGGTACGATCGGTAAGGATCGCAGGATTTTAAGTCCTGTGCGTCTGCCAATTTCGCCACTTCGGCATAATGGAGCGAAAGACGAGATTCGAACTCGCGACCCTCGCCTTGGCAAGGCGATGCTCTACCACTGAGCCACTTTCGCATAAAATGGTGGTCGCAATAGGGCTCGAACCTATGACCCCCTGCTTGTAAGGCAGGTGCTCTCCCAGCTGAGCTATGCGACCAAGCAAAATATAGTATAATGTAAATTGACTTTTTTGTCAACAATTTTTTATTTTTTTTTATTTTTTTATTTAATAAATATTTGTATTGATTTTAAAACAAAAATATATATAATAGAAAAAAAGAAGTAATTACTTCTTTTTTTAATCCCAAAACTTGTATATTATAAACCGTCTACCTTTAATATACAAGCAGGCACCTTACGGTGTCTTTTTTATTTCCGATTGACAATACAATATTAAAATGTTATATTATATGAAAAAAGGAGGATAATGAAAGAATGATTATTTTTTCTTGCTAATATTTATCAATATGCATAAAACAAATTTTAAGCGTTATTTTTATGCAAAAGCAAGAAAATAATTCTTTCATTCAGTCCTTGTCGTATTACAAAACAGACCGAAGAATATTTTCTTGCGGTCTGTTTTTTTAAGGAGGTATGAAAATGTCAACAATTAAAATACAAAATTTAACCTTCTCCCACGAAGGAAGTTATGAAAACATATTCGAAAACCTTTCAATAAATCTTGATACGTCTTGGAAACTCGGACTTATTGCGAAAAACGGAAGAGGCAAAACAACATTTTTAAAACTTTTGATGAACGAATACGATTATAAAGGCTCGATAAGCAAAAATATCGAATTTGAATATTTCCCGTTCGAAATTAAAAATAAAAACAGAATGTCCATCGAAATAATAGAAGACATTAACCCAAACTTTGAATATTGGGAATTATCAAAAGAGCTGAATATGCTTTCTGCAAAAGATGAAATAATTTATAAAAACTTTAACGAATTAAGTAAAGGAGAACAGGTAAAATTAATGCTTGCCGTTCTTTTTACAAAACCAAACAATTTTTTGCTTATAGACGAACCTACAAATCATTTGGACGTTTACGGGCGGGAAACACTTATTAAATATTTAAATAAGAAGAAAGGATATATAATAGTAAGTCATGACAGAAATTTATTAAACAATGTAACCGACCATATACTTTCGATAAATAAAAACAAAATAGATTTACAAAAAGGTAATTTCGATTCATATATGAAAAATAAAGAAAGAGAAGACAGTTTTGAAATATCCAAAAACGAAAAATTAAAAAAGGAAATATCACATATGGAAATGGCAGCAAAGCAGACTTCTTCTTGGGCAAGCAAAGTTGAAAAAACAAAATACAACACAAAAAACATATCCGGACTTAAAGTAGACAGAGGATACATAGGGCATAAATCCGCTAAAATGATGAAAACCTCAAAATCGATAAATAAAAGAATAAAC
Organism: Anaerofustis sp. LCP19S3_F7; assembly: GCF_052119445.1. Taxonomy (NCBI): domain Bacteria; kingdom Bacillati; phylum Bacillota; class Clostridia; order Eubacteriales; family Eubacteriaceae; genus Anaerofustis; species Anaerofustis sp. LCP19S3_F7. The sequence continues at coordinate 21,409 of NZ_JBQKFF010000013.1, read as the reverse complement.
AAAAAAGTTGAAGAAAAAAAATCACTTTTAAAAAACATTGAACATAGCGAAGACTTAAAAATATCCCCTATCTATTTTCATTCCGACAATTTCATAAGATTAAACCACATAAGCCTGTTTTATGATAAAAAAGATATTTTAAGAGACATCACATTTCAGATAAGCAACAAAGACAGAATTATTCTTCAAGGGAAAAATGGAAGCGGGAAAAGCAGCATAATAAAATTAATAACCGACGAAAATATAAGTTATGAAGGAGATTTCTATAAAGCAAAAAATTTAAAAATATCTTATATTCCTCAGGATACATCTTTTTTAAAAGGTTCTATGGATAATTTTATAAAAGAAAACCAAATAAACGAAACCATATTTAAAACAAATTTAATAAAATTAAATTTTGAAAGAAAGGATTTCGGGAAAAATTTGGAAATAATGAGTCAAGGAGAAAAGAAAAAAATTTTAATTGCGAAAAGTTTATCCGAACAGGCACATTTGTATATATGGGACGAACCTTTAAACTACATTGATGTTTTTTCCAGAATGCAAATAGAAAATTTAATACTCGCATATCTTCCCACGATGCTGATAATCGAACACGACAAAACATTTATAAACAAAATAAATACAGAAATAATAAAACTTTAAACCATTACTAGAATAAAAATAAAGGGAAAAGACATAAAGGAAGTAAAAGCTCAATTGACTAGGAGTAGTAAGGTGAAGGTTTAAGTAAAATTAAAAAATATTTCTCCATATTCAAAAGGGCAACAAGTGAATAAAGAAGATATAGCTTATAATGCCAAATATAATTACTTAAATGGAAAAATTCGGGTAAAGTTAACTTGTATAATGTTGATATAAATGCCATTACGATTAGTGAATGCAATAATTCTTGCGTTTATGTAAACTATATAGATTATCTGGGCGTGGAACACATTGTTATTATCAGATGAAATATAAAATGATATTTTGTAGAAATTAATTAATCATGATTTATTTAGAAAACAAGTACAAAATATTTCAAGCGGTTCAGCAAAGTCAATGTATAATATATCTAAGGAAAGATTAAAAAATCTTTTAATATATTTATCCTAATAGAACTACAAAATCAATTTGCCGATTTTGTAAAACAAACGGAAGAAAGCAAAGAAAATATAAAGAAATCACTTGAAGAAACGCAAGTGTTGTTTGATAAGTTAATGCAAGATTATTTTTAGGGGGTGGGGTAACTTTTCCATCCGTAAAATGCGGGGAGCATTTTGCGAGATATTGAAAAGCGTTTAATCCTCTTCGCCTAGAAGCGTCCTTTTTATTCAACTTTTTTATGCGAGTAAAAAAATCGTGGGTTATTAAGGGTTGAAAACCCTTAAGGAAATTAAATATGAGGTTTATAAGGGGCTAAGCCCCTTAATAAATTTGTTATTCCACTAAAAAACAGCAAGCCAAACTTGCTGTTTTTTTATTTGATTATTTGCTCAACAAACCTTCTTTTAAAAATTCAACACCCGTATCAGCTGCATCTGCTATTGTCTTTTGAATGTCTTCCATAAGTCTTGCAAAATACATTTGAGATTCCAAGAAATCTTTAATGTCTGAAATATTTGACATTGTAGAATATAATAAGTTAAATTCACTTACCATCTTTTCGTCAGGTTGTTCACCTTTCATTTGAGCAACATAAGATTTATACTGCATATCCATAAAATCTTTAATCATCTTTTTATGCTCTTCGCTTTTATCAATCTTTTCACTTGCACTTTTGTATCTTTTGAATTCATCGCTTTCTTTTATAGCTCTTGCAAGTTCGTTTGCTTTATCATATACATTCATCACTAAAATCCTCCTTTAAATGCTAATCTACTCTTACATACATAAGTATAGGTAAAATCATAGGTCTTCTCTTTGTACTGTCATATAAATACTTTTCAAGATCATATTTCATATCAGCTTTAATACTGTTATAGTCAAACAATCTATCTTTGTATTTATCAAGAACCTTGTTTGCAATTTCCTTTGCTCCGTTTAAAAGCTCTTCGCTTTCTCTCATATATACAAACCCACGTGAAACTATCCCCGGTCCGCTTACTACTCTTTCTTTTGTTAAGGAAACAACAACAATAAATAGTCCGTCTTCACTTAATTTCTTTCTGTCTTTTAATACTATGTTACCTACATCCCCTATGCCAAGTCCATCAATAAGAGTCATTCCGTTTGGAACTTCTCCCTTGATTTTAGCCTTTTCAGGTCCGATTTCTAAAATATCCCCGTTTTTCATTACAAAGATATTTTCTTCTTTCATGCCAAGTTCCATAGCAATTTCCTTATGCTTTGAAAGCATTTTGTATTCGCCGTGTGCAGGCATAAAATATTTGGCTTTGATAATGGAATGCATAAGTTTAAGTTCTTCTTTTTGAGCATGTCCGGAAACGTGTATTCCTTCCGCTCCTTGATAAACAACTTCAGCGCCAAGTTCAAACAAGCTGTTAATAACTTCGGCAACTGTCTTTTCATTTCCTGGAATAGGAGTTGCTGAAATAATAACAAAATCTTCGTTTGAAATTTTAAATTGTCTATGTTCTCCGTTTGCCATTCTGCTAAGCGCAGCCATAGGCTCACCTTGAGAACCTGTTGTTAATATTACTACTCTTTCAGGTGGGTAATTATCAACTTCATTTAACTCAATCATTATGTTATCGTTAAATTTTAAATATTTAAGTTCCTTTGCTACCGATATAACATTGACCATACTTCTTCCGCTTATGGCAACTTTTCTTTTGAATTTTTTGGCAGCATCAAATATTTGTTGAACTCTGTGTACGTTTGTGGCAAAAGTGGCAACGATAATTCTCTTATCTATACCTTCTTTAAATAAAGACATAAAAGTTCTTCCAACACTTGCTTCAGACTTTGTAGCGCCTTCTCTTTCGGCATTAGTGCTGTCTGCGATTAATAAATCAACACCTTGTGCACCTATTGCAGCCATTCTTTGAAGGTTTATTTGTTGATTGTCAACAGGAGTATAATCAACCTTAAAGTCTCCCGTATGGAATACTTTTCCGTAAGGACTGGTTATATAAAGTGCGCAGCTGTCTGGAATAGAGTGGTTTGATGTTACGAATTCCACGCTGAAGCCTTTTACATGAACCGTATGACCTCTTTTTACTATATGAAGCTTTGTGCTTTCGTCAAGTTTGTGTTCAACAAGTTTATTTTTTAATAAACCCATTGTAAGCTTTGTTCCGTATATAGGAATATTGATTTGTTTTAATAAATAAGGTATTGCACCTATATGGTCTTCATGACCATGAGTTAAAAATAAACCTCTTATTTTGTTTCTTTTTTCAATTAAATAAGTAAATTCAGGAATAACAATATCTATTCCATACATATTTTCATCAGGGAATTTAAGCCCGCAGTCAACCAAAATTATATCTTCTTCAGTTTCAAAAACAGTAAGGTTTTTCCCGATTTCCCCAAGACCTCCAAGAGGTATTACTTTTAGTTTTCCATTTATATTTGACACGTTACTCTCAGCTTTCTTTTGATTTTTGGTAGCTTTACGTTGAATATTATTCCTCTGTATTTTATTTTTGTTATCTTTATGCTCTAAATATTTACTTGAAGAAGAAAGCAGCTTTTTTTCTTTGCTTTCTATTCTTTTAACCCCTGATAAAGGAGTAGCTTCAAAATTATTTTTTCTAAAAGCCATTTCTTCCCCTATTCAAGCTCATTGTCATAATATTCACTTACTCTGTTAAATTCGTCTTCGTCAACAACTTCCATAACTACCAAATTTCCGTCTTCATCTTCATCAACTGTAAACAAATATGCATCTTCATCGTTATCTTCTTCATATAAAACTAAATATGATTTGTCTTCGAATTCAAACTCATCTTCAACAAGGAAAGATATTTCTTTGCCCTCCTCATCTTTTAAAACGATAACTTCTGTGTTTTTTTCTTCGCTCATTTAAAAACCTCCTAAATTATTATTATAATCAAGATATGATGATAAAATTATTTGTGCTGCCATCATATCAATAACTTCTCTTTTTTTTCTCCAGTTTACTCCCCCGGCTTCAAGGGCTCTTTCAGCTTCTTTTGTTGAAAGTCTTTCATCCCAAAGTTTAACTGGCACATCTAATTCTTTTTTTAAAATCTCATAAAATTCTTCGGTGATTTGGGCTCTAGTACCTTTTTCTCCATTCAAATTAAGAGGATTACCTAAAATAACAAGCCCTGCGTCATAATCCTTGATGTGTTTTTTTATTTTTTCTATATCCTCTTTTATGTTTTTTGTTCTTTTTATAACACATATACCTTGTGCGGTAATATGTAGTGCATCACTTACGGCTACACCAATACGAGCTTCACCGTAATCAAGCGCCAATATTCTTTTATTCAATATATACTCCTTTTCCCCATTTGCAACTAAAACCTACTTATATTAAATAAGTAGGTTTTAATTATATAAATCTTTAGTTTTCAAACGTACTGTATTTATTTTAAATCATTAAAATATTTTAATACTATTAATTCCAAAATTTCATCTCTTTCAACTTGTCTGATAAGTTTTCTTGCATCTTTATAAGAGGTAATATATGTTGGGTCACCACTCATAATATAACCTACCAACTGATTAACAGGATTATATCCCTTTTCCTCTAATGCTGTTTCTACTTTTCTTAATGTCTCTTCGATAAGTTTAGAACGATCGTTTTCCAAACTAAATTGCATAGTAAAATTACTGTTACTGTTATTTGTTCCCATAATATCACCACCTATATATAAATTTTAACCTATAAATTACGATTATTCAAGTTTTTTATTTATTAATTAACAATTATAATGTTTCTTTAATGAAATCTTTGGCATTATCAAGAGCCATATCAGCTTTAGCGATATCTTTAAGTCCGGCTTGAGCCATGTCAGGTCTTCCGCCGCCACCGCTTCCGATGCTTTGAGCTACTTTCTTGATGAATTGTCCACAGTTAAATCCGTCTTTTACAGTTTCTTTATCAGCAGAGCAAATCATAAATCCTTTTTCACCTTTAACGCTTACAAGGAATACGATAACTTTAGCTTCTTTGTCTTTTATCTTATCGCTAAAATCTCTAAGTTCGTTCATGTCAAGACCGTCAACTCTTCCCATAACACATTTAATGCCATTTACGTCAACTGCTTCGTCAATGATGTTTCCTAGCTTATCTTTGTTAGCTTCTTTCTTGAACTTATCAAGTTCTTTTTCCAAAGATTTGTTTTTATTTATAAGTTCTTCTACTTTTTCAATTATATTATTGTTATTAAGTCTTAATTTGTCTTTTATTGTAAGAAGTTCATCATAATTTTTCATATTTTCTTCTATTGCAGCTTTACCTGTAATAGCTTCAATTCTTCTTACCCCGCTTGCAACTGAAGTTTCTGAAACAATTTTAAATAAACTTATGTCATTTGTGTTTTTAACATGACATCCACCGCAAAGTTCAGTTGAGTAATCACCCATTTTTACAACTCTTACAATGCTTCCGTATTTTTCACCGAATAATGCAGTAGCACCAAGTTTTCTTGCTTCATCAATGCTTGTTTCGAAATATTCAACTTTGTCTTGGTTTAATATTTCTTCATTTACTTTTCTTTCAACTTCTTTTAACTCTGCATCTGTCATTTTTTCAAAATGTGAGAAGTCAAATCTAAGTCTTTCACTGTCTACATAAGAACCTGCTTGGTTAACATGTTCCCCTAAAACTTCTTTTAAAGCTTTGTGAAGAAGATGTGTTGCAGAGTGGTTTCTTTGTATGTTTAGTCTGTCGGCTCTGTTTACTTTGAAGTTATATTCATTTCCTGCTTTTAACACGCCGTCTTTTACTAATACTTCATGAACGAATTTATCCCCGCTTTTTGTTACGTTTAATACTTCGCCTTTAAAGTCTTCTGATTCAATGATACCTGTATCATTTACTTGACCACCGCTTGTTGCGTAGAATGAAGTCTTATCAAAAATAACAAGAGCTTTTCCTTCGGTTAACTCTTTAACCATTTCACCGTCTTTGATTATTTCGATAACTTTTCCACTTCCGTTTAAATCTTCGTATCCGATAAATTTTGTGCTTTCAAGATTTGCGATAAAGTTTGTTAAGTCACCTTTATAACTTACTATATCTTTACTTGATCTTGCGCTTCTTGCTTTGTCTTTTTGTTCTTTCATGGCTTTTTCAAAACCTTCTTTATCAACTTTAATTCCCTTTTCTTCAAGTATTTCCATTGTAAGTTCAAGAGGGAATCCATAAGTATCGTAAAGTTTGAAAGCATCGTCACCTTTTAATGTGTCGCCTTCTAAGTTTTCCATTAATTCTTCAATTAAAGAAAGACCTTCTTTTACTGTTTCATTAAATTTTTCTTCTTCGATATTTATAAGTTTTAAAATTGTAGTTTCTTTTTCTTTCAAAGCTGGATAAGCATCTCCTGAAATTTCTATTACTTTCTTTGCAACGCCTTCCATAAAGTGTCCTTCGATACCAAGAAGTTTACCGTGTCTCATTGCTCTTCTTAAAATTCTTTTAAGAACATATCCTCTTCCTTCGTTTGAAGTTAGGATACCGTCACTTGCCATAAACACACTGCTTCTGATATGGTCTGTTATTACTCTTATTGAAATATCGTCTTTTTCATTTTCACCGTATTTTTTACCTGATATTTCACAAATGTAATCAAGGATGTATCTGATTGTATCAACTTCAAAAATATTATCAACACCTTGAACATATGCAGCAAGTCTTTCAAGCCCCATTCCTGTATCGATGTTTGGATGTTCAAGTCTGTTGTAGTTTCCGTCTTTGTCTTTGTCGAATTGTGTAAATACAAGGTTCCATACTTCCATGTATCTGTCACAGTCACAACCTACACCGCAAGTAGGAGATCCGCATCCGTATTCTTCTCCCCTGTCTACATAAATTTCACTACATGGTCCACATGGTCCAAGACCGATTTCCCAGAAGTTATCGTCTTTACCAAGTCTTGTAATTCTATCATCAGTTAAACCGATATCTTCTTTCCAAATTTGTGCTGCTTCATCATCATCTTCATAAACAGAAACATAAAGTTTATCTTTATCAAGACCTATTTTTTCAGTTAAAAATTCCCATGCAAAGTTAATTGCTTCTTTCTTGAAATAATCTCCAAAAGAGAAATTACCAAGCATTTCAAAGAAAGTACCGTGTCTTGCTGTTTTACCTACGTTATCAATATCAGGTGTTCTGATACATTTTTGACAAGTTGTAACTCTCTTTCTTGGTGGAACTTCTTCCCCTATAAAATAAGGTTTCAAAGGAGCCATTCCTGAGTTAATTAAAAGCAGACTCTTATCGTTGTGAGGAACAAGAGAAAAGCTTTCAAGTCTTAAATGTCCTTTGCTTTCATAAAATTCCAAAAACATTTTTCTTAGTTCGTTTAATGAGTATTTTTCCATATCTATCTCCCTATGTTAGTATGTTATTTTATATCTCCTGATTTTTTAAGGCCCTGTGCCGTTAGGATAGGACCGACTATTTCAAAAACAAATGTTGCACCCATAATTATATTTAAAAACAGTGTACTGTATTCAGGCATCATTTTTGATGCCGCAACCGCAAGTCCTACTCCGACTCCGGCCATAGGCATAAGCCCCATTCCAAGATAATTCCTTGTAACCTTATCAGTTCTTGCCATACTGCACCCAAGAAAAGCACCAAGGATTTTACCAATAAATCTTGAAATTACAAAGGCTATTCCGATTGCACCTATACTTACTATTACATTTAAATCCAAACTGTATCCGGCAAGCACAAAAAATATAACGTAAATCGGGTTTACAGCTTCTTCCGTCATGGAAAAGACTTTGTCGTATCTAAAGCATAGATTAGCTATCACACTTCCTGTTGCCATACAAACAAGAATTGAAGAAAGTTCAAAATATGTACCTATTCCTGAACCTAAAAGAACGCTTGCACAAGCAACAATAAGCACTTGAGATTTATCCCTTCTGACTTTCTTTTCAATAAAGCAGAACACAAGCCCTATAACTCCACCTACTATTAAAGATAATACAATTTCTTTTAAAGGAGCAAGCAAAGCAGAATTTATATTAAAATGTCCGCTTATCATAGACTGTGAAACTGCACATGCAATACTGAAAAGGAATAAACATACGGCATCATCAAGGGCAACAACCGTAAGAATTGTATTTGTAAGTTTTCCTTTTGCCTTATATTCGTTAATAACATTAACCGTTGCGGCAGGAGCTGTGGCAGCAGATAAAGCACCAAAGACTATCGATAACGGTAAATCACCAGTTACAATATAAACTCCGATAGTTACGGCGATTATCGTTACGGCAGCTTGAACTATCGTTATTAAAACAACGCTTCCGCCAAGGCTTTTTATTTTATCCAAGTTAAAACTTTCCCCTATGTTAAAGGCAATAAAGCCAAGGGCTACATCTTGCAGAAATTCAAGTTCCGAAAGGATATCTTTTGGCAAAATATCTATAAATGATACGCCAAGGATTAAACCTGCAAGCAAATATCCCGTTACAGCGGGAAGTCTTAATTTTGAACATATTTTACTTATAGCAAATCCTACAAAAAGGAATAACCCAAGAGCCAATAATTCATCCATTTTTCTTCCTCAACTTTAGATGAAAAACTCTATTGTCACATCATATATGATTCTATTTCATCCGTTTCTTTCATAATATTCTTTGTTAAATTAATGTTTCCTTCTTTTGTTATTAAAATATTATCTTCAATGCGGATTCCAATTCCCTCTTTTTGTAAATAAAGTCCCGGTTCAACGGTAATGACATTACCTGCTTTGAGAGGTTTATCTTTATCGAATGGATCATGACAGTTAAGTCCTACAAAATGGGAAACGAAGTGATAATAATAATTATTTACTTCTTCTCTTTCTTCTATCAAACCTATTTTTTTAAGTTCCTCTTCATAAATATCAATTACAATATCATTAAGTTCTTTTAAGGTTACACCTTCTTTTGCATTTTCAATAACGGTTTTGTTCGCCTTTAAAACGATATTGTATATAACCTTTTGGAAATCAGTAAATTTCCCGTTTACTGGATAAGTTCTGCTTACGTCTGCACTGTATTTATTTACCGCACTTCCGCAGTCAAGAAGAACAAGATCTCCGTCTTTTACTTTATCCTTTCCTTTGATGTAATGAAGAGTAGTAGCATTTTTACCGCTTGCAACAATTGTTGGGAAAGGAAGTGTATCGCCGTTTTTCCTTGTGATATAATCAATTGTAGCAGCAATTTCAGCTTCTTTCACACCGGGTTTGGTAATTTTCATTGCCATATTTATGGCATTTTTTAAATTCTTTGCCCCTTTATGAATGCAATCTACCTCGTATTCACTTTTCACTTCTCTAAGTTCATTAAGGCATCTTTTGATATTATAAAATTCCAAGTTATCAAATACTTTATACATTTGTTTAAACATTCTAAGGTTTAAGTTATAATTCTCGCTGGTATTTGTATCATCCAAAGCAAAATAAATCTTCTCTAAAGTTTCATCATTGCCAAGTTCGTTTATATACTTTTCAAATTCGTCAAGATAAAAAATATCTTCCATGTCACTAAGTGCCATAACTTCAGGAATAGATAATTTTATTCCCGTCCATTTTGAAGAATACTCGTTGTTTTCAGGAATAAATAATTGTTCTTTTATTTTCTTATCATTCTTTGTTAAAATAAGCACACAGTCTTCTTCGTCAATGTTTGTAAGGTAATAAAAATCTCTGTTTACTTCAAATTCATAATCATTTCCGTTTTCACTTCTTACAAGTTCTCCGGAAAAGAAAACCGCAGCCGAATTATCGTCCATGTATTCAAGTACTTTTTCTCTTCGTTTTTTTAAATTTAGATTATTCATAACCTGCCTCATTTACCTTTATAATAACTAATTTATTTTACCATAGTAAAAAAATTTTATCAATATTTTAAACTTCTACATTTGCCCTTTTACTAATATTTTTCTATGTTTAAATAAGATTTTAATATAATAATTACTTAAAAATATCAAACATACAAAAAATTACTAAATATTATTTTAAATTATAATTATTTCTTTATAAAATATTTTATTTAATTTATCAAAAAAATATATACAGCTACAAATTTGAAAAAATTTCCAATATATATATTTGTTTTTTGGGAAAAATTAATATAGAAAAAACAAAGGAGAAATAAAATGGCTAAGAAAAAAGAAAACAAAAACAATAAACAAAACATGAATAAAAACGAACAATCATGTAACAACAAAAATGAACAAAAACAACAAAATAAAAACGATAAAAATTGTAAATAACTAAAAAAAGGCTTTTATAAAGCCTTTTTTCTTTTCTTTTTATCAATATAAATATAAATTATGCATCCTATAGCTGTAACAAAGGAAATCAATGCTCCTGCTTTAAGTCCCGGAGTACAATATTTAAACACTACTTCATTTTCTCCTTTTTGAAGTTCAACACCCATAGAATCAATGTTAGCTTGCTGAACTTCTACTTCTTTACCATTTACATACGCTTTCCAGCCCTTTGAATAAGGAATTGATAGAACCCCTATTTTATTCTCTTTAGTGTTTACATTTAAGCTTACTGTATTTCCTTTTATAGTAAAGTTTTCTACCTTGTCTTCTTTTAACTCATTTACATATTTATCATAATCATCCATAGGCTGACATACAACTTTCATGTCACTAAGATAATAATCACCCTTTTCCGATAATGATATTTCTACACTATGACTTCCATCTTTGTAATATCCAAGATTAAACACATAATTATTTTTACCTATATAATATGGGCTATTATTTGCCTGTAATATATATATTGAATAATCTTTAGATTCATCCATAACAAACTTAATAGAAGAATCTGTACTCTCAGAAGATAAAGCATATTTTAGTTTCTGTCTTAAATTTTTCCCTTTATTTTCCTTTTTTTGCAAATCTATATCAAAGCCATTAATTATAAAATAACATTCACTGTTTTTAATTTCACCTAAATTTAATTTTATCGTCGCTTTTTTTTTCTTTACAACAATTTTGTCATTCTTAATTTCAATATCATCTTTATCATACTTAGCATTTTTTAATATATCTTCAACATTCAATATTGTTTTTGAATTCATATTTACATTATCAGGTTTAATAAAATCATTATTACTTAAGTAAACACTTTGTAGCATTGCATATTCCTTATTATATGCACTTAATGAATTAAATGTATTTTCATCAATAACAGAGTCATAAGTATAAAACAAATCTAAAGCATTTACATTTTCATAAGTAGTTAAATCATCATACTTATTTATTTCTTTATAATCTTTATACACATCTACGTTATATGTATTTTTATTTATTTGATATTTAACACCCTTTAATGTATTTGATATTATATGATTATCATATCCTACATAACTTGAATAAGTAACATCCCCTAAAATTCCAATATTAAATATATAATCAATAACACTTTTATTTTGAATGCTGTAGAACGAGGAAAGCCCATTTACATTATTACTTTGTCCATAATTATACTGTATTTTATTTTTTGCAATTCTGTATATATTATCATTATCCAATTTAGTAATATCATTGATTTCTTTTGAATTTATTTCTCTATTTAATGCACTGTATTTTTCAAATTCTGAGATATAATCAGACATTGAACTGTTATATTTCATAAAGCCACTTAAAGGAATTTGTATAATAAATATTAATACAAGAGCATACAAAACAGCTTTTTCTTTTACTATTCTTCTATTTGCAAATAAAACAAATAAAAATCCCATTAATATAAATATATAGTTAAATATAAACACTTTATTGCTCTTATCTAATTTAATATATAATTGTTCTAACAAAACATTTACAATCAACAAAAATAATAAGCAACCATATGTATATATTTTATGTTTATTAATTCTTAATTTAATATCATTAAAAATATAACAAGAAATAAAACAAACTAAAAATGCAAAAATATAACACCACCTGTTAGATACATAACTAAATCCATTCATTATATATCCTATAACAGGGAACAATAAGCAGATTATTCCTAAAATTAAAATATTTCTTAAATATTTACCCTGTTTACTTTTATCAATAAAAATAAACAATAAACAAAGAACAATTATTATATTAAACCCTAAGCTAAGCCATTTTCCAATAGGGTTTGCATTATATAGGTTTCTAAATATATTGACATAATATGATAAATTATACAATAAATCCACACTAGCAGTCTGACCGCTTGCTCTTGCACTACTTATAAATGCAATAAAAATAGGAAGAAAGAACACTGCTGTTAAAAGTATTGCAATAATATAATAAATAATAAATTTTACAACATAATATAAAAGTTTCTTTAAGAATACTCCTTTATCTTTATATAAATAAAGAACTCTTACAAAAGCATATACAACAGCTGCCAAAGTATTCATATATAAGAAATAAAAATTACTTATTAAACTTACAGCTACTATGAAAATAAATAAATAAGGTTTCCTACCTCTTAATACATTTTCAATCCCAATTAATATAATAGGTAAATATATCATTGGGTTTATAAAAAATGGATGTCTTATTGAAGCATATAAAGCATACCCACAAAAAGCATATCCTAAAGCACCAAGTATTGCAGGCATCTTCTTTTGATTAAATTTAAAACAAAATAAAATAAAAAATAATCCCGATAAATAAAGTCTAAAAATAACAAGGAAAGAATACATATATCCTGTATATTTTTCAGGTGTAAATATATAAAACAAACTAAGAGGATCACCAAATGCATAATAATTTAACGTAGTGAAAACATCAAGTCCATTTCCTACAGTTAAGTCCCACATTGGAATAACAAGTTCATGAGTATTAAAGAAATTTATTATAATATCTCTAAAATAGTTGCCAAAATAAACATCACTTGAAAAATGCTGGTAAATACCATCTTCCATTCCTCCAAACCAAACTAAACTTTTACCCTCTAATATAAATTCATAAAATAAAAATAAAGAAATAACAAAAAATAGTCCGGTATAAATCACATACCATTTTTTATACCAAACTTCGTTATTTCCTAAACCTTTAGTTTCCTCTTTTTTTACATTAGTATTTTTCTCAATGTTTTTTTTTTCGTCCTTATTTTTAAATACAAATTTAGTAAAAAAGTAATTTAATATTACTACTATTACTGCTACCGCTACTTTAACAATTCCATCATTTAACTTAATCAATTCTACTCCAAGGAATAAAAGGAAGGTCTCCACCAAAAAAGAAAACCCCCTTGATAAAGTAAACATCACAAATTCTTTTATATAGTTAAAAAGTTCTGTATTATTTGCATTAAATACATATTTCTTATTTGTAAAGAACGCAAAAATAACAGCACCTATCCATGCTATTAAATTGCTTACAAGATAATTTATAGATAATACATTCGTAAATAGAAAATATATTACAAAATTTACAAGGGTTGTAAACCCTCCAAAAATGATATATAAAATTATTTCTTTATATTTATCATATAAACTTTTACTTTTTTCAAACATTTGCATCTCCTATTTTTCTTCTTCTTTTGCAGTTCTTGATACTATATATCTTGGTCTTCCTTTTACTTCTTCATATATCTTTGCTATATAATACCCTATTATTCCTAGAGATAACATAACTATAGCCCCTAATATCAATATTAGAAGTATCACTGTTGTGAATCCTCCAAGAGCTATTCCTACAAAATATTGATATACTGCTCTTATTGCAATTACTATTGCCAAAATACAAAATACTATTCCTGCAAAAGAAACTATCTGCATAGGTGCTGTCGAAAATGTCGTTATATTTCTAACTGCATATTTTACCAAAGAAGAAAATGACCATTTAGATTCTCCTCCGGCTCTTTCTTGTACTTCAAACTCTACATATGTAGTCTTGTATCCTACCCATGATGATAATGCTCTAAAAAATAAATGTCTTTCAGGTAAACTTATTATTGAATCAACAACTTTTCTATCCATCAATTTAAAATCAGATGATGTTGACATATCTATCCCTGTTGCATTTGATATTATTTTATAAAAACTCTTTGCTCCAAATTTATAAATTATTCCTTCTTTTCCTCTTGATGCTTTTATTCCTTCTATTACTTCATATCCTTCAAGCCATTTTTGATACATCTCAATAAGTGTTTTAGGTGGATGCTGTAAATCTGCATCCATTACAGCAACACAATCCCCCTTTGCATATTGAAGTCCTGCAAAAATAGCTGCTTCTTTACCAAAGTTTCTTGAAAAGCATACTCCGTCTATACAATCATACTCCTTTGATAATTTTTTTATCTTTTCCCATGTATCATCTTTTGAACCATCATTTACAAATATAATTTTAAATGGAATCTCTGCTTTTTTTAATATATTTACAACAACTTTCGCTGTATTTTCTAATATTTCAGATTCGTTATACGCAGGTATAACCAATGACATAATACCCTTATCCATATTTTCCTCTTTTTCTATAATTTAAAATTTACAAAATATATCATTTATTCTATACAATTATGAAAATTTTGTCAAACTTTATAAAATAAACATTATCCGATAAAAATTTATTTAAACATTTCTTTTCTTTTTAATTAACATATATATTATGCAACAAAAAGCTGTTGTAAAACTAATAATAGCCCCCTCTTTTAAGCCCGGAGTACAGTACTTAAACACAACCTCATTTTCCCCTTTGTTTAGTTCAATTCCCATAGAGTCAATGTTAGCCTGTAGAACTTCTACCTCTTTACCATTTACATAAGCTTTCCAGCCTTTTGAATATGGAATTGATAGAACCCCTATTTTATCTTCTTTTGTGTTTACTTTTAAACTTACTGTATTTCCTTTTATGGTAAAGTTTTCTACCTTGTCTTTCTTTAACTCATTTACGTATTTATTATAGTTATCCATAGGCTGAGATACTATTTTCATATCAGAGAAATTATAATTTCCATTTTTTGAAAAAGTTATCGTAACATCACAATCTTCTACATGATCAAAATATCCTAAATTAAATACATAATTAAATTTGCCAATATAATATTTTCCGTTTGATGAAATTACTATACAATTATTAGAAAAATCTCTATCACTTGAAGAAAATTTTATATAAGTAAATGTATAATCATTTTTCATTTTATGATTTATTTTCTCTTTTAAAGATGCATCTTTTTTTATTTTACTAGTTAAATCTATATTAAAATCATCAATAACTAAATAACACTCATTATTATATAAACTACCTAAGTTTAATGTTATTGATGCCTCTTCTTCCTTTACTATAAGTTTATCTCCATATATTTCAATTTTATCCTTATCATACTTTCCATTTTTTATTATATCTTCAAATGTCATTATAGTTTTTGATGAACTTGATATACTATTTGGCTTAATAAAATTACTATCACTTAAATATACACTTTGAAGCATTGCAAATTCTCTGTCATTTTCATCTAAAGCATTAAACTCTTTATCACTTATAACCGAATCATAGGTATAAAATAATCCTAAAGAATTCTTATTCTCATAAACAAAATTCTTCTTATCTTCTTTTATAGGTTTAAAGTTATCCATTAATTTAAAGTCTTTATCGGCAATAAAATATTTAACACCTTTTAATGTATTACTTACAATATGATGATCATAACCATGATTACCTGAATATGTAACATTTTGTAATATACCAGTTTTTAGAATATAATCCATATTAGTATTATTTTTTATACTAAAAAATGAAGATAGCCCATTTACATCATATAAAAAACCATAATTCATTCTATTTTTTGTTTGATCAATTCTATAATAATTCGATGCATCATATTCTTTTATAAAATTAACATTACTTATATTAGTCTCTTTTTTTACTTTACTATATGTTTTCAGCTGTGAAATAAAATTGCCATATTTATCTGAATTTTTTAAATACCCAGATAAAGATATCTGAACTACGAATAAAACTATCATTGAAAAATATATAACTTTGATACTTGACTTTTTATTTTGAACAATAAAAGTAAATAATACCCCTGTTAAAATAAAAAAGTAATTATAATGTATATAGATGTTATTTTTATCTAAAAAAACAAAAAATCTATCAATAACAACATTTATAACAAACAATAATAATAAACACGTATAAACATATTTTATATTTTTATTAAACACAAATTTTATATCTTTAATAATATACGCATTTATAAAACATACGAGAAATGCAAAAATAAAGCACCATCTACTTGTTACATAACTAAAACCATTCATCACATAAGAAAATACAGGTAGCATTGAACAAATAAAAAGAATAGATAGAATATATTTAAGATATTTACCAGCTTTACTCTTATCTTTAAAAATTAATAAAGATGATATAACAATTATTATATTAAAACCTAAAAACATCCAATCACCAAATCCATTCGAATTAAATAAATTGGATATATATGATATATAATAATTTAAATTATAAAATAAACTTAAATTACTAACTTGCCCACTTGCTCTGGAACTATTTATAAAAGCCAAAATAACAGGAAGCATGATAACCATACTTAAAAGTATTCCTATAATATAGTAAATAACAAATTTAATGAAATAATGCCAGAATTGTTTTAAAAACATTCCTTTATCATTATATAAATAAAGAACTCTAACAAATGCGTACATAACTACAGCAATGGTTAGCATATAAAAAAAGTAAAAATTACTTATTGCACTTACAAAAACCATTATTATAAATAAATAAGGTTTTTGGCCTCTAAATATTTTTTCAGCCCCTAAAAGAAATAAAGGCAGATATATCATTGGATTAACAAAAAAAGGATGCTTTAAAGGTGCATATAATGCATAACCACAAAAAGCATAACCAATGGCAGTGATAATAACAGGAAATTTCTTTTTATTAAATTGAAAACAAAATAAAGAAAAGAATATTCCTGATAAATAAAGTCTTAATACAACTAATAATGAAAACATATAAGGATAATACTTTTCAGGTGTAAATATATAAAAAATATTTAAAGGATCCCCGAACGAATAATAATTAAGAGTTGTAAGAATATCATATCCGGTTCCAATTTTTAAATCCCACATTGGAATTATAAGTTCATGAGTATTAATAAATGTATAGAATATATTTTTTATGTATCTTGCAAAATATACTACAGAAGCATAATGCTGAGTAAATCCATCTCCCCCATTTTGTTCATATGTATCCCATATAAAACTAATTCTATTATCTATGAATGGAATTGCAAGAAAGACTGAAATAACTAAAAATATTAAAGTATAACTTAAAAACCATTTTTTTTGTTTAAAAATATTAATTCGTGAAAAAACATTCATACCATATTCCCTTTTAAAAATAATACTATTTATAATTTTTCAAACTTAATATAACAATTATAAAATTAATAACAAAATTGCCAATATGAATATACAATATTTATATTCATATTGGACAAATTTAATATAATTATAGTTATCTTATATATTCCCTTAATTATTTATTATTATATTTTATACATTTTTTTTTGTCAAATTTTTTAATTTTTTAAGAAGCTCTCTTTCGTTTCTTTTTATCAATAAAACAGAAACAACACACCCCAATACAGTAACAAGCGAAACAACAGCACCTTCCTTAAGCCCCGGAGTACAATATTTAAACACAACCTCATTTTCCCCTTTGTTTAACTCTACCCCCATGGAGTCAATGTTTGCCTGTAACACTTCAACTTCCCTACCGTTCACATAAGCCTTCCAACCTTTTGAATAAGGTATGGATAAAACCCCGATTTTATCTTCTTTTGTGTTTACATTTAAGCTTACTGTATTTCCTTTTATGGTAAAATTTTCTACCTTATCTTCTTTTAACTCATTTACATATTTATCGTAATTATCCATAGGCTGACATACTACTTTCAAATCAGAAAAGTTATACTCTACTTTTTCATCAAAGTTAATCTTTATGTTGTGCAACCCATTTTTATAATACCCAAGATTCAATACATAATCTTCTATACCAAAGTAATAAGTATTATCTGATGTTTTTATGGAATATCTAAAAGAACTTTCTTCACTTCCGTCAATTTTTATATTCATGTAAGAATATTTTGCAGGAGTAGAAAGCATATTTTTTATCTTTTTCTTTAAGGAAGCATCTTTACTAATTTCACTGTCTAAATTTAGGTTAAAATCATCTATTACAAGGTAACATTCGCTGTTATTTACGTTTATATTAAAACTAAGGTCACTGTCATCTTCCTTCACTATTATTTTATCCTTTTTAATTTCTATTTTGTCTTTGTTATACTGTGCATTTTCCATTAGATCTTCTAAATCTAATAAAGTCTTTGAAGAAGAATTAACATGATCATTTGAAACTATACTGTCTTTATCTAGATAAACACTTTGAAGCATTGCCATTTCTCTGTCATATTCATTTAAAGAATTAAAGGTGTTTTCATCCATGGCGCTGTCATAGGTATAAAAAAGCCCAAGAGCATTTTCGTTTTTATATACCTTGCTGTCTTCATATTCCTTTATAATCTTGTAATCTTTATACAAATCGGCATTATAATTTTTACTTACAAAACACTTAACTCCTTTAAGTTCATTGCTTATAAGGTGGCTGTCATAACCGTGATTACCCGATAATGTAGCCTGTCCAACCTGACCGGTTAAAAAGAAATAGTTTACGCTGTTATTATTTTGAACGCTGAAATAAGAAGAAAGACCGTTTATATCATTTATAAGTCCATAATTCAACCTGTTGTTATTTATATCAACTCTGTATAATTCTTCTTCATCAATGCTTTTTATATAATTAAATTACTTTTGGTTTATGACACTGCTTAGCTTATCATAAGACTTAAACTCTTTAGGATAATTTAATGTAAAAGGCGAATATTTTATATAAGCAGAGAATGGAATTTGTATAAGAACAATAATAAGTAAAACCATATATATTCTTTTTATACCGTACTTTCTGTTTTTAATCAAAAACAAGAAAACAAATCCCATAAATATAAAAATATAGTTAAATAAAAAATATTTTATGTCTTTACCTAAGTATATATATAAAGCTGTCAAAGAAATATTCAAAAACAAAATCACACCAAGAAATACATTCATAAACTTAATGTTATTTTTAAAATTCTTCAATTCTCCCATTACATAAACACTTATAAATGATATGACAAATGAAAAAACAAAGGTCCATCTGTTTGACACAAAACTAAATCCATTCATTATATATCCAAAAACGGGAACTAAAAGTGAGATAATACATAGGCTTAATATACCTTGTAAATATTTTCCCTTTTTGCTTTTGTCTTTATATATAATCCCACCGCAAATAATACTTATAATATTAAATCCAAGGAATGCCCAAAGCCCTATATCATTAGCAGAAAACATATTTTTTATAACGTTAATATAATAGCTTAAATTATAAAATAGTGTCAGATTGTTAGCTTGACCACTCTGCCTTGAGCTGTTAAAAAAGGATATTATAACTGGAAGGGAAACAACCGCCGAAAGCAGAATGCCAATAATATAATAAAAAAGAAATTTAAAGAAATAATATACAAGCTTTCTTAAAAATACCCCTTTTCCTTTGTAAATATACATTACCCTTATAAAAGCGGAAATCATAGCGGAAATGGTTAACATATATAAAAAGTAAAAATTACTTACTGCACTTATGGTAACCATTATTATAAATAAATAAGGCTTATCTCCTTTAAATACTTTTTCAATGCCTAAAAGAAGTAAAGGAAGGTATATCATAGGATTTATAAAAAATGGATGACGAATAGAGCAATATAAACTAAACCCGCAAAATTCATAGCATAATGCACCAATAATTACAGGCGTTTTCTTCATTTTAAAGTTAAAACAGAAAAATGAAAAAAAATAATCCCGATAAATAAAGTCTTAAAAATATAACAAAAGAATACATATATCCCGTAAATTTTTCCGGTGTAAATATGTAGAACATACTAAGCGGGTCTCCAAAAGCATAATAATTAAGAGATGTTAAAACATCATACCCTGTTCCGATACGTAAATCCCACATTGGAATAACGAGTTCGTGGTTATTTAATAAATTAAGAATTATATCCCTAAAGTAATTCCCAAAGTATACTGCAGATGTAAAGTGTTGAACAAATCCGTCTCCTGTATTTAGTCCACCTGTATCCCATACAAAACTTTTACCACTTATAAAAAATGGTAAAAAAATAACAAAGCACAAAGCTAAAAAATTAAAAGTATACATTACATGCCATCTTTTATACCATATTTCTTTATTTTTTAATTCTTTTCTATTGTTATTTTCCATACTTTTCTCTTTTATTTATAAAATTAATTTTGTTCAAAACTTATTATCTAAATTTCTCATTAAAACTATATATTTAACAAATCAAATAATATTTAAATATTATTTGATTTAAAATAACATATGGATTATAACAAAAAAATAAACGTATTTTCCTTTATTTCAAAGGATTTACCTTGCTTTTACAAATAATATACATAAAGAAATTAAATAAAAAAGACTCAAAAGAGTCTTTTAATCATCCCACCATCCATCTCCATCATAATCAAAATGAACGGTTCCATCACTTTCTACATCATACATATGTTCTCCTTTATCCATTCGACCATTACCATTTGAATCATAATAATAAGATTCTGTCTTACCGCCACATTGACTTAAGATTACCATCATTATAATAAAAATAAATATTACAGTGCCACATCCTATATTATTTTTATTATTTTCCATATTTTCCCCTTTCTAAATATAAAATAATTGTTATTTAACTATATTATATTAATTAAAGGATATTTTGTCAATTTATTTTTATCATTAATGATACTTAAATATCATTAATGATAATGATTTTAATAAAGAAAGAATATATATTTTATATTGAGGTATAAATATGATAGGTGAAAGAATAAAAGAATTACGAGAAAAAAACAACATGACACAAACAATACTTGCAAAAGAGCTTGGACTTTCCAGATCTGCTATAAATGCTTGGGAGATGTGTATAAGCATACCTTCAACACAATATATAATAGAACTATCTAAACTATTTAATATATCATCTGATTATATTCTTGATCTTAATGATAATAAAGAAGAAATTGATATAAGTTTTTTAAACAGTGAAGAAAAAGAGCTTGTATACTCTTTATTAAACACTTTAAAGAAATATCATAATAAATAATAAAAAAGACTCCCTCAAGTCTTTTTTATTATATTAATTAAATTTAACTCTAAAATATAATCACAATAGTAAATATATAATAT
>NZ_JBQKFF010000012.1:0-31540 GCF_052119445.1 Anaerofustis sp. LCP19S3_F7 | reverse complement strand
TGCTGCTGTTAATGTTGTTTTTCCGTGGTCTACGTGACCGATTGTACCAATATTTACATGTGGTTTAGTTCTTTCGTATTTTTCTCTTGCCATTTTTATCTTTCTCCTTAATCTATCATTAATTGTATATTATTCGTTTTTAAGTTTATCTAACATACTTTGAGGTGCTGGCTCATAATGAGAGAATGTCAAAGTATGAGTTCCTCTACCTTGAGTTTTACTTCTAAGGTCTGTTGTGTATTGGAACATTTCTGATAATGGGACAAATCCTCTAAGAGTTTGAACACCATTATGAAGTTCCATACCTTCAATCTTACCTCTTCTTGCTGTTAAGTCACCCATAACATCTCCAAGATATTCTTCAGGAACAACAACTTCAATTTTAAAGATAGGTTCAACTAAAACAGGGCCTGCTTTAGCCATAGCTTCTTTAAATGCCATAGAACCAGCCAATTTGAAGGCCATTTCAGAAGAGTCGACATCATGGTAAGAACCATCTACTAATCTTACTTTAACATCAATAACTTCATATCCTGCAAGGATACCATTTTCCATAGCTCCTTGGATACCTTTGCTAACAGGTTCGATATATTCTTTAGGTATTGCACCACCAACGATTTCGCTAGTGAATTCATAACCTTTACCTTCTTCATTTGGTTCGATTTCAATAACAACATGACCGTATTGACCTCTACCACCTGATTGTTTAGCATATTTGTAGTCAGCTCTTGCTGGTTTAGTAATTGCTTCTTTGAATGCAACTTGTGGTTTACCAACATTAGCTTCAACTTTAAATTCTCTAAGAAGTCTATCAACGATAATTTCAAGATGAAGTTCACCCATACCTTCAATGATAGTTTGACCTGTTTCTTCATCAGTCTTAAATCTGAATGTTGGGTCTTCTTCTGCTAATTTTACTAAAGCAGCGATCATTTTTTCTTGACCTGCTTTTGTTTTTGGTTCAATAGCTACAGAAATAACTGGATCTGGGAATTCGATTGATTCAAGTAATACAGGAGCATTTTCAGCACATAAAGTATCACCTGTTGTTGTATCTTTTAAACCAACTAAAGCAACGATATCACCAGTTCTGATTTCTTCAATTTGCTTTCTGTCATTAGCATGCATTCTTAAAATACGACCAACTCTTTCTTTTTTACCTTTTGTTGAGTTATATACATATGAACCACTTTGAAGTGTTCCAGAGTAAACTCTTGTAAATGCTAATTTACCAACAAATGGGTCAGCCATAATTTTAAATGCTAATGCTGAAAATGGATCATCATCTTTAGGATGTCTTTCCATTTCATCACCTGTTTTTGGATCATGTCCAATCATAGCTGGTACATCAAGTGGAGAAGGCATCAAGTTAACGATAGCATCAATTAACATTTGAACACCTTTGTTTTTGAATGCTGTACCGCATAATACAGGTATAAAATCAAGATTTAGAACACCTTGTCTTAAAGAAGCAATAATTTCTTTTTCTGTTATTTCTTCTCCTTCAAGGTATTTTTCCATAATTTCTTCGCTGTTTACAGAGATTTCTTCTAATAATTTTTCTCTGTATTCTTCAGCTTTATCCATCATATCTTCAGGAATATCTGTTTCTTCAATATCATTACCTTGATCATCATGATAAATAAATGCTTTCATTTTAACCAAGTCAACAATACCTACAAAGTCTTCTTCTTTACCAATAGGTAATTGAATTGGAACAGGATTTGCTCCAAGTCTTTCGCTGATCATATTTACTACATTGTAGAAATCAGCACCCATAATATCCATTTTATTTACAAATGCGATTCTTGGTACGTTATATTTATCAGCTTGTCTCCATACTGTTTCACTTTGAGGTTCAACCCCACCTTTAGCACAGAAAACTGCAACAGAGCCGTCAAGTACTCTTAGTGAACGTTGAACTTCTACTGTAAAGTCAACGTGTCCCGGTGTGTCGATGATGTTAATTTCATGACCTTTCCAATGACATGTTGTAGCTGCAGAAGTAATTGTAATACCTCTTTCTTGTTCTTGTTCCATCCAGTCCATTTGAGCTCCACCTTCATGAGTTTCCCCAATTTTGTGGATTTTACCTGTATAGTACAAGATTCTTTCAGTAGTTGTAGTTTTACCAGCATCGATATGAGCCATAATCCCGATATTTCTAACTTTATCTAAACTAAACTCTCTTGCCATCTTTTATTCACCTTACCATTTAAAATGAGCGAATGCTTTATTAGCTTCTGCCATTTTATGAGTATCGTCTTTCTTTTTAACTGAAGCCCCTGTGTTATTGATAGCATCAATAATTTCAGCAGCTAATCTTTCTTTCATTGTTTTTTCGCCTCTAGCTCTTGTGTAAGTTACAAGCCATCTTAGACCTAATGTTTGTCTTCTATCAGGTCTGATATCCATTGGAACTTGGTATGTTGCACCACCAACTCTTCTGGCTTTAACTTCAAGTGAAGGCATGATATTATTTAAAGCTTCTTCAAAAGCTTCTAATGGTTCTTTTCCTGTTTTTTCTGCTACGATGTCAAAAGCACCGTATACAATTTTTTGAGCTACACCTTTTTTTCCATCAAGCATAACGTTGTTTAATAACTTAGTTACTAAAACTGAATTATACATTGGATCAGGTAGCACTTCTCTTTTTGGTACTGGACCTTTTCTTGGCACTGTACTTCCCTCCTAATAATTTAAATTTTTTCATTGGTACTCGATAAGTAAAAATTTATCGTTGTGCTCTATATATTAGATATATAGGTATAAGGCTTGCCTTATAGTTACACACATTATAAATTATTTCTTAGCACCGTATTTACTTCTAGATTGTTTTCTGTCAGCAACTCCTTGAGTATCAAGTGCTCCTCTAATAATCTTATAACGTACACCTGGTAAGTCTTTTACTCTACCACCTTTAACCATAACAACACTATGTTCTTGTAAGTTATGACCGATACCTGGAATGTAAGCTGTTACTTCCATACCGTTAACAAGTCTAACTCTGGCAATCTTTCTCATAGCTGAGTTTGGTTTTTTAGGTGTAGCAGTTCTTACAACTGTGCACACTCCTCTTTTTTGAGGATTAGATTTAAGAGCAGGAGATTTAGTTTTGTAAACTAAGTCTTTTCTACCTTTTCTAACTAATTGATTAACTGTTGGCATTAAACCTTATTCCTCCTTCCTCAAATTTTTAATATACAAGCAACAGCAGCATCTATGCTTATGTTGCATGCTTTACCTAATTCTTTTTTTGTGGCTACATATTCTATAGTCACATCGTTTTTTTGACAAATATTAACTATTTTGTCTTTTATTGCCGCATCTGTGTCCTTAGCCAAAAACACTTTCAAAGCTTCGTTTTGTTCAACAGCTTTTAAAGTCTGTTTTGTGCCAACCACATATTGTGATTTAGGTATTTCATTAAGCATTTTTTCAACTCCTTTTCACAGTCAGCCTAAAAAGTTTATCAAAAAAAACTTGAAATGTCAATAAAAATCGGCATTTCAACGATTTTTTTTATATAATATTTAAAACTAAAAAAAAACACTTAACAAAATATATTTTATACCTTTAATTTAAAATAATCCAGTATTTTTCTATTATTTTACATAATTTTTTACACTTATTAATGTTAATATTACACTAACAGCAAAACAAATTAAAAATATGTAATTTATTTCATCTACAAATGTATTGTTCATAAAAGATATAAAACTAAACAACCCAAAAATCAAATTACAAAAACAAAACAATAAAACAAAAAATCCCTTTAATAACTTCATATTTGTCACCTCATACAAAGTTTATAAAATGGGTTTCAAATAATTTGTAGTTTTATAAAAAATAAGACTGATTTTTATCAGTCTTACTCTATATTTATTGTAATACTATAAACACATCCGCTATCAACCAAATCTATATCATCTTTATTTATATCACTTATAATTGCATCTATATAGTATTCTCCAGGTTTCAAATTTCCGATTTCCACTATGATTTCTTCGCTTATCTCTCCAGTTACATTATTTATTGTTTTATTATAGGCATATGTCTCATTTTTTACATCGTATATTCCCAAAAATATATTTGTATTTCCCTCTTCAAATATGTCTTTTGCCTTTAATTGTAATTTTATTGTTGAACCTTTTGAAAAAGTCTGACCATCTTCTATATTGCTTATATATATGTTTTTATCTTTAAACTTTTCATCTTCATTTTCTTTCCCCAAAAGATTGTTAAAAAACTCAACTATACCATTTTGTTTTTCTTCAGTTGAATATGAAGCACTATTACTTACATTAGAATGTTCACTAGATAAATAGTTAGAAATAAAAAAGGCTATGCCCCCCAAAAGCAATCCAAGCAATATTATAAAAACAATAATAACAAAAAACAAATTCCTTAAAGAACTATTTCTTCTGCGTCTTTTTCTTCTCATTACATTTACTCCAATATATTTTGGTTTCTTTAAAAATATATCATAAAAAAATTGTAACTACAATGATATATATAAAAAAAAGAGCATTAAAGCTCTTTTATATCTCATCTATAATTTTACCATCTGTGGAAATAGTGACAACTTGCCATGGAATAAATTTCCCGCTTTCAAAAATTGCTTTTTTCACTGCATTTTCAATTCCTCCACAGCAAGGAACTTCCATTCTTACAACTTTAACACTTCTTATATTATTTTCTTTTATAATGGCTGTAAGTTTTTCACTATAATCAACACTGTCCAATTTAGGACAACCTATAAGTGTTATATGATCTTTTATAAACTCATCATGAAAGTTACCATATGCATAAGCACTACAATCTGCTGCAATAAGAAGTTTTGCATTTTCAAAATAAGGAGCATTAACAGGAGCTAATTTAATTTGGACAGGCCACTGTGATAATTTACTATTAACATTTACATATCCATTTTTATTTTTTAATTCATCTAATTCATTTTCTTTTCTATTTATTGCTTTTGAAGAACTTCCCGGACATCCACAAGGAAGATTATTTTTTTTCTTTTGATTTTCCATAACAGCCTTTTCATCATAAGCCAATGCTTCTCTTTCTTCAAATGATATTGCACCTGTTGGACAAACAGGAAGGCAATCTCCAAGCCCGTCACAATAATCATCTCTAAGTAATTTTGCTTTTCCGTTAACCATCCCTATTGCTCCTTCATGACAAGCCTTTGCGCATAGTCCGCAGCCATTACATTTTTCTTCATCTATTTTAATAATTTTTCTAATCATTATTTACCCCCAAAATTATAAATTGATTATCTATTGGCATTATAATATAATGTATATAAAATTTACGTTGCAAATGCAACAAGAAAGGATTTTTATGAAAAATTTATATGAAAAATTAAAAAAAATACCTTTATTCAATAATGTACAAGAAAAAGAAATAAATGAAATAATAGACCAATCATATATAAAATCATATCAAAAAAATGAATATATTTTAAAAGCAGGTGACTTCATATTTAATACAGGAATAATTTTAAAAGGAGAAATCAGTATTATTAGTGAAGACTTTTGGGGAAATAAAAATATAATCTCAACTTTATCTGAGGGGAATATTTTTGCAGAAATATTTTCTTTAAAAAATAATATACCTTTAAATGTAAGTGTTGTATCAAATGAAGATTCAACAATATTATTTATTAATGTAAATGAAATAATAAACAAAACAAGAAACTTTGTATTTATAAAAAACCTTATGAATATAATAAGTACAAAAACGTTAATGCTAAATAGAAAAAACGAACTTCTATCAAAAAGAACCATAAGAGAAAAAGTCATGACATTTTTATCTCAACAAGCTATAAGTGCAAATAACAATTCTTTTAAAATACCTTTTTCAAGAGAAGAAATGGCGAACTTCTTGGCAGTTGACAGAAGTGCGTTATCAAGAGAATTATCAAAAATGAAAGAAGAAGGAATTATAACATACAATAAAAATAATTTTACATTAATCACAAAATGATTTTATAAAAATAAATCAATCAAATTATATTTATTAATAATTTCTTCCATTCTATTAATATTAACATCTGAATGTTCAAGCTCTCTTGAATATCTCCATGCAGGTTCTACTTTATCATTTTCACAAAACCTATCTTTTAATATTGATTTTTGTAGCTTACAAATAATATCCCAAATATATGTACTTAAAACAGCAATACCAATTTTAGAAATGATATCATAGTCATAAACTCCACCAGAAAAATATACATATATAAAATATACTAATATTTGTTCAAGCTGTATTTTTGAATTGACTTCAAAACTTAAATCAATATCTTTTTCACAAATAAGTTTATTCCACTTTTCTTTATCATCATTCCATTTTTCATCTAACAATTCAAACTCATCTAAGATTCGTAGGATTTTCTTTGCATTGTTTTTATTTATCCATTTATTATATATTGTTTCTATTTCTTCGTTTTTAAATTTATCTTCATATTCAACTAAGATATTTTCTATATTAAAAATATTATTTTCATCAATACATTCTTGTATTTTTTCACAAAGAATTAATACCTTACTTATTCTAATAAATATATCTTCACTTCTGTTTTGAATTATTTCTAATATTACTTTCCTGCTTTGCTCTAGAGCAGAATATAAAAAGAAATCAAAATCATCATCTTCAATCTCTTCTTTGTCATCTTCTACTGTTATAAATGAAACTTTATTTTTGTTACTTAAAATCATTTCTGCCACCATAGGACAAGACAAAGCAAGAGACACCTCCCTCTCATTTTCAAACTCTTCTGTATGATATGGATAATTTTTACATGTATCACACATCATTCCTCTCCCTGCTTCTATATGTATATCGCAAAGATTATCTTCATTTAAAAATGCACATCTTTTATTATATTGTTTATAAATCCCTTTATCAAAATCAACAGAATTCCTAAGTCTATTTCCAAAAGAACCTTCACAAGATATATATTTCTCAATTGTATTTTCATCAATTACAATCTGCCACCCTTCACAACAGCTTTTAGGGCATTTATCCATAAGGCAATAAAATTTTTTATAATAATCAGGATATGTATATAACATAAACATCCTCCTTGTTTCATATATAATATATAATATATAATATATATTATATTTTATATTTTAACATTTTATTTACAAATAAAAAAGCCGATATATCGGCTTTTAATCTTCTCTTTTATCTCCTACAAAAAATAATGCAACAGTCCCCGGTCCAGTATGAGCACCTATTGTAGTTCCAACACTATTTATAACTACTTTGCCATCTAATTTTTTAAACTTTTCTTCAATTTTATCTGCAACGACTCTTGCATCTTCAAAACATGCAGAATGAGAAATATAACATTTTCCGCAATAATCAAGACCATCTTTTGCATGCAGTTCCATTCT
The DNA here is from genome assembly GCF_052119445.1 of Anaerofustis sp. LCP19S3_F7. NCBI lineage: Bacteria > Bacillati > Bacillota > Clostridia > Eubacteriales > Eubacteriaceae > Anaerofustis > Anaerofustis sp. LCP19S3_F7. The sequence goes on along the minus strand of NZ_JBQKFF010000012.1, from coordinate 24,131 downwards.
TTTTACAATTTCTTCAATTACTTTGTTCTTCCCTCTATATTTATTTCTTGGAATAAGTTTTCCGTCATAACTCATATTTAACAGCGGACAAATTTTAAGAGCTGTACCAAATATAGCAGATGTTCTAGATATTCTTCCTCCTCTAAAATAGCTTGTTAAATCAGTTGAGAAAAACCAATGATGTATATTTAATCTGTTATCCAATACCCATTTTGCAACTTCATCAATGTTTTTTCCTTCTTTCTTCTTTTCATTTGCCAATGTAACAAGTAACCCATAGCCACTTGAAGCGCCAAGAGAATCTATAACATATATTTTTCTATTTGGATATTTATCTTCTAGTGTCTTTTTTGCAATATTTGCAGAATTAATTGTTCCGGAAATACCGCTTGACAAAGTTATATGCAAAACATCCATATCTTTTTTTAAAATACTTTCAAAAAGCTCTATATATTCTTCAGGGCTTATTTGAGAAGTTGTAGGCATAGCCCCCCTCTCAATCTTTTTATAAAACTCATCAAATGGTATCGTCTTTCCTAAATCATCCTTATATTCCTTACCTTCTAAAATATAATGGAAATAGGCTAAAGGGATATCGTTTTGTTTAAAAAATTCATAACTCATGTCTGCAGTAGAACAACATGTTATTTTATAATCACTCATTTTAACCCCTCCCTTGTATATATTTATTATATCACAAAATAATTTTTTACATAATGTAAATGACATATTTTCATAATATCAAAATATCATCATATATATTAATATGAAAAAAATATTTAATAATACAAAAGAAAAAATAACAAAATCTCTTCAACTTCCGGAAGAAATTTTACTTGAAAAACTAAATATAGAAATTCTCGGAAATGAGAAAATAAACATAATAAACCATAAAGGAATTATTTATTATAGTAGCGAAAACATAAGAATAAATTCAACTTCAGGTTTATTATCAATTAAAGGTAAAAATTTGCTATTATCAACATTAATCAGTGAAGAATTAATAATCGAAGGAGAAATAGATTCAATCGAATATATAATATAGGAGAACAAAATGTTTATTTTAAGATTTTATCATTATTTAATGGGTTATTATTTAGTAGAAATAAAAGGACTTAATCCCGAAAAAATAATAAATTTATTAAATATAAATAATATATCCGTATGGGATATAAAAAAATCAGACAAAACAACCGTAACATTTAAAATAATGCTATCAGAAATGAAAAGCGCAGAAAAAATAGCGAAAAAAGCTCATTATATAATTGAAATAAAAAAAGAATACGGAAAAAATACATTGCTAAAGACACTACAAAAAAGAAAAATATTTATTTTTAGTGTCTTTTTAATTTTTATTGTAATGTTTTCTTTTTCTTTCTTCATATGGAATATAGAAATAGCAGGCAGTAAAAATATTGATACAAACAGTATTATTGCTACTCTCGAAGATATAGGATTTAAAGAAGGATGCTATAAATATGGTATAGATAAAAAACAAATATCTAAAAAGCTTCTAAACACATATAATACACTTTCAGATGTAACAATAGAATATAAAGGAACAAAAGCTATAATAAAACTAACCGAAAAAAATTCTCCAATAAAACAATTTGATAAATCAAGAGCAGTAGATATTGTGGCTGCAAAAAGCGGAAAAATACAAAGTATTATTGCTTATAATGGTATAACAAAAGTTAAAAAGGGTGATAAAGTAAAAAAGGGAGACTTACTTATAAGTGGAGAAATAAGCTACGAAGGAAAAGACGGTGATATGGTTTCTTATTATATACATGCTATGGGCGATGTATTTATAACAAGCGAATACACTTATAACAACATAAAAATCAACCCATATTTAATACAAGAAGATGACGAGTATGAAAAAGAAGTAACTTATTCTTTTAAAAATAGAAACTTTAATTATAAAAAAACTATCAAAGACAAATCATATATCCAAATAAAAGAAGAAAAGAAAAAAACTAAGTTACTTTTTATCCCTCTACCTATAGAGCAAACAACAACAAAGTGGTATAATATAAAGAATTTAAAGAAGAAAAATAAAGAACAAATTGAAAATGATGTCATGGAATATTTAAATAAAACCCAAAATATTGACAAAGATAACATAATTGATATATATTTAAATATTGATGTGTCAAATGACAATTACTACAATATTACTGCAAAAGTAAAATTAAAAGAAAATATTGTAGAAGAAAAAGAAATAAAAAAAATAATAAGGAGAATAATTTGGAAAAATTCACTGCAAAAATAGACATCCCAAACGACGAATTTGACAATCTTACACTGTTTGGAAGCAACGATAAATATTTAATCGAAATTGAAGAAAAATTTTCAGTTAAAATTACCCTAAGAGATAATAAAATAAACATAAACAGTGATAATGAAAAAAATCTGTCAAAAGCAAAAGAGCTTTTAAGCTGTATGATAAAGAGAATACAAGATAATTCTGCAATAAACGATCATACATTTCACTATCTTTTAAATTTGATTGATGAAGACAAAAAGGACATAGGAAACTTTGACCAAGTTATATGTTATACATTTAAAGGTAAACCAATTAAAACAAAAACAATAGGTCAAAGTGCATTTATAAATGCAACCAAAAGAAATGATATTGTATTTTCCATAGGTCCTGCAGGAACAGGAAAAACTTATCTTGCAGTCGCTCTTGCTGTAAAAGCATTAAAAAACGGTGATGTTTCAAGAATAATATTAACAAGACCCGCTGTTGAAGCAGGAGAAAGTCTTGGTTTTCTTCCGGGAGATTTAAAAGAAAAAATTGATCCTTATTTAAAACCTTTATATGATGCATTATTTGATATAATGGGCAGCGAATCATATGAAAGAAACGTAAGCAGAGGTAATATAGAAATAGCGCCTCTTGCATATATGAGAGGAAGAACTTTAAACGACTCTTTCATTATTCTTGACGAAGCTCAAAATACAACAAGAGAACAAATGAAGATGTTCCTTACAAGACTTGGAGAAGGTTCAAAAGCAGTCGTAACCGGAGATGTAACACAAGTTGATTTACCAAGTGGAAAAAAATCAGGGCTTTTATATGCAGAAAGAATTTTAAACAAAGTCGAAGGAGTAGATTTTGTACATTTAACAAAGAGAGATGTAGTAAGAAATCCTTTGGTACAAAGAATTATTGAAGCTTATGAAGAATATGAAACAAAAAAACAAAGAGACTAAAATATCAGCTTTTTTTGAGAATGTAAAAACAAATAAAAAAGTAAAATTATCCATAGCAATAATTTTCTTCATTTTGACTTTTTTTCTATCTTTTATAAGTGCAATACCACATCGATATGATGTAGAAGTTGGACAAGTTGCTACGGAAGATATTATTGCGCCAAGAAAAATTGTTAACACAAAACTTACAAACAGCTTAAAAGAACAAGCTGTGGAACAAACTCCAAATGTATACGACTATATACCTGGAACAAAAGATTCAGTAATAAAAAATATAAATACACTATTTAAAGAACTCGAAGATATTAAATCAGATGATTTAACTAAAAGTTCCATAGATGTATACAACAGTAAAACAGGAATTGATCTAACAAAAGAAACTTACCAAACATTAATAAAACAAGATAAAAATTCAAGAGATAATATACAAAACGAAATAATATCTCTAATAGAAGATATATATAATGATGAAGTAGTATCTGATAAAATGAATACTTATTATAGTAAAATAAATAACTATTTTAAAAACTCATCATTTAATACAAATATAAGTGAAGCATGTATTAATATATGTGAAAACGCATTAAAAGCCAACATGGTACTTAATGAAGAAGCAACAGAACAGGCTAAGCTAAATGCAAAAAATGCGGTTGAAGATATTACTTACGAACCGGGTGAAGTCATCATCAAAAAAGGTGATACAATAACTCAAAATCAAATAGATGTTTTACAAGAAGGTTCTATGATAAGAAGCGGTATATTTGATGATTACAAGACAACAATAGGTCTTGCTTCAATGATTTTACTGCTAATGATTATATACACTTTCTATTTAAAAATATTCCATAACCACATCTATAATAACAATAAACTTTTAGCACTAATAGCAAGTCAGTTCTTATTGATGATAGTATTATCACAAATTGCAAGCTTGTTTAATATATACTTAATACCAATATCAATAATGAGTATGACTTTATGTATATTAATAGGTCCAAGAATAGCAATAAATACAAATGTATTTATAACTCTTCTTTTGGCTGTAACATTAGATATTAATACAGAAGCCTTAATATTCCTTCTATTATCAGGTTTTGTAGGTATACTATATATGCAAAGAGTTCAAGAAAGAAGCAAAATATATAAAGCTGCTTTGATAGTATCAATATCAAACATGATAATGGTTTTAATAAACAGTATATTTGAAAATACTCTTGGCATTAGTATGCTATATAACATAATGTATGCAGGAATAAACGGACTGTTATCGGGAATGGTTTCTCTAGGAATGATGCTTTTCTGGGAATATATATTCGATATTCTTACACCATTTAAACTTCTTGAATTATCGAGTCCTACAAACGAACTTATAAGAAAACTTATAACAGGTGCCCCTGGAACATATCATCATTCACTTCTTGTAGGTAATCTTGCACAAGAAGCCTGCAGTGATATAGGAGCAAATGGACTTTTAGCAAGAGTTGGAGCTTATTATCACGACATAGGCAAAAGCGAAAAACCTCTTTTCTTTAGTGAAAACCAACAAAACGGAAATAACCCTCATGACCATTTAGACCCAAATGTTTCCGTAAGAATTATAAAAAACCATGTAAGAGACGGTGTATATTTAGCAAATAAATATAAACTTCCAGATGAAATTATTGAATTTATAAAAACTCATCATGGTGATACTTTAATACAGTATTTCTATGTAAAAGAAAAAGACAGAGGATATGAACCTGATTTAAAATCTTATTCTTATGAAGGTCCAAGACCAACAACAATAGAAACATCCGTAGTTTTACTGGCTGACGGAGTTGAAGCTGCAGTAAAAAGTATGGATACTGGAAATAAAGAAAAAATTAAAGAAATGATTGATAAAATTGTTGATAAAAAAATTACAGAACATCAACTTGATAACTCACCTTTAAAAATGAGAGATATTGATACAATAAAGAAAGCATTCTTAAGAGTTCTTACTGGTGTTTACCACGAAAGGGTTCAATATCCGGGACAAGAAAAAACAAATCAAGAAAATGAGGTAAAAAAATGATAGAAACAGAAGTACTTTTTGACAACAGAAGTAATGAAGAAATTTCTAAGGAAACTTATGATAAAATAGAAAATGCAATAAACGAAACACTCAAAAATGAAAATTTCACAAAACCTTCTCAAGTAAGTGTATCAATAGTTGACGGTGAAGAAATAAAAGAGCTTAACAAATATTACAGAAATATTGATAAAGAAACAGATGTACTTTCTTTTCCTATGGATGAAGAAGGATTTGAAGATGAAGTTGTAATTTTGGGAGATGTTGTTTTGTGTATAGACAAAGCTAAACAACAAGCGATAGAATTTGGACACAGTACTGACAGAGAAATTTGTTACTTAACTGTTCATTCAATCTTACATCTTTTGGGCTATGACCATATGAATGACGAAGAAAAAAAAGAAATGAGATTTCATGAAGAAGAAGTAATGAAAAATCTAAATCTTACAAGAGACTAAGGAGAAGAAATGAAAAAAAACATTAAAAGATTAATAAAAAGTTTTAAATACGCATTTCATGGAATTGAATATAATTTCAAAACACAACAAAACTTTAAGATACATTGTACATGTGCCCTTCTTGCAATCATAGGAGCAATTATATTAAAATTTTCATACTATGAATGGTTGCTACTTGGATTTATAATATTCCTTGTAATAATACTTGAAGCCGTAAATACGGCAATAGAAGAAGCTGTTAACTGTGCAACAAAAGAAATGAATGAAAACGCAAAAAGATCAAAAGATTCAGCAGCATGTGCCGTATTAATCGGAGCATTTATGGCTGTAATAATGGGTATAGCTCTATATATACCTAAAATAATACATTTAATATGGGGATAACAGAGAATGAACAATAATTATAAAAGTGGATTTATATCAATTATAGGAAGAACAAACGTAGGAAAATCAACACTTCTTAATACGCTTATAGGTCAAAAGATATCAATAATATCAAATAGACCTCAAACAACAAGAAATAATATTAGATGTATAAGAACTACAGATACATCTCAAATGGTTTTTATAGATACACCGGGCTTTCATAAACCTAAAAGCAAACTATCTGATTATATGGTAGAAGTTGCAGGTGAATCTTTTAAAGAAGTAGATTTAATTCTTTTCCTTGTTGAGGAAGACTTAAATATAGGAAAAGGCGATGAATTTTTACTTGAAAAATTAAAAAATGAAAAAACACCGGTAGTTTTGGTAATAAATAAAATCGATAAAATAAAAAAAGAAGATATTCTTGTAAAAATAAAACTATATGAAAAATATGACTTTATAAAAGATATTGTTCCTATAAGTGCTTTTAAAGGAGAAAATATTGATACTTTAGTTACAATAATAGAAAAATATCTACCTTATGGACCTATGTACTTCCCTGAAGACATGGTAACAGACAGAAGTGAAAGATTTGTTGTAAGTGAACTTATTAGAGAAAAAATATTAAGATCTCTTAAAGAAGAAATACCTCATGGAACTGCCGTTGAAGTAATGCAGATGAAAAAAAGAGACAATAAGGAAATTTATGATATTGAAGCAAACATATATACTGAAAGAGAAAATCATAAAAGAATTATCATTGGTAAAGGCGGTAATATGCTAAAGAAAATTGGCAGTGAATCAAGAAAAGAAATTGAACAAATGCTTGATTGTAAAGTTAATTTAAAATTATGGGTTAAAGTAAAAGATGAATGGAGAGATAAACCAAACATTTTAAATTCTCTCGGATATAACAAAAAGGATGAACTATAAAATATGAGCGCAATTAAATATGAACTAATAAAAGAAGATAAAAGAAGCGGTGCAAGAGTTGGTAAAGTAATAACTCCTCACGGAGAAATACCTACTCCTATTTTTATGCCTGTAGGAACAAGAGCTACAGTTAAAGCAATGCTTCCGGAAAGTTTAAAAGAAATAGATGCAAAAATAATATTAGGAAACACATATCACTTATATTTAAGACCAGGAGATGATATAGTAAAAAAAGCTGGTGGTCTTCATAAGTTTATGAACTGGGATAGACCAATTCTTACAGATAGTGGCGGATTTCAAGTTTTTTCTTTAAGTAAAACAAACGATATAACAGAAGAAGGTGTTACATTCAGAAGTCATATTGATGGAAGCAGACACTTTATTACACCTGAAAAATCTATGGCAATTCAAAATAATTTAGGATCAGATATAATGATGGCTTTCGATGAATGCGTACACTACGGAGCAGATAAAACTTATACAAAAAACTCTCTTGAGATGACAACAAGATGGGCAAAAAGATGTAAAGAAGCCCATAAGAACACAGAAAAACAAGGACTTTTTGGAATTGTACAAGGAGGAATGTTTAAAGATTTAAGAAAAGAATCTGCCACACAACTTATAGATCTTGATTTTCCTGGATATGCAATTGGAGGTTTGAGCGTAGGTGAACCTATGGATATGATGTTTGACTTACTTGATTATACAACTCCCCTACTCCCAAAGGATAAGCCAAGATATTTAATGGGTGTAGGAAGTCCTGATGCTCTATTAGAAGGTGTTAAAAGCGGTATAGATATGTTTGACTGTGTTTTACAAACAAGAATGGCAAGAAACGGTACAGCCCTTACAAGCAACGGTAGAGTAACTTTAAAAAATGCAAAATACAAAGAAGACTTTACTCCACTTGATCATAAATGTGACTGCTATGTTTGTAGAAACTATACAAGAGCTTATTTAAGACATTTGGTTGTATGTAAAGAAATTCTTGCAAGTATGTTAGTAAGCTATCATAATTTATACTTCACTTTGAAATTAATGGAAAATATGAGAAACGCCATTATGGAAGATAGATTTTTGGAATTCAAACACCAATTTGAAAGTGATTATGGAATAATTTAAAAATCAATTCAAGGAGAAAAAAAATGGGAATGAATAATGTTTTTGCAATGCTAGTTATTATTATTGTTATGTTTGTAGTAGTATACTTCTCATCAATAAAACCACAACAAAAAAGATTTAAAGAACATCAACAACTACTTGATAGCATTAAAAAAGGTAATAAAATAATGACAGTTAGCGGCCTTTATGGAACTATTTTAGAAGTTTATGATGAGGATATATTAATTGCACTTGATCCAGAAGGGGTAAAAGTAAAATTAAACAGAAATGCTGTTGTTTCAATAATAGAAGATAAAAAAAGTAACGAAGAATAAAAAGCGTCTTTATAGACGCTTTTTTTATACAAACAAATCCCCTTTTACCATTCTGTCTGTCCATCTTATAAATGTTTGATATGATACATTCAAATGTTTTGCCGCTTTTCTTGATGAGATTTTTCCATTTTTCCATAAGTCATAAAATTCAAAAAATTCATCTGGAATATGTATTCAAGGTCTACCAAATTTTATCCCTCTTGCCTTTGCTGCCATAATCCCCTCTCTTTGCCTTTGTTTTATATTTTCTCTTTCAGACTGCGCAACATAACTTAAAAGCTGAAGCACAATATCGGCAATGAGTGTTCCTGTCAAATCTCTTCCTTCTCTTGTATCAAGTAAAGGCATATCTATAACGACAATATCTATATGCCTTTCTTTTGTCAAAAGTCTCCACTGTTCTAAAATTTCATCATAATTTCTTCCAAGTCTGTCAATACTTTTAACAACAAGAACATCACCTTTTTTCATCGTCTTTAAAAGTTTTTTGTAATTTGGACGATTAAAATCTTTTCCGCTGAATTTATCAACAACAATATTTTTCTCTTCCACCGGAAACTTTCTCATAGCCCCAAACTGCCTTGCAACATTTTGTTCTTTGGTTGATACTCTCACATAACCATAAATTTTCATAAAAAATACCTCCGTTTTTTCTTTCCTAAAATAAGGAAACACATTTACGGAAAAAGAAAATATATTTAATTTTTTTATAAAGTTATAATGAAAAGCATAAACCAAACAAAAATAAATAAAACTACATATGGCTATATTTCGTCCCAATCACAAGATGACATCCTTTTTATTTTAAATCTAATACAACAAACAATATATTTATACTACTATACGACTTGTAGGGTTAAATAAAAAAGCCCATAAAGGACTTTTATTCAAACATATCTTTTAATAAATATTTTTCTACAATAATCGCACTGTCTTTAACACATCCAGAACAACTTCTTATAGGAGGAGCTTCGTTTCCAAGATTTTTTAATTCTTTACATTTTACGGTTGTATTCATTTCTCTAAATTTTTCCATAAGCTCATTACCAAGTTTTAAAGTTTGGATTTTTGTTTTAGGATTTTGTAAATTTTTATCACTATTAAAAAGCCCTGCCAACATTATCATTCCACAAACGCTACCACAGGTTTCATTTGTTCTTGCAATACCGCTTCCAAATCCTTCTGCCAAAGCAAATGCAGTCGCTTCATCAACACCAAGTAAATCACAATATGTGCAAACAACTGCTTGTGAACAATTATATCCATTCTTAAATTTTTCAACTGCTATTTCTACTCTTGATTTTTCCATTTCTTCTCTCCTTAAATTATTTAAAATCATTTTATTCTTTTTTTAATAATTTATCAAATATATCATTATAATAATTTCTATATTGGCTATTTTTTCTCCAAATAAAACTAAATTCATGATCTATTTTCATATCTTTTATATTGAGTTTACAAAACTCTCCACTTTTTAATTCTTTTTCTACTGCAAGTTCATATAAAAAAGTTATTCCCATATTTTTTTTTATGAAATTTTTTATTATATCAATGCTGTTTATTTCCATTTTATTTTTAAAATCAGAAATTAAAACACTTTTACTCTCTAAGTATCTTTCAATAAGTTCTCTGCTTCCAGAACCTTTTTCCCTTATTATAAGTCTATAATCAAGCAAATCTTCAAGAAAAAGTTCTTTATCTTTTAAATCACTTAAACAGCTGCATACACCTACATAATTTTCATTCGATATCGTAATATATTCATATTCACTTTTAGGAAAATACCCTTCAATAATCGCAAAATCTATTTTACCGTCATTTAAGTATTTAAGTAATTTATCAGTATTTCCAACAATCATTTTAATATTTGTATTAGGATATAATTCTAAATATTTGTCTAATTTATCCGGCATTAAATATTCACCTACAGTTAACGTAGCACCAAAAATAATAAATTTACTCTTATTATCTATATGAGATATTTCATTTCTAAGTTTTAAATCATCATGTTTGAGAGTTGTAATGTAGTTTAAAAATACCTCTCCCTCTCTTGTAAGATATAGTTTTTTTGATTTATACCCAAATAACTTTACTCCATAACTTTTTTCAAGGTATTTTATATGTTGAGTTACGGCAGGTTGAGTAATATTAAGATTTTTTGAAGCCTTTGTTATATTCATGCATTTACAAACTTCTAAAAAAGTATCTACCCTAAAATCTAACATTACAGTTCTCCTTTTAAATCCATTTTACACATTATAACATATTTTTATATATAAATAAATATTTATAATTTTAAATTATTTATAAAAGATGATAGAATACATGGGTATTAAATCAAATAAAGGAGAAATTATGGAATTTATAAAACAAAACATCAAAGGTTTAATTTTATGTCTTATAATATCAATTCCTGCATGGTATCTTGGTAAACTTGTTCCTGTTGTTGGTGGACCTGTATTTGCAATTATTGCAGGAATGGTTATAACATTATTTATCAAAGATAAATCAACTCTTCAACCCGGTATTACATTTACATCAAAGAAAATACTTCAATATGCAGTTATTTTACTTGGTTTTGGAATGAACTTAACAGATATTTTAATGAAAGGTAAACAATCTCTACCCATCATTATCGCTACAATTTCAACATCACTTATTATTTCATACGTATTATGTAAATTGTTAAAAATACCATCAAAAATATCTACACTTGTAGGTGTTGGGTCATCAATATGCGGTGGTTCTGCAATAGCAGCAACTGCACCGGTAATAGATGCTGACGATGAAGAAATAGCACAAGCAATTTCCGTTATATTCTTATTTAATATAATTGCAGCTTTAATATTCCCTGCACTTGGTTCAATGCTCGGGCTTTCAAACGAAGGATTTGGTTTGTTTGCTGGTACAGCTATAAACGATACCTCTTCGGTTACTGCTGCAGCAGCTGCTTGGGATGGTATTCATGGAAGCAATACTCTTGCTGAAGCAACAATAGTTAAATTAACAAGAACTCTTGCTATTATACCTATAACACTAGTACTTGCTTTTGTTAGAACAAAAAGAGAAAAAAATGAAGGCGGAAATAAAGTAAATATAAAGAAAATTTTCCCTTTCTTTATTCTTTACTTTGTACTTGCTGCAGTAATAACAACTGTATTTAACCTATCTCCTGCAATAACAGATCCGATAAAAGAATTAAGTAAATTCTTTATAGTAATGGCTATGTCCGCAATTGGACTTAATACACATATTGTTAAACTTATCAAGTCAGGAGCAAAACCTATATTTATGGGAGCTTGTTGTTGGGTAGGAATAGCATTTGTAAGCTTACTAATGCAACATTTACTTCATATTTGGTAAAATAAAAGCACTGTTTTGCAGTGCTTTTAAATATATTCTTTTATAAATTCTTCAAAAAGTTTTCCGGCTTCTTCTTGCACCTTTAGACAACCTCTTATAGGATCTTTATGTCTTGGTCTTATATATTCACAGTCTATTGAGCCAAATTTTTTGGTATATACTTCAACCCATTTTTTCACAATTTCTTTCATTTTATCGTTAGTGGAAGGTTTATCTTCCGTAAACATTAATCCAATAGCAGCAATCCCGCCTGCAAAAGCTCCGCAGGTTTTACCACTGTTAAGACCAAATCCATAAGGAGCAAGCATTTTAAAGGCTTTAGTATCTATATCTATTTCATACTTAACTGAGAGAGCCTCAATAAGCGTCTCGCCGCAGTTTTTATGATATAAAGGTTTTTCTTCATCAATCTTTGAATGCTCTTCTTTTTTGATGTCAGCGATTATATCAACAACACTTTTTTCTATCATTCTTTTCCTCCTACATTTTTTCTGGAGCACTTACACCTAAGATATTTAATGTATTACTTAATACCTCTCTTGTTGCAACAACCAAAGCAAGTCTTGCATTAAGCAATTTTTCATCATCTACGATTACTCTATGAGCATTATAGAATGAATGGAAAGCAGAAGCTAAATCCATAGCATATTTTGTTATTTTACTTGGATCTAAATCTTTACTTGCCTTTATTATTTCATCACTAAAGTTTGCAATAACTTTAAGTAAGTTTAATTCTTCTTTTTTATCAAGTAAATCAAAGTTTTCTATTTTCACTTCTTTATTGATATTTCTTATAATACTGCAAATTCTTGCATGTGCATATTGAACGTAAAATACAGGGTTTTCACTTGATTTTTTAATAGCAAGATCAAGATCGAAATCCATATGTGTATTTGGTTTATTGTAGTTAAAAATAAATCTTGCAGCATCTTTTCCTACTTCATCAACCAAGTCAGATAATGTAAAGATATTACCTTTTCTTTTAGACATTCTAACTTGTTCATCACCTTTAACAAGATGAACAAGTTGCATTAAAATTACTTCTAATCTATCTTCACTTACTCCAAGAGCAACCATAGCTTTTTTAAGTCTTGCAACATGTCCATGATGGTCTGCGCCCCATACGTTTATTGCATAATCAATATTTCTTTTTACCAATTTATCATAATGATATGCAATATCAGCAGCATAATAAGTAGGTACACCGTTTTGTCTTATTAAAACTTCATCTTTTTCAAGTCCGTAATCAGTACCTTTGAACCATACTGCATCATCTTTTTCATATACACTTCCCATTTCTTTCATTTTATCAATAACATCAGTTATTGCACCTGAATTATGAAGTGTTTTTTCACTGAAAAATACATCATAATTTATACCGTAATTTTTAAGATCATTAACCATATTGGTAACGTTCTTGTCAAGAGCAAATTCAACAAGTTCATGTTGTCTTTCTTCTTCATCAACATTTTCAAGTTTATTTCCATATAAATCAATATATTGTTTTGCAAGATCTACTATATCTACCCCTTGATAACCATCTTCCGGGAACTCAACATCATGTCCTAACTCTTGTAAATATCTTGCTTGTAAAGATTGACCAAATTTTATAATTTGATTTCCAGCATCATTCAAATAAAATTCTTTTGTTACTTTATATCCTGCCCAAGTAAAAATATTACTTATAACATCACCTATTGCGCCACCTCTTGCATTTCCTATATGAAGAGGCCCAGTTGGATTTGCACTTACATATTCAACATCAACAGTCTTCGGATTTTCTTCAACGATTTTACCGTATTCTTCTTTTAATGAAATTACTTTTTCCATTTCATCATATAACCATTTATTGTCTAATGTAAAGTTAATAAATCCTGCACCTGCAATTGAAATATCTTTTACATATGAATCTTTTGTATCAATATTTTTTACAATATTTTCGGCAATAAGTCTAGGATTACATCTTGCCTTTTTTGCAAGTTGCATTGCTGTGTTAACACTAAAATCACCAAATTTTTCTTCTCTTGGCACTTCAACTTTTATAGATGGGATATCTTCTTTACTTATTTCTATCAATTTTTCATCTATACATTTATTTATTGAATCTTTTACTAATGCTATAATTTCTTTTTCTCTTGTTTTCTTTCCGAACATTACCTTCTCCTATTATTCTTTTATTGTTAGTTTATGTTTTATTTCATATCTTTCAAAACCTAAATCGATAAGTTTATCTATTAAATCAGAATATTTAACTCCCATATAGTCCCACATTTTTGCATACATGCTTATATTTGTAAAACCGGGAAGTGTATTAACTTCATTTAAGTATAGATTTCCGTTATCTTTATCAAGGAAAAAATCTACTCTGGATAAACCGCTTCCTCCAATAGCTTTAAAAGCCCTAACGGCATAAGTTCTTATTTTTTCTATAATATCATCGCTAACCTTTGCAGGTATATCTATTCTGCTGTCATCACCTGATAAATATTTTGCTTCATAATCGTAAAATTCTTTACATGAAACAATTTCTCCTGGATAAGAAGCCTCTGGATGAGAATTTCCAAGAACAGCAACTTCTATTTCTCTTGCATTAATTGCCTTTTCAACCAATATTTTTGTATCAAACTGTACCGCTTTTTTTAGTGCAGATATTAATCCTTCTCTATCTTTTGCTTTTGAAATACCAACACTTGAGCCCATGTTTACAGGTTTTACAAACATAGGATATGGAAGATTTTTTTCACATTTTTCTATTGTTTCATTCAAAAGTTTATCACTTTCAATATCCGTATTAAATACAAGAACATCGTCAACAACAGGTATATCTACGCTTTTAAATACTCTTTTGGCAATATCTTTATCCATACAAACTGCAGAAGTCATTACTTCACAGCCAACATATGGTTTATTCATCATTTCAAATAAACCTTGAATTCTTCCATCTTCACCGTTTTGTCCATGAAGAACAGGGAAAATTATATCTATATTTTTAATTATTTCATCATCAAAAAGTGAGAATTCAGATATTAAATTTTCGCTATCATTAATCCATTCATTATTTTTTATTTTTTCAACATCACCTTTGTAAATATAAAATTTACCTTCAAGTGATATTCCAATCAAAGTTAAATCATATTTTTCTTTGTTAATTCCGTTTATAACATTATATGCAGACAACAAAGAGACATCATATTCTCCAGATTTACCACCGAATATAATACCTACATTTTTTTTATTGTTCATTTAATACTCCTTAAAAATTATTTTTGCACAGATGCAAGTAAGTCTTTTTTAATGTCAAATAAATTATCAGAAATATCAACGTGATATTCACTTGGATTAATAAGTCTTAAATATTCTGGCCAGAATGTACTCTTAGCAACCAAATGATTTTCTCTTATTTCAGATAATTTTGGAGACTCATAAACTTGTTTTCCATCAATAAAAATAGGTTTTAATAATTCTTTTACATGGAAATTTTCCAAAGTTCTTTTCTTCCATGTATGAACAGGATGGTATATTGTTAAAGGTTTTGTTTCATCTATAACTTCATCATTTAATGTTATTAAATCAGCAATAGCTATATTCGTACGATTATCATAAAATCTTAAAACTTTCTTATATCCCGGATTTGTTATCTTAATTGGATCATTAGATACTTTTATTTTTGGTGATAATTTTCCGTTTCTTTCTATCGCAGCAAGTTTATATACTCCACCCAAAGCACTAGTACCGTCTGCAGTAATCATTTTTGTCCCTACTCCGTACATTCCAATCTTAGCACCTTGATTTCTTAAATCAGAAATAATATATTCATCTAAATCATTTGATGCACTTATAACAGCACTTTCAAATCCTGCTTCATCAAACATTTCTCTTGCTTTTACAGATAAATATGTTAAATCTCCGCTGTCAAGTCTTATACCATAAGCTCCTTTTAATCTTCCGGCTTCTCTTTCTTCCGTAAATACCTTTATTGCATTTTTAACACCGCTGTTAAGTGTATCATAAGTATCCGCAAGAAGTATTAAATTGTCCGGATTATATTTTGCATATGCTCTAAAAGCATCTATCTCTTTATCAAAAGCCATAATAAAAGCATGAGATATAGTTCCTTTAGAAACTGTATCCCAGCAATATTCAGCCTCTACATTACTAGTTCCTACACAACCGCCTATAATACATGCTCTTGCACCGTAAAGTCCTGCTTCTGTTCCATGAGCTCTTCTAAGTCCAAAATCAAGTACAGGGTCATAAGTTCCAGCAGCAGAACATATTCTTGAAGCTTTTGTTGCAATTAAACTTTGATGATTAATTATCGCTAAAATTGCAGTTTCTATTATCTGAGCTTCAATTAAATTTGTCTTTACTCTTAAAACAGGTTCTGAAGGAAAGAATATTTCTCCTTCTTCCATTGCGTATATTTCACCGCTGAATTTAAAGTTTCTTAAATATTCTAAAAAACTATCAGTTAGTTCAGGATGATTTTCTTTTAACATTTTTATGTCATCATCATCAAACTTTAAATTATTAATATAATCTATTACTTGTTCTAATCCTGCAAAAACAGAATATCCTCCTTCAAAAGGATTTCTTCTTATAAAGACATCAAAAACGGCTTTTCTGTCTTTAAACCCCTTTGCTTCATAAACGTTACTTACGCTTAATTGATAAAAATCAGTAGCTAATTCAAGCTTCCTTTGTTTTTCCATATCTAAACTCCCATTTATTACATTTAAATGTCATGTATAATTAAATATTATATCACTTTTTTTCTAAAAATCATTAAAAATAGTATAAAAAACCATATTATAGCAATACTTATAATATGTTTCAAAAAATAATACAAGAAAGAATTAAAATTTTATCCATATTTATTATTATTTTATTTACTTTATTAACAATTTTTGTAATAAAAGCATTCATGTTTCAAGATAAAGATAACATAAATAAACTTTCATCTCAATACGAAACAGTTATACAAACTTATTATCCTCGTGGTGCAATATTAGATAGAAACGGAATAAACTTTTCTGATAACAGTTCTTTTGACAATTTAAAATTAAATATTCAAAATAATATAAATTTCACTATAGGAAAAACTTTTATCGGAAATATTCAAATAAACGAGGAAACAACAACAAATCAAGCAGTTAGTGGAGTAAGCGGTCTTCAATTATATTATGATAAGCAGCTAAACGGAGGGGAGGCAATTAAAATCCTTTCACAAATAGATGCAACGGGACAAACAATAAACCAAAATAATTATTTAACAGTTAACGACCATATAAACGAAGGGTATAATATTAATACAACAATAGATTATCATGTACAAAAATATACAGAATCTTGTGTAAAAGAATATTTAACAAAAAACAACTTAAAAGGTGCCAGTGTAGTAATAACAGACGTCACAACCGGTGAAATAATTACAATGTATTCAAACGATGAAACCCTAAATAAAAATGTTCTTTCATATCAGCCTGGAAGTGTATTTAAAATTTTAACATTAGCTCTTGCACTTGAAAATAATGTAGTTGATTTAGATGAAGAGTTTAACTGCAACGGTAAAATAAATATTGACGGAGTAACAAGATATTGTAACGAAGGAAAGGGGCATGGGAAATTAACAGTTTTAGATGGTTTTGCAAAATCATGCAATGAAGTTTTTTATACTCTTGCAACAAGATTAAATATAAAAGATAAAAACGGAAACATTACTTCAAATAAAATTATAGATTATGCAAAAGAACTTGGATTTGGAAGCGTCAATGATAAAACAAATAAAAACAAAAACTTCATATTAGAATATAACGACTATTATTCATTTGTTCCAGATAATATATACAACAACCTAGATACGTTTAATCTTGCTTTGGGACAAGGAAACGTTCAAGCGACACCTCTAATGATGAATACAATAATGTCAGCCATAGCAAACGAAGGAAAAACAAATTACCCATATATTGTGGAAAGTGTAACATCTCAAAATGGAGAAATAAAAGAAACAAAAGAAAATAAGATATTTGATATGAAGCTTAGTGATAACACCATAAAAACCCTACAGAAAGCTCTAAGAATGGTATGTACAAAAGGAACTGCAAAGAATAATTCTCTTGATAATTATGGTGGACTTGCAGGGAAAACGGGAACCGCAGAAAATACAAAAGAAACTCCTCACGCCTGGTTTAGTGGATATTTTCCATATAATAACCCTAAATATTCAATGACAGTATTTATTGAAAACGGAGGATATGGTTCAGGAACTGCTCTTGAAATTTTTGATAATATTGCAAATACTCTTTTAAAAATGGAAGATTAAAAAAAGAAGGTTAAAACCTTCTTTTAATCTTCTTTTATTCCTGTCATAAGATACATAAGATTCTTAACTGCTTTTACCTTTTTTCTAGAACATACACTTGCATCATAGTTAGTTTCTTGCGCAATTTTAACCATACTCATTTTTTCAAAATAATTAGATTCTATAATATTTCTGTCCATCTCTTCCAAAGAATCAAGTGCACTTTCAAAAAACGATAATTCTTTTTCAATTGCTCTTTTTTCGTTCATAATTTCTTCATCGCATATTTCAAGTTGTTCAATTAATACAAGTCTTTTTCTTTTAAAATTCATTCTCTTTAATCTTTTTTCAAAAATCTTATAATTTTCACTCTTAGCCATAATCCCCTATCTCCTAATTAAATTTAAAAGAAAATAAAAAGAATAGTAAAAGAAATTCATTTTGACAACCTGTAATGATATAACTATAATCTCTGCTAATATTCTTTTTATTTTTAATATTCAAATGTATAAATATAAAGATTTAGATTTAATTATACATTAATCATACAAATATTATATATATTTTCCATTATAAAAAACAAGTAAGCTATGGAATAAATTTATACTACTTTGTCATATTTTAAGAAACAACTTGTATATTATCACAAAGTCTTGAAAATAAATTACCAATATTGGTTAATGTTTTCTTTTCTGGACGATGGAATGTATATTTTTGCTCTTTTCCAAGTAAACGATACATATGTTCATTTTTATTACTATAGCCTTTTATTACAATTCCATACAGTTCCAATTTAGACATAAATCCGACAATCTGTTTTAATTCGTTCATATTGCAATTTACTTCATTAATAAATGTAATTGAAATAATAACTTTAGACATAAAACATACTTTCTTTAAATTTTCAATTATTATTTCATTGCTTTGTCCTGTATATTTTTCATGTACTTTTTTATTTACCAAATTAAAGTGATAAATAAAATAATCAACATAAGGAATAAATTTTTCCATTATTTTATAATCTATAAAACCGCTTGTGGAAACTGCTACATTAATATCTTTTTCTTTAAGTTTTTTTATAACCTCAAGTAAAAATTCTTCTTGAAGCATAGGTTCACCGCCAGCAAAAGTAACTCCGCCTCCGCTTGCTTTATAATACTGTATTTCCGGCATTATTCTTTTAATTAATTCATCAGCAGAAACTCTTTCACCTATAAGTTTTCTGGCTCCCATTGGACAAGCATCTACACATTTACCACATTTTGTGCATTCAAAAACTCTGTTTTCTTCTTCTGCAAGCATTCTTTCATTACATGCTTCTATACATTTATAACACATATTACATTTTTCTTTATCATAAAGCATTTCAATATTTTTGCTTAAAGCTTCAGGATGTTCTCCCCATGGGATATTTAAAGATGAACCTTTCATATAAACAACAGTTCTAAAACCAGGACCACTTTGAGTAGAATATTTATCTATTTTATATATTAACCCTTCCATAAAATCTCCTTTTTTGTATCTTATGTTAGAAATATTTTTAAATTCAGTGTATTCCATATTATTATAATATATTTTACTCAAATATCAAAATATATTATTTAACTATTTATTATAAAAAAATGATTTAAAATATAATTTATTTGAAAGAATCTATTTGAACATGAATATATTATCAAAGAAGATATATCTTTGTTATAAATCAAATTAATTATTTTCATAAGCTCCATTAAATTTATATTATCAGTATTATTCAAATTAAGTCCTACTGCAATTTTATCCCTTTTAAAAACATTTATTTTTTCTATAAACTTTTTATATTTATCATAGGATAAACTCTTTTTATCGCTTATATATGTAGGCAAAATAAAAATTTTATCAAAATTATCATTTATCTTTTTTACAATATCTTCATTCTCTAATACTTTATTTAATAAATATATATCTAAAATAATATTAAATTTAAAATAAGAATGATTAATATTTGCAATTAATTCATCAAAATCTACTTTAGTGATGTCATAATAAATATTTACTTCTTTATAATATTTTTTATCAAATTTCAAATCTATATATTGAATGAAAGTTTTAACAGAATCAAAAACTTTATTATGAATCATTAAACTGACTTCCTTATTTTCTATTTCTGATATTTTCTTTAAATAAAAATCTTCCATATCATCATTTTGGTCATAAGTCATGTTATATCCAATAAAAGAATTTACATAGGAATTTTCCAAATCAGCCTCTATAAAACAATTGCTCCCCATTGTTAAATCTATCAAAGAATATACTTTTATATTTTTTTTCTTTTGCTTTAATTTTAACCTTATTCCTCCATCTTTAAAACATAAGGGACTTTTATTTAAAGAATATAATTCTTCTTTTGCTATATCAAATTTACTAAGTATACTTTCTATACTCTCTTCATACTTTTTAAAATAATAAAAATCATCACATGGGATAATTACTTGATTATCTCTTAGCTTATCACCTCTAAATTTATTTGCTTCCATTATTTTATTTTTTTCTACCGAATATAATATACTTAAATCATCAATATTTTCATTTTCTCTTAAAAAATGAATTTGCATATTTTCCCTCCAAATAAAAAAAAGATTATTCATATATATGAATAATCTTTTTATTTTATTATTTAAACTACTTAACGTCTACTGGTCTTCCTCCACCGTTAAAACATCCGCCTTCACAAGGAATAACACATACAAAATCGTATTCGCTTTCTTTGTTTATAATCTTTTCAACTTCTTCTTTAGATTGTTTTAATCCATTTACAACAGCACATTTTATTTCTTTACCATCTGATAATTCAAATGAAAATTCCTTTATATTACCTTTATCATTTTTAATTGAAGACTTATCTCCAAGTCTTATAATAGCATATGCTGTATTTACGCTTAAGAAATAAGGATTAAATATTCCTGTATAATCAAGAGTATCAAGAGGCTTATTGTTAGCTTTATTTAAATCAATACCGCTTGTTTTAATTAAGTTTACAAGTTGATTTGTAGTAATTGATATATCAACACCGCTTGTTTCTTCATTTTCATTTAAGAAAGCAGTACAATTTTCAACTCTTGTTAAATGAACATCTTTATCTATGTTTCTATCTAAGTAATCTTCTTTAAATTTCATGTTGATATCTTTTCTTATTTTTGGAAGATTTACAAAGTAATTATCAGCTTCAGGATAAGCGTCTTCTATTTCTTTTCTTATTCCAGGTGAACAAGCATATATTAAAGGTTTTCCTTCAGCCATATTTTCTTTTAAGATGTATGCAATAGCATTCATTTCTTTTATTAAATATTCTTCATAATCAATTACTTCGCTAAAACCAAGTTTATTTAAAACATCAACAACTTTTGCTTTAATAAGTGCATCATCAACACCTAAACCTTTTGATAAAGATTCATATGTGCCATATGACAATAAGCAAATGTTGTAATAAGTATCTTCACCTAGCAAATAATATAATTCTTCAGTTGTACCCTTTTCAACTAATGCACCTGTTGGACAAACTGAAATACATTGACCACATCCTATACAATCACTGTTAATTACAGGAATATCAAAAGGAGTAGATACTGTTGTGCTATCACTTCTGTTTACAAAAGAAATAGCTTTTGCACCAACTTTATCTTTACAAATACTTACGCATCTTCCGCATTTAATACATTTACTGTAATCTCTTGTTACACAGTTTGAAGAATCATCAAAGCCTTTTTCAAAACAAGTTTCAAAATCACTTGGACCTGTCAAATATGTATTTGCTAAAGTTTGTAATTTACAATTACCGCTTTTTTCACAAATAGTACAATCACAGTTATGATTTGCAAGAGTTAATTCAAGTATTGTTTTTCTAATTCCTCTTAATCTTTTTGTTTGAGTCTTTACTTCCATACCTTCCCATACAGGTGTTACACATGAAGGAGAAAGTCTTCCTGATACATCAACCATACACATTCTGCAAGAAGCAGGCTTATTTACGTCTTTCAAATAACAAAGTGTAGGAATTTCAATACCAGCTTGTTTTGCTGCATCTAAAATTGTTGTACCTTCTTTTACACTTACTGGTTTATTATCAATAGTTAAATTTATCACTTCTATTCCTCCCCTTTAAGTGCACCCTTAAATTCATCGGAAAAATAAGTATATGCACTGATAAACGGTGTAATTTGAGTTCTACCGCTTCCGCATAATGACGCATCCAAAGCATTAACTATTCTTACATAGTTTTTTAAATCTTTTAAAGTGCCTTCTTTTTTCTTAAATCTATCCATAATCATCTTAAGTTGTCTGTTACCTTCTCTGCATGGAACACATTTACCACAGCTTTCATGATAGAAGAAATCTTCAACAACAGATAAATAATCAATTACGCTATCATCTTCATCCCCAACTACAATTGCCCCTGAACCAATACTTCCTTTTACTTGCTTCATTCCTGAATATGTATAAGGAATATTAAGTTTTTCATAAGGTACAATAGTACCGCTGGCACCCCCAAGTTGTACGAATTTAGGTTGTTTATCGTTTCTTATTCCACCTGCGATTTTTATAATATTTTGAACAGTTGTACCAAATTCAACTTCATAAACACCAGGTTTTTTAACCTTTCCACTTACACTTATCATCTTTGTCCCAGGACAATCTTCAACGCCATATTTTAATACTGTTTCATATCCGTTTTGCATCATTGTGGCTATTACACTAACAGTCTCAACATTTATTACAAGAGTAGGTTTACTGTGTAGACCACATTGTTTTACATAAGGTGGTTTACTTCTAGGTCTTCCGCTCTTTCCTTCGATACTTTCGCACATTGCGAAACCTTCCCCACAAACATAAGAGCCACCGCCTGAGAAAAGAGATAATTCAAAATTAAAACCACTTGATAAAATATCTTTACCTAAAAATCCTTTATCATAAACTTGTTTTATTGCATATTCAATATCTTTATGCATGAAAGTATACTCTTCTCTTACATAAATATGTCCGGTATTTGCTCCCGCGCAGTAAGCTGCAATTATAATACCTTCAATTACTTTATAAATACCATTTTTAAGTAAATATTTATCTTTAAATGTTCCTGGTTCTCCTTCATCTGCATTACAAAGAACATATCTTTCTTCATCTCCAACAGCTTCTCTTGCTTGAGCAAGTTTTTTCCCTGTAGGATAGTTTGCACCACCTCTTCCTTGAAGTCCACTTTTAGCTACATCATCTGTAGTCTTTTCATATCCTTGTTCAATAGCTTTTTTAAGTCCGCTAAAACCGCCTCTTTTTATATATTCATCAATATTGAAGGCATCATATGTTCCATAATCTTTAGAAATATATTTTACTTGTCCCATTATTTAGCCTCCCTCAATTTAGCAATTAAAGCTTTAACTTTCTTTTCATTTAATTTCCCAACAACATTGTCATTTACCCTAACGGCAGGAGCAATGTCACAAGCACCAAAGCAAGGAACCAATTCCAATGTAAATAAACCATCTTCAGTAGTTTGACCTGCTTTAATATCAAGTTCTCTTTCAAAAATTTCTCTTATTTCGTCTTTACCGTTTAAACTGCAAGCAGTTGCATTACATAAACCAAGTATGTACTTTCCTCTTTTTTCAGTGCTTAACGCATCAAAATATGTTACAACTTCTGATACGTTACTAAGAGGAATATTCATCTTGCTTGCTATATATTCAGCTGTATCCAAGTTTATAAATCTTCCAGGAATTTGTCTTTGAATTTTTAATAAAATTTGAAGCAAATTCGATGGATTATTATCATAATATTCTATTATGTTATTACAAACCTTTTTTTGTTCTTCTGATAACTTCAAAACAGCGTACCTCCCAATTAAATATAATTTATAATATTATATCAAAAAAATACAGAATATTCAATTAATTTACAATCCATTGAATATTTATTTAAAATCTGTCTCTTATACACATCTCCGAGCCCACGAGACGCGTTCTATGATC
>NZ_JBQKFF010000011.1:0-34780 GCF_052119445.1 Anaerofustis sp. LCP19S3_F7 | reverse complement strand
GAGACAGTTCTATTTGTTTTCACTATTTTTGTAAATAAAAAAAATAAAAAAAATATATGTTATTTTTTATGGTTTCGTAAAAGTTGTGTAAATATTCTATATTTATGCAACCTACCCTTGAAAAATGATAATAAAAACGTTATAATAAATATATGAAATCGTTTCACTTTTAAAGTGTGAAATAATAAATATTTAAAGAGGTGTAGAGTATGATAGATATGCTAGAAAAGGTAAAAAAATGGAAGGACAGTGTTTTACTTACTGACAGTGAAAAACAGACGCTTAATTCTATGAGTGACGAAGAATTAAACTCGGCTTTTTCTCAAGAATTAAAGTTTGGTACTGCAGGTCTTAGAGGGATAATGGGTCTTGGTACAAACAGAATGAATATTTATGTTGTCAGAAGAGCAACAATGGGGCTTGCTATGTATTTAAATAAATACTTTGATAATCCAACTGTTGTGATAAGTTATGACAGCAGAAATAATTCAAGATTATTTGCCGAAGAGTCAATGGGAGTTTTAGCAGCAAATGGAATAAAAACATATATGTTTAGTGAACTTATGCCTGTTCCCGCACTTTCATTTGCAACAAGATATTTGAAATGTGATGCGGGTATAATGATCACGGCAAGTCACAATCCGAAAGAATATAATGGATACAAGGTTTATGCTTCAACAGGTGGTCAAATATTAGATGAAACAGCAGATGAAATAGAAACCAATATAGCTGGAATAGATATTTTCAAGGATGTTAAATATATATCTTTTGACGAAGCAATGAATGGAAATGGGGAATATGTTCCAAATGAAGTTATGAATGCATATTTTGAAGAAGCAAACAAAGCTTCAGATTGGTCAAGCGAAAGAGATATTTCAATAGTATATACACCTCTTAATGGTTCAGGTAATAAACCTGTTCAACAAATTCTATCAATGAATGGTTTTGATAAAGTATATGTAGTGAAAGAACAAGAAGAACCAGACGGTAATTTCCCTACATGTCCTGCTCCAAATCCTGAAAAATATGAAGTTTATACACCGGCAATAAAACTTGCAAAAGAAAAAGATGCAGATGTTATTGTTGCAACGGATCCGGATTGTGATAGAGCCGGAATGATGATAAAAGTTGGTGATGATTATCAAGTATTAACAGGTAATCAAATCGGAATGTTGCTTGCTGATTATATTAGTTCAAGAGTTGATAATCCACAGGATAAAACAATTGTAACATCAGTAGTAAGTACTCCAATGGTTGATAAAGTTGTTGGAAAATACGGTGTAAGTGTTAGAAGAACACTTGTTGGATTTAAATGGATTGGTGAACAAATTGATTTATTAAAAGATTCATTTATTTTCGGATTTGAAGAAAGTTATGGATATTTGGTTGGTCAATATGCAAGAGACAAAGATGGTATTGTTGCTGCAAAATTAATTTGTCAAATGGCTGCTTATTATAAAGCACAAGGTAAAACCTTATTTGATGTACTAAACGGTTTATATGAACAATTTGGACACTGTGTTGATATAACAGTAAGCGTTGATATTGATGATATATCACAAGTATCAAGTATCATGGATAAGATTTCAACAAAAGAAAGTGCAAATGAAGTATTTTCTGATGTAGTTAAATATGAAGATTACAGCAAAGAAGGAACAGGGCTTCCTATAACAAACATGATTTTAATTGAAAAAGGTGATGGAACAAGGGTAATTGTAAGACCTTCCGGCACAGAACCAAAAGTAAAACTTTACATGTCTTTCTATGAAGATGATGAAGCTAAATTAGAAGAAAGAAAAGCAGATATTTTAAATCGCTTTAATACAATTTTATAATTTTAGGAGGAATGATAAAAAATGAGAATAGATTTATCAAGAAACGGTATTGAAATTAAACAGGAGTCAATGGATGTTGCAAGTAAATGGCATAGGGAACTTGCAAAAGGAGATCAAGATTTTACAGGCTGGGCAAATCTTCCATCAACAATAGATAAAGATATGGTTGAAGATATTAAACAAACAGCAAAAGAAATAAAAGAAAAATGTGATTTATTTGTTGTTATAGGTATTGGTGGTTCATATCTTGGAGCTCAAGCAGTAATAGATGCTCTTGATGGAAGCAAAAACGATTATCCTGAAGTAATGTTTGCAGGATATAATATGTCAGCTACAACAATGAATAAAGTTGTAAAAGCAATGGAAGAAAAAGAAACTTGTATTTGTGTTATTTCTAAATCAGGCGGAACTGTTGAACCATTAATGGCTTATTCAATTTTGAAAGAAAAATTAATTGAAAAATACGGTGAAGCTGAAGCAGATAAGAGAATATATGTTGTAACAGATGCAGTAAGGGGAACTTTAAGACCTGAAGTTGAAGCAAAAGGCTATAAATCTTTTGTTATTCCTGATAACGTAGGCGGAAGATATTCAGTTCTTACTCCTGTAGGATTACTTCCAATCGCAGCAGCAGGTGCAGATATTGATGCATTATTAAAAGGTGCTAAAGATATGGAAGAAGATGAAGGCTGGAAAGATGAACTTTTAAAATATGCTATTTCAAGAGTTGAACTTTTAAACAGTGGAAAAGTTATTGAAGTATTTGAATATTTTGAAGATACTTTAAGATATTTCGGAGAATGGATAAAACAATTATTTGGTGAAAGCGAAGGAAAAGAAGGTAAAGGTGCTTATCCTGCATGCTTATGTTTCTCAAGAGACCTTCATTCAATAGGTCAATTCTTACAACAAGGTAATCCTATTGTATATGAAACAGTAATTAGAATAGATGAACCAAACTTAAACTTTACTATTCCTGAAATAGCAGGAGATCCATATGCAGGAAAAACTTTAGAAGATATTAACAGATGTGCTGAAGGCGGGGTTATTTTAGCTCATGAAAAAGCTGGAGTTCCAATTAATACTATTTCAATAGAAAAACTTGATGAATACAATCTTGGACAAATGATTTACTTCTTTGAAATGACATGTGGTATTGCTGCTTCAATGCAAGGTGTTAATCCATTCGATCAACCTGGAGTAGAAGGTTATAAGAGTGAAATGAGAAAATTAATAAATGAATTATAAAAAAAATATGAGGTGGCGCACAAATGTCAAAAACTTTATTAACAAACGATGAACAGTATTTATTTGCAGAAGGAACATATTTAAGAGCATTTGATAAGTTAGGCGCTCATCCTGCTGAAATAGACGGAAAAGAAGGATATAATTTTGGAATTTGGGTTCCGGATGTAAAAAGTGTAAGAGTTGTGGGTTCTTTTAATGATTGGAACACTGAAGACTACTTTTTACATGATGACGGAAATGGTGTTTTTTCTGGATTTATCGAAGGAATAAAAGAAGGTGAGCTTTATAAATTTGTAATTGAAACAAAAGAAGGCGAGCTAATATATAAAGCAGACCCGTATGCTTTTTACGCTGAAGTAAAACCCGCAACGGCTTCTGTTACAATTGATATTGAGGGATATGATTGGAAAGATAAAAGATGGATGAATTTAAGACAAAAACACAACCATACAACAAAACCTCTTAATATCTATGAAGTGCATCTTGGTTCTTGGAGATGTCATGAAGACGGTAGTTATTATACCTATGACGAAATGTCAAAAGAACTTGTAGATTACGTAAAAGAGATGGGATATACACATGTTGAAATAATGCCTGTAATGGAACATCCTTTTGACGGTTCTTGGGGATATCAAATAACAGGGTATTTTGCTCCGACTTCAAGATATGGTACTCCTAAAGAGTTTATGCATCTTGTTGAAAGTTTTCATAAAGCCGGTATAGGTGTAATAATAGATTGGGTTCCCGGACATTTTTGTAAAGATGCTCACGGACTTGGTAGATTAAACGGAGATAAAGTATATGAGTCAAAAGAACATGCACAATGGGGTACATACAATTTTGATTTCTCAAAAGGAGAAGTAAGAAGTTTTCTTATTTCAAATGCATTATATTGGATTGAAAAATATCATGTTGACGGAATTAGAGTTGATGGTGTAAGCAGTATTTTATATATGAATTTTGGTATAGATGATGAATCACAAAAGAAATATAATCTTGATGGTACGGAAGGTGACTTAGATGCTATTGATTTTGTTCAAAATATGAATAAAACAATAGGAACAATGTATCCTGATGTAATGTTAATAGCAGAAGAAAGTACGGCTTGGCCTCTTGTTACAAGGCCTCCGGAAGTTGGAGGTTTAGGCTTTCATTATAAATGGGATATGGGTTGGATGAATGATACTCTAAATTATTTTAGAACAGATTTTCCATTTAAACCTTATAATCACAATTTGATTACTTTTTCAATGATGTATACATATAATGAAAACTTTATTCTTCCACTATCTCATGATGAAGTCGTTCACGGTAAGGCTTCTATAATTGGTAAAATGCCAGGAGATTATTGGAGACAATTTGCAGGACTTAGAGTTCTTGCTTTATATCAAATGACACATCCGGGTGGAAAACTTAATTTTATGGGAAGTGAATTTGGTCAGTTTATAGAATGGAGATATTATGAACAACTTGAATGGTTCTTGATTGACGAATATGACACGCATAAAAAACAACTTCATTATATAAAAACACTAAATGATTTTTATCTAAAAACAAAATCATTATGGATTAAAGATTCTTCTTGGGAAGGTTATACATGGATTGATGCAGATGATAATGAACGTTCAATCATTTCTTTCATAAGACATGGAAACAGACCTATAGATGATTTAATAGTTATAATAAACTTTACTCCTGAAACATATAATAATTTTATGGTTGGAGTTCCAAAAGCCGGAGATTATGTTGAAATATTTAATTCAGACAGTGAAGAATTTGGTGGTAGTGGCGTTGTTAATACAAGACGTGTTAAGTCTAAGAAAAAAGAATGTAATGGAATGGAAAATTCCATAAAGATAAAACTTCCTCCAATCGGTGGTGTGGTATTAAAAAGAGCAACTGCAAAAAAATCTGCGAGAAAAACAAATACTACAACTAAGAGTAAAAAAAGCAGCAAAAGCTGAAAAAACAACAAAAACAAAATAGAGAGAGAGACAATTAAATAATGGCGGTTTTTAACAAAGGTAAAAAAAATATCGAACAAGAAAATAATCAGAATAATAAAATTTTTAAAGATAAAGAAGATTTTAAAGAAAAATATCTAAATATTTTTAAAAAAGAATTAGGTGCTAGTTTTGAAGAGTCAAATAGTGTTGATAGATACAATATGCTTGCAACATTAATTCAAAAACAATCCAATGAAATTGGTAATGATTGTAAGAATGGTTATAGAAACAAAACACAAAAAAGATTATATTATTTTTCAATGGAATTCTTAATCGGAAAATTACTTAAAAATTATCTGATAAATTTTGGAGTTGAAGATATTGTAAAAGAAGGTTTAAAGGATTTGGGAGAGGATCTTGATAGTTTATGTGAAAATGAAAGAGATCCCGGACTTGGAAATGGTGGACTTGGAAGACTTGCTGCTTGCTTTTTAGATTCTCTTGCAAGTATGGGATATGCAGGTTATGGAATGGGAATAAGATATGGATACGGACTTTTTAAACAAGTAATAAAAGACGGAAAACAAGTTGAATTACCTGATAACTGGTTGGAAAACGGTTTTCCTTTTGAAGCCAGAAAAGACAATAAAGCTGTAGTTGTTAAATTTGGTGGCGAAGTAAAAAGAAATTATGAGAATGATAAATTATATTGTTCATGGGAAAATACAGAAAATATAATTGCTGTACCTTATGATGTTCCTATCGTAGGGTATGGCGGGAAAACAGTCAACACTTTAAGGCTTTGGAGTGCTGAACCTTATGAACAAAATTTTGATATGAATGCATTTAATAATGGGGATTATGCGGGTGCAATGAAGTTCCGTTCCGATGTAGAAGCAATTACAAGTGTTTTATATCCAAATGATAATGGATTATCCGGAAAAGTATTAAGACTAAAACAAGAATATATGTTTGTTTCTGCAGGTATTGCAGATATTATTTCTACATTTAAAAAATGGCATGGAACAGATTGGAAGTTATTTCCTGATATGGTTGCAATTCATACTAATGATACCCATCCTGCACTTTGTGCACCTGAACTTATGAGACGTCTTATTGATGAAGAAGGTTTGGAATGGGATGATGCTTGGGATATAACTTGCAAGAGTATTTCATATACAAACCATACAATTCTTCCTGAAGCTTTGGAAAAATGGCCTATTGACATGTTTAGACAACTACTTCCTAGGGTTTATGATGTTGTTGAAGAAATTGATAGAAGATATAGGGAAAGTTTCCCTAGAAACATTGAAAATTGGCAAGAGTTACATCAAAACACAGCAATTCTTTGGGGTGGAGAAGTAAGAACAGCAAATCTATCTGTAATTTGCTCTCATACTGTAAATGGTGTTGCGGCACTACACTCTGAAATATTAAAGAAAGATACATTAAAAGAATTTTATACATTAAATCCAAGAAAATTCCAAAACAAAACAAACGGAATTTCTCACAGAAGATTTTTAAGGGAAGCAAATCCTTCTTATTCTAAACTTATAACTGATGCTATTGGGGATAAATGGTTAGAAGATACAAATGAACTTGAAAAACTTCAAAAATATGAAGATGACAGTTCTTTCCTTGAAAAGATGGATGAAAGCAAAAAAGAAAATAAAGAACGCTTGGCAAAATATATTTTAGATACATCAGGTGTTCAAATTGATACTAATTCAATTTTCGATATACAAGTAAAGAGATTTCATGCATATAAAAGACAGCTTCTTAATGTTCTAAAAATAATTGATTTGTATAATCAGCTTAAAGAAAATCCAAATATGGATATTCAACCTACAACATTTATTTTTGCAGGGAAAGCTGCTCAAGGATATGATTTCGCGAAAGATGTAATTAGACTTGTAAATTCTGTTGCTGATGTTGTAAATAATGATAAAGGTGTATCAGAAAAAATAAAAGTTGCATTTGTTCCAAACTTCTCAGTATCAAATGGTCAGCTTATATATCCTGCTGCAAATATCAGTGAACAAATTTCAACAGCTGGAATGGAAGCATCAGGTACCGGTAATATGAAATTCATGATGAATGGTGCTATTACGTTAGGTACATTAGACGGTGCGAATGTTGAAATTGCTGAAAAAGTTGGAATGGATAATATAGAAATATTTGGTTTAAAAGCCGAAGAAGTTGATAGTTATAGATTAAATCATAATTATTATGTATGGGACGAATACAATAATAATCAAAGAATAAAAAGACTTGTTGATGAACTTGTTGATGGAACTTTTGGTAAATTATCAGGTAATTTCAACTTGATATATGATACTTTGCTTAGAAGCAATGATGAATTCTTTGTACTTAAAGATTTTGAATCATATATGAACGGATGGAATAATTTACAAAAACTTTATTTAGATAGAAATAAATGGAATAAAATATCTCTTCATAATACTGCAAAATCAGGTTATTTCTCAAGTGACCGTACTATAAAACAATATTGTGAAGAAGTATGGAATATAAAAAATAATCTATAAATGATATAGATAAAAAGGAGTTTAATTAAATATGAGAAAAAACGAATGTATTGCAATGCTTCTTGCAGGAGGTCAAGGTAGCCGTTTAAAAGCCTTAACAAAAAACATTGCCAAACCAGCCGTATCTTTTGGTGGAAAGTATAGAATAATCGACTTTTCATTATCAAACTGCGCAAATTCAAATATTTCAACAGTAGGTGTTTTAACACAGTATAGACCTTTTGCTTTAAATTCATATATAGGTAGCGGGGCTGCATGGGATTTGAATGGAAGAGAAGGCGGAGCTTTCATTCTTCCACCTTATGAAACTCAAACAGGTGGAGCTTGGTATGCTGGAACTGCAGATGCTATATACAGAAATATAGAATTCATAAACCAATATGATGCAGATTATGTATTAATCCTTTCAGGGGATCATATTTATCGTATGGATTATGAAGATATGTTAAATACTCACAAGAAAAATGAAGCTGATTTAACCGTTTCTGTTAAACCTGTTGAATGGGAAGAAGCTTCAAGATTTGGTATCTTAACTGCTGATGAAGAAGGCAGAATCGTTAAATTTACAGAAAAACCACCAAAACCGGATTCAAATTTAGCATCAATGGGGATATATATTTTCAATAAAGATGTTTTACTTAAAGCTATTGTTGAAGATGCTGAAGATGAAAATTCAGACCATGACTTTGGTAAAAACATAATACCTAAACTTCTTTCAGAAGGTAAGAGATTATATACATATGAATTTGATGGTTATTGGAAAGATGTTGGAACTATTGAAAGTTATCATGAAACAGGTATGGGACTTCTTGAAGAAAAACCTGAATTTATATTGGATGATCCAACTGCTCCGATTATGAGTAATGCTAATATATATTCTTCTCAAGTTATCGGTCCTGATGCTGATATTCAACAATCATTGGTTGCAAATGGATGTCATATAAAGGGAACATGTGAACATTCTATTATTAGTGTAGGATGTACTGTTGAAGAAGGTGCATACGTAAAAGATTCAATACTATTACCTGGCGTTACAATTGAAAAAGAAGCCAAAGTTTTTAATGCCGTTGTAGGAGAAAATTCTGTTGTAAAACAAAATGTTGTTTTCGGTAGTGATGAAGAAGGTGCTGAAATTCAATTGATAGGTAATGATGAAATTTATAGTGGTGGAGGAGCAGAATAATGAAAAATTTAGTAGGTATTATAACAGCAAATTATGGGACACCAGATTTAAATATTTTAACAAATAAAAGGACAATGGCCTCACTTCCTTATTCAGGCAGATATCGTCTAATTGACTTCCCACTTTCAAATATGGTTAATTCAGGGATTAATACAATAGGACTTATACAACCTGCAAGATATCGTTCTATTATTG
Organism: Anaerofustis sp. LCP19S3_F7; assembly: GCF_052119445.1. Taxonomy (NCBI): domain Bacteria; kingdom Bacillati; phylum Bacillota; class Clostridia; order Eubacteriales; family Eubacteriaceae; genus Anaerofustis; species Anaerofustis sp. LCP19S3_F7. Next base: position 25,827 of record NZ_JBQKFF010000011.1, on the reverse strand, counting down.
ACCATGTTGGAAGCGGAAAAGAATGGGATTTAGATAAAAAAAGAGGAGGTCTTCATATTCTTCCGGGAACATCTTATGGTATATGTGTTGGAAATGAAAAATTTGTTATAAGAGATTTTAAAATTAATGACGTGTTCTTTAAACGTTCACCTGCTCCATACATAGTAATTTCTTCAGCAAGTATTATCAATAACATTGATTATACACAGTTATATAAAGCTCATGTTGAAAGCGGAGCTGATATAACAATGGCTTATAAAGTAATTTCAAATGATAATGAAAATATACTAAAAATAGAAGAAGCCGGCGGAAAAGTTGTAGATGTAGTTAAAGGTGTTAAAAAGGGTGATAAAGCATTTATTGAATGTTTTATAATTAACAGAGCAACTCTATTAAATATTTTTGAATGGTTCAATGAAATTGACTATTTAGATTTATTTGAAGCATTAAAAGGTTCTTATAATAAATTAAATGTAAAAACCTTTGAATACGTAGGATATTCAAGATGTATTTTCGATGTTGATTCATATTTTGAAGGAAATATGGATTTACTTAAAGAAGGAATTGCAGAAGAATTATTCAAATCAAATTCAAGAATACTTACAAAAGTTCAAGACTCTGCACCTACAAAATACGAAAGAGGCTGTCATGTAAGAAACAGTGTTGTACCGGCAGGTTGTAAAATAGCAGGTACTGTTGAAAATAGCGTTATTTTCCGTAATGTAATAATAGAAAAAGGTGCTGTTGTAAAAAATAGTATTATAATGCAAAATTGCGTAATTAAGTCTGGAGCACAGATAGAATATGCTATAATAGATAAAGGAAATATTATTGGTGAAGGTTTAATGATTAAAGGAACCAGTGATGATATTTTCATTAAAGAAAAAAATGAATAGGGTGTAAGTAATGGTTAAAAGAAAACTAAATGTATTATTTGCAGCTTCTGAGGCTTATCCGTTTATGAAAACGGGTGGACTTGGAGATGTTGCAGGATCTTTGCCTAAAGCATTACAAAATGATGGGGTTGAGGTTCGTGTTATTGTTCCAAAATATAGAGATATTCCACAGGAATATAAAGATCAAATGGAGCATGTTTGTGATTTTTATATGCCTCTTGGGTGGAGAAATGTATTTTGCGGAATAGAAAAAATAACATATCAAGGCGTAATTTATTATTTTGTAGATAATGAATACTATTTTAACAGAGGAGGAGCATACGGTTATTTTGATGATGGGGAAAGAATAGCATTTTTCTCAAAAGCAATAGTGGAATGTTTACAGTATTTGCCTGATTTTAAATGTGATGTTCTACATTGTAATGATTGGCATACAGCGTTGGCTCCTGTATTCCTTCGTGAATTTTATAATGGTGTAGGAAATTATGATAATATAAAAACTGTATTTACAGTTCATAATTTAAAATTCCAAGGACAAATGTCTGATATGGTTCTTGGTGATATATTAGGTTTAGATAAAAATAAAGCAGCATCAGAACAATTAAGATGTGATTCTCAATCTATCAATTTCTTAAAAGGTGCTTTATGTTATAGTGATATTTTAACAACTGTAAGTGAAACATATGCCGGTGAAATACAAAGTGATTTCTTTGGAGAAAATATGCAAGATATTTTCAGAAGAAGAAGTAATGTTTTATATGGTATCGTAAATGGAATTGATGTTGATTTCTTTAATCCTGAAAAATCAACAAATATTGTTGCAAACTACTCTGCAGATGATTTAGCAGGAAAGAGAAAATGTAAAGAAGAACTTCAAAAAGAACTTGGTCTTGAAGTTAATGCTGATATTCCTTTAATTGTAATGATAGGAAGATTAACGCAACAAAAAGGTCTTGATTTAATTCAAAGAGTTTTAGATGAGCTAATGCAACAATCAGTTCAATTTGCAGTACTTGGTACGGGAGATTATGAATATGAAGAAATGTTTAAAGGTTTCTCTTATAAATATCCAGGTAAGGTAAGTGCAAATATCAGATTTAGCGAACCTTTAAGTCATAGATTATATTCAGGTGGAGATATGCTTCTAATGCCTTCATTATTTGAACCATGTGGATTATCTCAAATGATAGCAATGCACTTTGGAACACTTCCTATTGTTAGAGAAACAGGGGGACTTAAAGATACCGTAAAACCTTATAATATGTACACAGGTGAAGGAACTGGCTTTAGTTTTGCAAATTATAATGCTCATGAAATGTTGTTTACAATTAAAGCAGCAATAGATTTGTATTATAATAATAAAGATGCATGGACAAAGATGCAAAAAACTGCTATGAAAACAGACTTTAGTTGGAATGTAGCTGCTGATAAATATAAGAAATTATATGAACAACTTCATCCTGAAATTGAACCATATGTAGTTGAAAAAAAGGATGATAAAGTAGCTAAAGAAGAAAAAACTATAGAAAATAATGAAAAAAATGAAGAAACAGTTAAAGTAATTGAAGAAAAAAAAGAAGTAGTTAAAGAAGAAAAAGATACTGATACTAAAATGCAAGAATCAGTTGCAACTAAAAAAGCTGAAGAAGTAAAGCCAGAAGAAAAGAAAGAAACTAAAGTAGAAAATGAAGCAAAAAAAGCTTCATCTTCGACATCAAAAAAACAAACTTCGTCAGCAAGTAAAACTACTTCAAAACCTGCAAACAAAACAACAAGTAAAACTGCAGGAAAAACCAGAAAAACAGCTACAAAAAAGACAACTTCTTCAAGAAAGACAGTAAAAAAAGATAGTGATACTACAGCTAAGGCTAAAACTACCGCAAATAAAACTGTAAAAAAAGAAGACAGTAAAACTGCAAGTAAGGTAAATACAACTGAAAAAGACAATAATAAAAAATAGCAAAAGGGAAAATGAAATATGAAAGCATATCATAATTCTAGAGACGAAATTTATAGAAAACCATTCGGTGCCATCTGCATAGGTGGCACTGTTTCTGTTTGTTTAGACCTGTTTGAAGAAGAAAATGCAAAAGTTAAGTTAAGGGTATGGATAGACAAAAAGGGTGAAAGTATTTTTCAAATGCAAGAAGAAAAAATAGATGATTATGTAAGACATAGTTTCAATTTGAAATGTAATGAAGCGTGTATAATATGGTATAGTTTCATCATTGAAAAACAAGACGGAAACAAAGTTTATTATGGAGCAAAACAAGGAAGAACAGGAGGAGAAGGTGCATTATATTCTTATGAACCTCCTTCATTTCAAATTACAGTTTATAAAGAAAGAAAAGTTCCAAGTTGGTATAAAAACTCTGTGGTTTATCAAATTTTTCCTGATAGATTTAATAGGGGAAAAGATTTTGAAAAAAGAGTTAAAAACTTAGAAAAGAAAAGAAAAGGCCCAGAAAGAAAACTTGTATCTAGTTGGAATGATAAACCTAAATATGATAAAGATGAACAAGGAAGGATTAAAAGCTGGGAGTTTTATGGTGGAACATTACAAGGTATTGTAGAAAAGCTTGATTATTTAAAGAATTTAGGAATTACGTCAATATATTTGAATCCTATATTTTCTGCTGCAAGCAACCATAGGTATGATACTGCAGATTATAATCAAATTGATGAGCTTCTTGGTGATGAGGAAGATTTTAAATATTTATGTAAAGAGGCAGAAAAGAAAGGTATTTCCATTATTTTAGACGGGGTATTTAATCATACAGGATGTGATAGTATATATTTCAATAAATATGGAAATTATGATGAAAAAGGTGCATTCCAAGGAAAAGAATCTAAGTATTATGACTGGTTTAATTTTAAAGAAGACGGTACTTATGATTGTTGGTGGGGTGTGGATGATTTACCAAATGTAAATGAAAGCTGTGAAAGTTATCAAGAATTTATATATAAAAATGAAGACAGCATAGTAAAAAAATGGTTACAATTAGGAGCAAAAGGCTGGAGACTCGATGTTGCAGATGAACTTCCCGATGAATTTATAAAAGGAATAAAAAATGCCGTAATTGCACAAAAAGGTAATGATGGGGTACTTATGGGTGAAGTTTGGGAAGATGCAAGCAATAAAATAAGTTATGGAGAACTTAGAAAATACTTTCAAGGTGAAGAACTTGATTGTGTTATGAATTATGTGTTTAGAGATGGTATTGAGAACTTTATTTTAGGTAAAATCTCTGCTTATGATTTGGCAGAAAGTTTAATGAGTTTATATGAAAATTATCCAAAAGAGAATTTTTATTCCTCTTTAAACTTGCTTGGAAGTCACGATAGAATGCGTATAATGACACTTCTTGGAGATGCTGTTGATGCAAATACATTAAGTGAAGATGAAAAAAGAGAATATAGATTAAATGATCATCAAAGAGGTATAGCAAAAGGAAGATTATGGCTTGCTGTTTTAACACAAATGTTGATGCCTGGAGTTCCATGTATCTATTATGGAGATGAAGCAGGGCTTGAGGGATATTCTGATCCATATAACAGAGCTTCATTCCCATGGGAAAATATAGATATGGATAACCTTTCTATTTATAGAAATGCAATATCTCTTAGAAAAATTTATCCTGTGTTTATAAAGGGGGATTTTGATCCTGCTATATTTAATGATGATGTCTTTGGATTTTATAGAAAAAATGATAAATCAAAAGCTCTTTTATTAATTAACAGAAGTTTAGCAAATGTTTATGATATTAAATTAAAAGAAGATTGGAAAGCTAATGATATTGTAACAGGTGTTGATATGATTAAAGATGAACAAGGATATTATAATGTAACAATATATCCTTTAGGTTCGTCCGTAATTCATTTTAGAAATGACAATGCACTTTGCGCAGAAATAGAAAGAGGAAGCGGAGTATTATGTCATATAACTTCAATACCAGGAGGAACATTAGGTAAACCGGCAAAAGATTTTGTTGATTTTCTTGCAAGAGCAAAACAAAAATATTGGCAAATACTACCTGTTAATCCAACGGATACCTTTGGTTCACCATATTCCGGACAATCAGCATTTGCAGGAAATATTAATTTAACGAGTTATTCAATTTCAGAGCTTGAAAATAAATATAAACATTTTAATAAAAAAGATAGTGATTTTATTAATTTCAAAAAAGAAAATGATTATTGGCTTGATGCTTATGCGATGTATATGGCAATAAAGGATGTTGAAGGAAATTATGAAAATCATAAAAAATATTCTATAGATTTTTATAAAAATAAAAAGCTAGGAAAAAGAGCTGATTTTTACAAGTTTACTCAATTTGTTTTTGAACAAATGTGGCAGGATTTGCACAGTTATGCAAATGAAAAAGGAATAAAAATAATAGGTGATATGCCTATGTATGTTTCTGCTTCATCTTGTGATGTTTGGGCAGATCCAGAATATTTTACTGTAAATGAAAATGGAGAAATTGAAAAAGAAGCAGGAGTTCCGCCTGATTATTTTTCTAAAGAAGGTCAGCTTTGGGGTAATCCATTATATAACTGGGATAAAATAAAGGAAGATAATTATTCTTGGTGGCTAAAAAGATTAAAAAGAGCAATTTCACTTTATGATTTTACAAGATTAGATCATTTTAGAGGATTTGAGGCTTATTGGTCTGTTCCAAAAGGAGAAAAGGCTATAAAAGGTGAATGGATACTTGGTGTCGGAACTGAGGTATTTGAAAAGGCTTATGAAGAATTTGGAGCATTACCGTTTATTGCTGAAGATCTTGGAACGATTACTCCTGGAGTAAGAGCTTTACTTGAAAAAACAGGTTTCCCTGGAGCAGATGTTATTCAGTTTTATGATAAAGATCCAGAAAATTATATTCCGCCTTTAAATAAGATAGCTTATAGCGGAACGCACGATAATCAAACTCTTAGAGGCTGGTGTATAGACAGATATTTTGGCGGTGAAGAAAATGATGAAAATAAAAAATATATTGATGAAAAGATAGAAATATTAAAAGATAAATTATATTCTTGCCGAAGCAATATTGTTATAATGCCTCTTCAAGATGTGTTGAATTTAGGGGATGAATCGAGAATGAATAAACCTGGAACAGTTGATGAGAACTGGAAATGGCAGGCTTTAAAAGAACAATTAGAAGGTTATGATGAGAAGTTAAGAATTTTAACAGAAAAAAATAACAGATAAAAAAATACCCATATGGGTATTTTTTTATATTAATATTAATTTTGCAGCCCCACAAATTCCGGCATCGTTACCCAAACTTGCAAGTTCAAACTTTATATTTCTGTTTGCAAAATATGCTTTTTTGTCAAAATATTTCTTTACATATTCTATTATAACATTTCCTGCTTTTGACACGCCTCCGCCTATTAAAATAATTTCAGGGTCAATTATTACTGCAATATTTGCAATTGCGTATCCTAAGTATTTACCAAACTCTTCAATAACTTCTTTTGCTATTTCATCGCCATCTTTTAAGGCATCAAAAACATCTTTTGAAGTTATATCATCTTTATTAAGAATACTTTTTTTATTTGTTTTTTCTAACTTATTTTTAGCTAAATTTACAATTCCTCTTGCGGAAGCATATTGTTCAAGACAACCTTGACCTTTACAACCACAGTGTTTATCTTCGTTATAATTAACTTTCAAATGTCCAATTTCACCGCCTGCACCATTTGAACCAATAAGAGGTTTACCGTTTATTATTATTCCGCCTCCGACACCAGTGCCTAAAGTTATCATTATCAAGTTATTATAATTTTTACCTGAACCTAACCACATTTCACCTAAAGCTGCCATGTTTGCATCGTTTCCTGTCTTTATTTTAAATCCTGTTAGTTCATGTAATTCTTTGATAACCTCTTTATACTTCCAATTAAGATTTGCTGAACCTCTTACAATACCTTCTTCTTTTATTGGAGCGGGAACCCCAACTCCTGCGCCTAAAATATCTTTTTTATTTATTTGTTTTTCATTAATTTTATCTAAAAGAGATTTTGAAATATCAGGTAAAATATATTTACCTCCTTCTTGTTTACGTGTTGGAATTTCCCATTTATCAACTATCGTTCCATTATCTTGAAATAAACCTATTTTTACGGTTGTTCCACCTATATCTACACCAAAGCAGTAATTCATTTTTTCTCCTATCTAAATATTATTTTTAATTAAATATTTTAGTCCAAATGCCATTACTTTAGAGTCTTTTATTTCACCATTTAAAATCATATTTTTTAATTCTTTTTTTGAAACTTTTACTATATTTATAAATTCATCTTCATCTAAATCTTGTTTTTCCTTAACTTCTAAATCGTCACAAATAAAATAATAAATAACCTCATCAGAATATCCGCTTGCAGGATAAGTTTCTCCAAAAGGTTTTATATTTTTTGCTATGTATCCTGTTTCTTCTCGAAGTTCTCTTAACGCAGCTTGTTTTATGTCTTCTCCTTTTTCAAGTTTTCCTCCCGGAAACTCAAGCGTTTCTGATTTTACAGCTTGTCTGTATTGTTTTATTAAAATTATTTCTCCTTCTTTTGTTATGGGAATGATTGAAACAGCACCGTTAGTTTTTATTATTTGTCTTTTTGCAGTTTCGTTATTTGGAAGTAAAACTTCTTCTTGAGCTATATCAAATACCATGCCTTTAAATACTATATCACTCGAAATTGTTTTTTCTTTTAAATCCATTTTATTCTCCTTTACTTTTAAATTATACTATAAAAATAGTAATTTATAAGAAGAAAATTAATAATAAAAAAGGTAAAAAGCTTAATTTAAGCTTTTTACCTTAGATGTTTTTATAAAGAAGAATCCGCCAATAACAAACATTACAGCAAGAATTCCAACTCCTGTATTAATGTTTCCGCTTATTTGGCTTACCAAAGATACCAAGAATGTTCCAAGTATTGAAGCACCTTTTCCGCAAATATCATATATTCCAAAATATTCACCTGATTTATTCTTTGGAATTATTGATGCAAAATATGAACGTGAAAGAGATTGAATTCCTCCTTGGAATGCTCCTACACAAATTGCAAGTATCCAAAATTGATATTGAAGTTTCATTGTCATTCCATATAAAACTATGAAGAAGTATGCTGTTATACATACTAATATTAATTTAAACACATCTGTTTTTGTGCTTAATTTACCAAAAAACAAAGCAGTAGGAAATGCGGCAATTTGTGTTACAAGTAAAGCTAGTAATAAACCTTCGGATTTTAAACCTAGAGCTGTACCATATGCAGTTGCCATATCTATTATTGTATATACACCGTCTATATAGAAGAAAAAGGCTATTAAGAAAAACAGTACTTTTTTATTTTTCTTTAGCTCGTTGAATATTTTAGATAACCTTATAAAACTTTCTTTTAATGGATGATGTGTTGGTTCAACATAATTTTTTTGTTTGTATTTTCTCCATAAAGGCATTGCAAATAGAATCCACCAAACAGCAGTGATTAAAAATGCCAAAAACATAGCGACTTGTATTGATAAACCGATTTTATCATAGAATAAAACTACTATAAGAGATAAAACAAATGGAATACAACTTCCAATATATCCCCAAGCATATCCACTTGCTGAAACTCTATTCATTTTTTCCGGGGTTGTAACATCGGTAAGCATTGAATCATAGAATACCAAGTTTATAGAATATGCTGATTTTGCAAGTACAAATAATAATAAAAACCATATCCATGATTGAATTATTCCAAGAAGAACACATCCAACTGATCCGATTAACAATGATACAGAAAATAGTTTCTTTTTCCATCCCGGAAAATCTGATATTGTTCCAAAAAATGGAGCAAGTAAAGCAACTATTATTGTTGATATTGTCGTTGCATATCCCCAGTATGCAAGGTAGTTTACTTCTGAGATACCTTGAGAGCTTGCAAGTTGGTTAAAATAAATAGGCATTATTGTTGTAATGAGCATTGTAAATGCAGAGTTTCCAACATCATATAAAACCCATTTCTTTTCTATTTCATTAAATTTCGATTTCATACTTTTCTTCTTCCTCCAATGATAAGACTAAAATGTCTTGCCAATTTTCGTTTGGTCCAAAAGTTTTGTCAAATGCTTTTGATAAAGAAGTATTATTATCCAATTTATCAATTAAAATATTTGTGTTTTCTATACACTTATTTATTGAGTTATTCATTATCTTTTCAAGTCTTAAATTACTGTCAAGGCAAAGTTTAATTGGTTCTTTTTGCATTCTTAATTTATTTTTACTTTTATATTGTCCGCCTATATGAAGAACGAAAGAAACAAGTTCTCTTTGCCATAAATGTGCTCCAAGTAAAAAACTATCATAAAAAGATATTGAATTTATAGAATGAAAAATTTCATCTGGAGTTATACCTTTATAAAAATCTGAAATTATTTTACTGTTTTCTTTACTAATATTTATCCAATTTAATCTTTGTTTTTTCTTTGGATCGATATTATTTTTTTTCATTAAATATCTCTCAAATTCCCATTCTATGTCATAATGAGTTACTTTACTTGTATATATTTTATTTTCTATGTATCCATGAGCATTACTATCAAAAGTAAAGTGACATAAAAAACCTAATAAATAAGATAAATATTTATTAAAATTTTCTTCTCCTATGGAATGTAGAGTATATATTGCACTGTTAAAAAATATACTTCCTTTTTCATCGTGCATATCATTTCCAAATTTTGTAACATTATTTGATTTTAAAGGTTTGTAATAAAATAATATATCAGGTCCTTGTAAACCTATATTAAATAAATCTTTGTTTTCAATTACTATATTTTTTATTTCTTTTGGATATTTGTCTAAAACTTTTTGTCCAAATATGTAGTGAGCTGTAATTCCAGGCAAAATAAAAACCTCCAAATGTTATATTTAATACTTTATCATAAACTAAAAACAGATTGTATATAAACTGAAAAAAATATTAATATTTTTCAAAAATTTTACATTATATATTTGTAATTATAAAAAAAACTAAAAATTTGTTTATATTTTAACTTAATCTAAATTTCATAATATTTTTCATCTTCTAATGGTAATACTAAAATATCCTGCCAATTTTCATTTGGTCCAAAAATTTTGTCAAATTCAATAGATAAAGGTTTATTGTATTTTAAATTAGAAATTAAATTATTTGTGTTTTCTATACATTTATTTATTGATTTATTCATTATTTTTTCAAGTCTTAAGTTGCTGTCAAAACATTTTTTATTTGGTCTTTTTTCCATTATCATTGGTTTCTTTTTTGTTTTCTTTATTATATGTAATGAAGTTAAAACAAAGTATCTTTTGATTGGGGTATAAGAGACCATTAAAGAATCATAAAGATGTATTTTATTAATACTATGATATATTTCATTAGGCGTAATATTTTTGAAAAAAGTTGAAATTATCTCACTGTCTTTTTTATTAATATTAATCCATTTTGTTCTATTGTGTCTTTTGGGAGTAATGTTGTTTTTATTCATTATATATCTTTCAAATTCCCATTCGATTGTATGATGATTTATTTTATCTGTTTTAATTTTTTTTTGAATATATCCATGAGCATTACTATCAAAAGTAAAATGACATATAAATCCTAATATATATGAAATATATGCTTCTTTATTTTCTACATTTTCTAAAGATTGTAAAGCATAATCAAATACTTCTTTACCTTTTAAACGGTGTACATATCTTGCACATTTTGTTACGTGATTTCTTTTAATCGGTTTATAATAAAATAATATATCTGGTCCCAATAAACCTATATCAAATAGGTTTTTATTTTTAAGAATTATTTGTTTAATATTTTCTGGATATTTTTCTAAGACCTTTTGACCAAAAATATAATGCGCTGTTAACCCCGGCAAAATAAACCTCCAAATATAATTATTTTAAGATGAAAAATAGTATAATTAGTGTTTTTAAATTTATTATGTTTATAAAAAAAATGTCGATATATGTTATATTATATAATAAATAAATAATTAATAAAATAATTTTAGGAGAATAAAATGGGTATATTACAAGGATTAAAAATTTTAGATTTTACAACACTTCTTCCCGGACCTTATGCAACACTACTTCTTGCGGATATGGGTGCAGAAGTATTAAAAATAAGCAGTAAAGATAGATTTGATTTGGTAACTCATTGGCCTCCGATTATTGAAGATTCAGATATTACTGCTTCTGCAGCATGGCTTGGAAGAAATAAAAAAAGTATATACTTAAATTTAAAAAAAGAAAAATCCATTGAAGCTGTAAAAAAATTAATAATGGAATATGATATTATTATTGAACAGTTTAGACCTGGTGTAATGAAAAAACTTGGACTGGATTATGATACTTTAAGTAAAATTAATCCAAAACTTATTTACTGTTCTTTAACCGGATACGGTCAAAGTGGTGAGTTAAAAGATAGAGCAGGTCATGATATAAATTATTTATCAAGAAGTGGTTTAATGGCTTCTTCAGGCAGGAAAAAATCAGGACCATCTCTTTACAATATGCAAGTTGCGGACCTTGCGTCGGGTTCTATGAATAGTGTTGCCTCAATTTTAGCGGCAGCGTATAATAGAGAAAAAAGAGGAATTGGAGAATATATAGACATATCAATGCTTGATGGTATGATACCTTTTAATACGATGGACGGAATTTCTTTTTTAACTTCAAATATAGCACCTAAAAGAGAAAGTCAAGTATTAAACGGGGGAGGTATATATGATTTTTACGAAACAAAAGACGGAGAATATATTAGTGTAGCAGCATTAGAACCAAAATTTTTCTATAATTTATGTATGGCTTTAGGATATGAAGATTGGGCTGATGGTAAAATTTTAAAAACAGATACAAAACTTGTAAAAGAAACATTAAAAGAGAAATTTAAAGAAAAGACAAAAAAAGAATGGAGTATATTTTTTAAAGACGTTGATGCGTGTGTTGAACCTGTAATGTCTTTAAATGAAACAAAAGAAGATAAACATCTACATCAAAGACAAATGTTTGTTGAAACTAAACTTCCTCATAAAAAAGAGATAAAAGTAAAACAGGTTGGGTGTCCGATTAAGTTTTTAAATAGTCCTGTTGAATATGAATATGCAGGATACCCAGAGGGATATCATACTAAAGATGTTTTAAATTATTTGGGATATACTGATGAAGATATTGAGGATATGATTTAAAAAGATATTGCTTTTGCAGTATCTTTTTTTATTTTATAAAAAATTTACAAACCTTTTACCGAAAAGGAAAGGTAACAATATTTTACATTATGATAAAATTTAAAATATTATATAAAAAGGAGATTAATGTTTTGGAATATCCTCAAATAGAAAAGTATGAATATAAAAGTCCAAGTTATGAACTAAAGAAAAGAGAAAATATTAATAAAAATATTGAAAAGCATTTAAATATAAGAAGATTTGTCTTGTCTGATGATAATAAATGTTTTAAATCTATAAAAGATAATAAAGATGAAATATCTTTAATTTTTACAGGTGATTTATTATGCTTAGAAAACATGATTGAAAAATATTCTAAAAAAGATGGTGGATATGATTTTTCATTATGTTTTAAATATGTTAAACCTATTTTTGAAAAAGCAGATTTTATTTGCGGAAATTTAGAAACCGTAATATCGCAAACAGCTTCTTACAGAGGTGAAATATTAACACATGAAGGACCGTATTATTGCAATGCCCCATATGAATATTTAGAGGCTCTTTCTTTATGTGGTTTTGATATGCTTACAACTGCAAACAATCATACTATTGATGCAGGTGTAAGAGGAATGGTAGATACAATTAACAATGTAAAAGATATTGGTATTATTCAAACAGGTACATTTTTAAAGAAAGAAGATAAATTTGTAATTGTTGATATATGTGGTATAAAAGTTGGTTTTACAGCCTTTTCAACTTCTTATAATAAAATGCAGCCTAACTTAAACAGACAAGGCAGAATAAACTTACTTAATACTTATACCCAAAATAGAGCTCAAAGTGTATTTGATAAAATGAAAGAAAGAGGAGCAGAAATAACAGTATGTTTTCCACATTGGGGAAAAGAATATACTTCTGAAATTACACAAAGACAATATTCAATGGCTGAAAACTTATCTAATATAGGCTATGACTTTATTGTAGGTTCTCATGCACATGTTATTCAAAAGTTTGAAAAAATAAATGATAAACCTGTACTTTTCTCTTTGGGAAATTTAATTTCACATTTAAACACTTTTGCTGATTCAAATTTTTCAGAGTACACACTTCTTTATAATTTAAAATTACGAAAAGAAAATGGAGAAATAAAATCAAAAATTGAATTTATACCATGTAAAATTGTAAAAAATTATAAGGGAATTCCATTTACTGTATTACCTATTGTAGAATCTTTGGGGCTTACGGAGGAAAAAGTTCTAATGCTTAAAAATACATATGAAGATGTAAGTAAACTTCTTGAAAATAACGAAATAATATTAAATACAAATATAGAAGTTTCTTCAAATTCAATAGATGATTTAAGAAAAAATGAAGATAAAGATATAAATGAAGTACTTAATATTTTAAAAGACAAAAAGAAAACTATAAGTAAAAACAGATCAGTAAAAATAAATATTCCTGAACTAAAAGAAAATGATAATTTTAATTATTATAAGGAAGAAAAAGAAGGAATATATGAAATATATGACGATTATGCTGTTCTTCATTCTTTTTTAAGTATGAGCAGTGTAGTTAAGCTAAGTAAAAATGTAGATGGTAAACCTGTATATTATGTAAACAATGATATAGAAAAAAATGATAGTACAAGACTAGTTTATTTGGGAAAACAAACAAACATAATAGGAAAAGAAGCTTTTAAAAATTTTACAAACTTAGAAAGTGTAAGATTTTTTGATGAAGTAATAAAGATAGAAGAAAACGCATTTGAAAATTGTATAAAAATGAGTGGCTTATGGCTTCCGGAGTCATTAAAATGTATTGAAAAAAATGTATTTTTAAATTGTGAAAATTTATTAAGTATTAAGATACCACCATCAGTTACAAGTATAGATAAAGATGCTTTTGTTGGATGTAATAATTTAACAATATATTGCGAAAAAGGAAGTTATGCAGATAAATTTGAAAATGAAAATAGAATATGTGTTAAATATATGCCTTTAATAACTAAAAAGGATAATAATATAAGTTTAAATAAAGAAATAGTAGGAACAATGAATGGACCTAATGATAAACATCCAGCTACTATTATTTCAACATGTTATATTTTAGGAACACCTCTTCCATATTATGCAAAATGTAAAAATCAACCTTCAAAATATATAAAATATAGAGCCTTTGATGGAACTCTTGAAAGTATAGTTAAATTACTTGGAAGTAAAATGCCTGAAATAGATAAAGAAGAACTTGAGAAGAAATATAAGGCTTTTAAAAGAAAATATAAATCAAAAAAAAAATTTAAAATATAACAATGTAAATTTTACTGTGTATTTTTGTGATTGGTTATTATATTGTAGACAAAGAGGATTTACTCATAACTGTTATTTTGATTATGAACTATATAATAAAGAACCTGAAATAAGAGATACTTTTTTAAACGAAGGATACAGAAAAAGAGTTCAAAAAGCTTGTAATAAAAAAGAATATAGAAAAATATTCTTGGATAAAGCATTGTTTAACGATACTTTTAAAAAGTATGTAAAAAGGGATTGGCTTGATGTAAGCTGTTGTTCTTTTGATGAATTTAATACTTTTATAAAAAAACATGAAGAATTTTTTGCAAAATCTGTAAGAGGAACTGGTGGAGCAGGTGCAAGAGTTATAAAAACAAATGATGATACAACACAAAATTTATTTGAACTTTGTAAAGAAGAAGGTTTGATAATTGAGGAAATAATTAAACAAAATAGTGAAATAGCAAAGTTTAATGAAAGTACATTAAATACTGTTAGAGTTTATACTTTAGTATGTGCCGATAATACAGCAAAAGTAATGGGTGCCGTTGCAAGATTCGGAAGAGCCGGAAATGTTATTGATAACTTTCATGGAGGTGGAGTTGCTGCAACAATAGATGTTGAGAGTGGAAAGGTTAACCAAGCAATAAATAGAGCTCATATAAGAACAGATATACATCCTGATTCTAAAGAAAAGATTTTAGGGTTTAAATATCCTTACTGGGATAAATTAAAAGAGGCAGTATGTGATGCTGCATTGAAAGTTCCTGAAATGAGACATATTGGTTGGGATGTATGTATTACGGAAAATGGAGATGTTGAATTTGTAGAGGGAAATGGTAAACCTAATTTCGATGTATTACAATCTCCAGACCAAATTGGGAAAAAACATATTTATGAAGATAAAATAAGAGAAATTGAAAATATAGAAGGAATAAATCCTATTGTTTATGACAAGATAATGATAAATACAAAAAATATGGAGATAGGGTTTATCAGAATGCTTCCAAGGAGATTAAAAAGGAAAATAAAAAGAATAATAAGTAGATAAAATAAAAAATATCCTAAATATATGTTTAGGATATTTTTTATTTAAAAGATTAAAGTAAAACCTTTATTTCTATTATGTAAATTAAATGTATAAATTATTTTTTTTGTTATTTTTATTGATATAATTAGCCTAAATTGCGATGAGGGGAAAAATGGTAGTTGTAATAAAATTAGGAAAGAAAATTATTAGTATAGTTTATTACTTTATAAAAAAATATAATCCAATAAAAGAAAACAAAGTTTTATTTTTAAGTAGACAGTCAAATACTTTAAGTTTAGATTTTTTATTATTAGAAAATGAACTTATTAATAAGACATCTAATAAAATTGAGATTAAATACATATGTAATAGATTAGATGATAGCAAAAAAGGAATAATTAAATTTATTATAGATTCTTTTAAAAGTATGTATCACCTTGCAACCAGTAAAGTTTGTGTATTAGATTCTTATTGGCCTATTGTTTCTATTTGTAAGCATAAAAAAGAATTAACAATAATACAGATGTGGCATTCGATAGGGAAAATAAAAAAGTCAGGTCATCAAACTATTGGTAAGCCTTCAGGAAGAAGTGAAGAAATCTCTAATCTTTTATGTATGCATCAAAATTATGACATAATTATTTCATCTGCAGAATCATGGAATCCATTTTATCTTCAATCTTTTAATACCAGTTTAGATAAACTTTATAATATAGGTCTTCCAAGAATAGATTATCTTTTGAGAACGAATGAATTTAATAAAGAAAGAATTTTAGATGAATATCCTTTTTTAAAAGAAAAAAAAGTAATTTTATATGCGCCTACTTTTAGAAGAAATATTATTCCCAAATGGGAAGAGCTTTTAGATTATATAGATTTTGATAAATATTTTTTAATTGTAAAAAGTCATCCAAATCAAAAAATAAATACAGATAATCCGAATATACTAACTTGTCCTGAATTTAGTGCAGTAAGACTTCTTTCTGTTTGTGAGTACTTAATTACAGATTATTCTGCAATTGCGGTAGAAGCAGCAATTTTAAATAAAAAAACTTACTATTATCTTTATGATTATGATGAATACATAATAAAAAATGGAGTTAATGTTGATCCATTTTATTCAATGCCGGGATGTGCTTTTAAAAATGCAAAAGATTTGATTATGGACTTGGAATCAGGTAATTACAATCAAAATTCTCTTGATAATTACAGAGAAAAATATTTGCCAAAAGAACTTGGAACATCTACTGCAAAACTTGCACAGTTAGTTTTAGATAAATTGTCATAGAAAAGAGAGAAATTATGTTTGAACTTGCGAAGAAAATTTTAAAAAAAGTAAAATTATTTGTTATATATTTTAAAAGAATTATATTTGTAAAAAATCATTTTAAATGCCCTTTTTATAAAAAAATAAGAGCAAATCTTACAAGAGGTTTTTTAGCAGATCAATGGATGCTATATGATTTAGATCACAATGATAAAAATGAGTATTTGTCTGAATTTGATTGGTACAGGTCAAGATATATAAATGAACCTTTTGATTTTATGTTTAATAATAAAATTGTAGCAAACGAAGTGTTGAAACAATATATTAAAGTTCCGGAAATTTATATGATAAAAAATAAAGGTGTTTTATCTATTTTTAATGATAGTGAAGTGGACTATGACTATGCATTAAGACTTCTTAAAGATCATAAAAAGTTATTTATAAAACCTTATGGAGCAGGAAAAGGAAAAGATGTTAATATTTTAACTTATGATAATGGTCATATTTTTGTAGATAGAAATGAATTAAATGAGAAACAGTTTGTTTCTTTTTTGGTTAAAAGGGATAATTGGATAATCGTGGAATGTATAAGTCAACATGAGTATGCAAATAAAATATATGATAAAACAGTAAATACAATAAGATTAATTACATTAAGAGATATTCATACCAAGAAAATAAAAATATTCTTTGCCGTACAAAGAATAGGAACAAAAAAGACAATACCTGTAGATAATGGAAGTAGAGGAGGACTTGTTTCAAAAATAGATTTAGAAACAGGAGAATTATCTGAGGCAAGATGTCTTCATAACTTAAATGTATATAAAATTCATCCTGACTCTAAGGCACCTATAGAAGGAGTTAAAATTCCTAATTGGCAAGAGTTAAAAAAAGAAATTTTAGAACTTGCAAATAAAATTCCATATATGCATTTTATAGCTTGGGATATTTTATTAACTATTGAAGGAATATGTATTATTGAAGCAAATACATCCTCAGGCGTAAATATTATACAGCTTTGGGGAGGGCAGAGAAATAACGAACTTGGTGATTTTTACAGATATCATAAAGTAATAAAATAGAGGTAATATATGAAGTATATAATAATGGCTGATGGTAAAGGTAAAAGATGGCATAATTACAAAAATATTCCCAAGCATTTTATAGAAGTAAATGGTGAAAAAATTATAGAAAGAACTGTAAGATTATTAAATGAATTTGATAAAGACAGTGAAGTAATAATAACTTCTCATGATGAAAGGTATGAAATAAAAGGTTCAAAAAGATATGAACCTAAACATAATATCTTAGAAATTGATAGATTTACAAGTGAACTTATAGAAGACAATATATGTTTTTTATACGGAGATACATATTATTCTGATAAGGCAATGGAAAAAATTATAAAAATAAATACAGATGATTTAATGTTTTTTGGTAATGGAAAATCTATTGTTGCAATTAAAATAAAAAAATCCAATGTATTTATTAAGCATGTTGAAAATGTAAGGAAATTATATTTAGAAGGCAAAATTGAAAAGTGTATAGGATGGCAGGTTTATCAATCATTTCAAGGTCTTTCTTTTGATGAAAAGGAAATAAAAGATAAATATGTTTATATACATGATGATACGCAGGATTTTAATTCACCAAAAGATTATGAGAAGAATAAGGGGGTACTTATATAATGTCCTTTAATGACATAAAGAAATACGGATTAAATATTTTAGCTTTTCCAAAAACTTCAAAAGGTTTTACAGGTGTAGAAGCAAGAAAATGGGTACGAGGAGTATATAGAAGTTATTTAAAAGATAAGGATTATTCTTTTAAAGAAACAAGATGGGCAGTAAAAAGAGGATTTTTACCTGAACAGGTGAGAAGTTTAAATATAAGCGAAGAAAATTATAAGGATATTATATCTGCAAAGGATTATGCTTTTTTAAGACCAATTAATGGAATATATGGTAAGTGGATATCAGATAAGGTAACTATTTATAATATTTTTAAACCATTTAGGGATAAAATGCCAAAATGTTTTTATCATATTACAAATAGATATAAGAATAAACTTATTATTCCTCTAAATATAAGTAATAAAAATGATACGTGGAAAGATGTAATTAATACGATAAAAACAGAGAAAAAGGTCAGATTGTATATTTCAAAAAGTTCTCAAAGGGATTTAATTGAATGCAAAAATGATAACTTTTATATAAATGGAAAAAACGTAAAAGAAAAAGAATTAATTGATTACATTTCAAAAATAAATAAAAGTGTTATTATTACTGAAGATTTAATTCCAAGAAAAGATTTTGAAGGAGGCTTAATAAATTTAATAGTATTTAACTCTAAAGGTGATAATCCTAAAATTGGAGATGCATATATTTCATTTGAAAAAAATAAATTTTTAAATAACAATATTGATATTTTAAAAAATACATCATTTAAAGAAGAGACAAACTTAAATGACGATGAAAATAACAATAATGATATTTTATTCAGATTGTATGAAGATGATTCTAATGATGAAGAATTAATGGAAATAGAAAATGAAGAATGGTATGAAAGTACTGTATATGCTTATATAAATACTATAGATGGTAAAATTTCAGATAGTGTAAGCATAAATAGAGGAAAAAGGATAAAGAAAACAACAAATCCAAATAATGATTATGCTATTCCAAGTAAAATTCCTTTTTGGAATGAGATTAAAGAAACCGTAAAAAATATAGGATATTTTGCTCCTGAACTTGAGTTTTTGGGTTTGAAAATAATGATAACAGATGATGGGTTTAAAATTATAAGTTGGGATGGTCATCCAGAATATCCTAAATCTGTACCTTTTAGTATTGAAACATCAAAATATTTAAAATATAAAGTTGAACAAAAAAGAAAAGCGTATAAAGGTTTATCGGTAAAAACAAAAAGGGGAATGAAGAAAGTTAAACTTAAAGTAAGAGCTACATATGCAAAACTATTTTTCCCAAAAGGTTTACTTCCTTATCTTTCAATAAAATTTCCCAAAGAGCAGTTAAAAGACTTTATTACAAATAAGGATACTACATTTAAAGAAAAAATGTGGGCAAAAAAACATGGTTTTATATCTTACAGAATACATCAATATGGAATAAATGATGAGAATTATAATAATTATATTTCTGATTTTGAGTATAGATGGTTAAGACATATAAATAATGAATACAGAAAATGGATGGAAGATAAAATAACCGTAAAGTATATTTGTTCTGATTATAATAATTGTTTTCCTGAATACTATTATCATATAATTCTTAAAAACGGAAACAATAAAGTTATTTCTATGATGGATTGTCCTGAAGGGTATTCAAATACTTTTGAAGATATTTTTAAACTTGTAAAAGAAAAAAAATCACTTGCTCTAAAACCCGATGAAGGTTCTCATGGTGACGGATTTTATAAATTTGAATATTTAGACGGTAAATACTATCTTAATCATGAACAAGCAAAAAAAGAAGATGTGCTTAATATTTTAAAAGATGTTAATAATCAATACTTAATAACGGAATATATAAATATGCATCCCGTAATAAAAAATATATATTCAGGTGCTGTTAATACAATAAGAATGATTGTATTTAAAAAAGATGGTAAAAATCCTGAAATAGGGAATGCTTATATGAGATTTGGATCTAAAAGAACCGGTGCCGTAGATAATATGGGAGCAGGGGGAATGTTTGCAAAAATTGATATTGAAACTGGAAAATTTTTTGATGCAAAAATTATTGAAGATAATGAAATAAAACCTTGTTTATATCATCCTGATACTAATGTAAAAATAGAAGGTTATCTACCAAACTGGGAAAAAGTAAAACAGACAGTTTTGGATGTTGCAAGAAATATTCCCGAACTTGAATATTTTGGATTTGACCTTGCAATAACCGAAAATGGAATAAAATTTCCGGAAATAAATAGGTTCCCTGATTACCCAGCTATTGAAAAATTATCTCCAAAAACAATGGATTATTTATTATATAAATTAAAAGAGAAAAAAATTTCTTATGGAGATGAGAATTTTAGAGGGAAATATAGTATAGTTAAACTTCCTATAAGGTAAAAAAGCTTCTTAATTGAAGCTTTTTTTAATTTAAAAGAATAATCATAAAATTTAAATATCCTGCAAAAGTAACCCATAAAAGATATGGAATTTGTAAATATCCTGAAATAGGATTAATGTTGTAAAAAGAAATGATCATTTTTAAAATAAAAAGCCAAATTATTATTAATACGATAAATGAAAGAACATAATTATTATAATTAAAGAATATTATACTCCATATAAAATTTAAAATTAGTTGAATAATATATATTTTTTGAGCATTTTCTTTTTCTTCTCCCTCTGAAAAGGATATAAGGTATGCACTGATTCCCATTAAAATAAATAATATCGTCCAAACAATTGGAAATATAAAACCTGGGGGAGATAACATAGGCAGGTTTAAATTTTTATATATATCCATACTGTTTTTTGTAAATAACGCCGATATTCCTCCAACAATAAGTGGAATTAAGATAGAGAATAAAAGTCTTTTAAAATTAATTTTCATTTACTACTCCTAAAGTTTATATAATTAATTTATGTCTAAATAAAAATAATATTACGATTACATTTAAAAAGGTGAAAATTATTAATTAAATTTTTCCTGAAATATGATATACTTTTATGGTATTTTGTAAAATAAGGAGGAATTTGTATGAGTGAAATCGCTTCTGATATAATGGCGGTTATTAGTGTAATCTTAAATGGATTACCACAAGGGTTGTTGGCTTTAACTTTTGGATTTGCATCTATTCCAACAGCTTTTGCTTTTTTTGTTGGTGCAATAGGTAACTTTATTACAGGTAGTGTTGCTCCTATTTCTTTTCAGGCAGAAACAATAACTTATGCCGGTACAATGGGTAAAGATAAAAAAGAAATGTGTTCTATGATATTTATCGGTGCGGCAATAATGGCTGTTATCGGACTTTGTGGAATGCTTACAAAAGTTGTTGATTTTATAGGGCCTGAAATAGCTGCAGGAATGATGGCAGGGGTAGGTTTAATGCTTGCTAAAGTTTCTGTTGATATGCTTAAGAAAGATAAAATTATAGGTATTGTTTCTTTAATTTCAGCAATTGTTACGTATGCCTTTTCACAAGATTTAGTTTATACTATAACAATTTCTGTAATATTATCTTGCATTGCTGCAAAGTTCTTTGTTAAAGATGCAAATGAAGAGATGTCTGTAGCAAAAGAAGATAAAATTGAAAGACAAAAACTTTCTTTTAATGCTAAAATACTAAGAGGTGCTCTTGGTATGGTATGTTTGAATATTGGTTCTAATATATCATTTGGTGCTATTACAGGAAGTATGGCAAATACAGAAGTAAATATTGACCATTTATCTGTAATTAGTTCTTTAGCTGATATGGTTTCATCTTTCTTTGGGGGTGCACCTGTTGAATCAATTATTTCTGCTACAGGAAGTGCGCCACACGCATTATGGGCTGGTATTGCAATGATGTTTGTAATGGGACTTATTTTAATTTTTGGACTTCTTCCTAAAATTGGTAAATATGTTCCTGCGTCATCTATTTGCGGTTTCTTATTTGTTCTTGGTGTATTTGTTACAGTTCCTGGTAACTGTGCAACTGCTGTTGCTACAACACCAATGGTAGGTGGAATTACTATGGCAGTAACTGCTGTAAGCGATCCTTTTATTGGAATGATTGCCGGTATTTTGGCAAGATTTATTTTTATTTAGTAGGTGAGAAATTAAAATGGAAAAAAAATATGAAATAAATATATGTGGTATTAAAAGACAACTTCCATATATACATATTGATGATAAAAAAGCATTTGCAAGTTTTGTTGTTTTAAGTGACAGTGAACTTATTGAAGTTGCAGCAAAAGAGTTGTTAAAGAAAATAGGGGATGTAGATATATTTGTAACAGCGGAAGCAAAAGGTATTGCTTTAACACATGAAATGACAAGACTTAGAGGTTTAAAAGAGTTTATTGTTGCTAGAAAAAGCGTTAAATCTTATATGAAAGATGTTGTAAGTGAATCTTTGGAATCAATAACAACTAAAGGTGTACAAAATTTATTTTTAGATGGTATTGATGCTTGCAAAATAAAAGATAGAAAAGTTTGTATTGTTGATGATGTTATTTCTACCGGTGAATCTTTAAAAGCTCTTGAAAACTTAGTTTTAAAAGCTGGAGCAAAGATTGTTTCAAAAGCTGCAATTTTGGCAGAAGGGGATGCTGCTGATAGAGACGATATAATTTTCTTACAAAAGTTACCTTTATTTAATATAAAAGATAATGGTGAATATGAAGAAATATAATAAAAAAGAGATATCGAAAGATATCTTTTTTTTATTTAAGTTTATAAACAAATCTTCCATTCTCTTTTTCTTTTATTAACATATTATTTTCCATCATAAAAGAGAGAATTGCAGTTGTGAAACTTACTTTATCTGTTACACCTAAACGGTTTTTAGAGAAAGGTTGGCTTACCTGAATGTTTTTTACTACTTCTTGAATTTCTTTTTTTGATAAAGGACCTTTTTGTTTGATTGCCTTTTTTATTTTTGAGACGGCTTTTGAATATAACATATTCATTAAATCTCTTTGTTGTCGAGATGCACGCCATAGCCCCCATCCGTAAATTAACATTGTTGCAACCATAAATAATAATATGTATGGTAGATAATGTAGTATTGACATTAATAAATCTCCTTCCAAGTTATAAAATTATGATTTTGAAGGATTTCCAAAAATTTAATTAATCTAGATAAGCTTTTTTCCATTTTTGGATAATGAGCATCTAATTTTTGTGATATTTGATAAACATTACTTTCACCATCAATATTAAGCCAAATAAAACTTCCATATTCATCTAGAGAGATGTTACTGGTTTTAGGTTTATGAAAAAATTTTTGAGCAATTTTATTATAAAAACCAACCCAGTCTTTTTTTATTATTACAATACCATTTTCATCTGTTTCATATTCCGTATTAGGATTTTTTAAAGGAATAAATTCCAGATAGTTATTTTTTTTATTAGATTTACTCATTTATGGATTCCTTTCTTTTTTAAAAAGATGTAACTTATTTTATAAGTTACATCTTTTTATTATTTAAAACATTTAAGCTTGTTCTTTTTTGTCTTTCTTTTTTAAACAAACCATTACAAGAGAAACAATTAATAGAGCGAATACTACTAAGCTTCCTATTTGACCGATGCTAAATGCTTTAGAAACATCGATTGCTTCTGCTTTGTTTAATACAGCAAGAACAGCAAGAACAACACCCATTAAACCTTCACCAGCGATTAAACCAGATGTATATAATGTACCACGTTCAACAGATTCTTTCTTTTCTTCTTCGCTTACTTTACGTTTATCCATAGCTAAACGAACAAGACCACCTGCCATGATACCAGCACTTAAGCTGAATGGTAAGTACATACCAACTGCAACAGGTAAAACAGGTACACCTAAGATTTCAATTACAATTGCAATCCCAGCACCTGCAAAGATTAAAGCCCAAGGTAATTGTGCATTCATAATACCTTCAACTATCATTTGCATCATAGTAGCTTGTGGTGCAGGGATTTCAGCAGAACCGTAACCCCATGCTGCATTTAATAGGTATAATACATAACCGATTGCAGCAGCTGAAGCGATAACACCGATGATTTCACCGATTTGTTGTTTCTTAGGAGTAGCACCAAGAATAAAACCTGTTTTTAAGTCTTGAGAACAGTCTCCGGCGATAGCTGCGATAACACAGATAATAGCACCGATAGCAATAGAACCAACCATACCATCAACACCTGTTGTTCCTGTAGCTTTAAGAAGAATAGTTGCAATAATTAATGTTGCAATAGCCATACCAGAAACAGGGTTGTTTGATGAACCGATAAGTCCAACCATTCTTGATGAAACAGTTGCAAAGAAGAAACCGAAGATCACAATGATTAATGCTCCAAGGAAGTTAACTGGGAATATTGGAAGTAACCAGATAGCAACAGCAATAATTAATAATAAAATTAATAATACTGGCATTGGTAAGTCGATTTCTGTACGAAGTGTATTTGAGCTTGTAGCTTTTTTACCCATACTCTTCATAGCTTGAGAGAATGTTTTAACAATTAAAGGTAAACTTTTGATTAAGCTTATAATACCACCTGTAGCAACCGCACCGGCACCGATGTATTTTACATATGTACCCCATAAGTCACTTGGTGCTAAAGATGAAATAACAACATCTCCAGGGAAGATTGTTGCATCAGCACCGAATAGAGCAATTATAGGCATGATTACAAACCATGATAATGTACCACCGGCAAGCATGTAGCTTGAAATTTTTGGACCACAGATATATCCAACACCTACTAATGCAGGAAGTACTTGGATACCAATTGCTGAACCTGCGTAACCTTTAATATCATATCCAATTTCACTTGGGAAAACTTTCATTCCATCAGCAATGAATTTATATAAAGCAGCAATACCAAGACCTGCAAATACAGTACTTGCTTTGCTTCCTCCTTCTTCTCCCGCAAGTAAAACTTCAGCACAAGCTGTTCCTTCTGGAAATGGTAATACTCCGTGTTCTTCAACAATTAAAGCTTGACGAAGTGGAACCATGAAAATTATCCCAAGGATACCACCAACAAGTGCAATAAGGAAAATTGTTATTATGCTTGGAGCAGATATAATACCTTCATTTGCCCATAAGAATAAGGCAGGTAATGTAAATATAGCTCCTGCGGCAACAGATTCACCGGCTGAACCAATTGTTTGAACCAAGTTGTTTTCAAGAATTGAATCACGGCGTAAAATAACTCTGATAATACCCATAGAAATAACTGCCGCTGGGATTGATGCAGAGATTGTCATACCAACTCTAAGACCTAGATAAGCATTTGCAGCACCAAATACTATTGCTAAAATAATACCAATAAGAATTGATGTAATTGTAAATTCAGGTGCAACCTTATCTGCTGGTATATACGGTTTAAAATCGTTATGTTTGTCAGACATAATTTAACCCCTTTCTTTTAATTTTATTATAGACAATCAAACTAAATTATATAATAAATTTACATAAAAGTAAATAT
>NZ_JBQKFF010000010.1:0-34907 GCF_052119445.1 Anaerofustis sp. LCP19S3_F7 | reverse complement strand
CCCCCCCCCCCCCCCCCCCCCCCCCCCCCCCCACATAACAACCACCACACCCCAACCCAGATCATAGAACGCGTCTCGTGGGCTCGGAGATGTGTATAGGAGACAGATATATTTACAATAAAAAAAGAGGCAAAATGCCCCTTTTTTATTTAATCTCATCAAGTTCAATCTCTTGTTCAAAAGTTTCCTCATTTTTTTCATCTGTTAAAAGATTTTCTCTATACTTATCAGCTTCAATAGCCTCTTTTGTAAAAGAATTGTTTTTCCAAAATGCAAGCACCGCCGAAACAATAGTAGTTAAACCTGTTACAACTGTGTAAATTGTGTTTTCGTCAATATCCAAAGATGTAAAACCAAACATACCTAAAGCACTGTTTACTAAACTTACAAATAAAAAAAGCGTCCTTGCAATAGTACCGCTTGAAACATTTTTTAAATCAATATTTTTCATTATTACCTCCTGTTATATTTTATAATTCATATTAAACTTTAAAACTAACTTTAAACCTCCCCATACACTGTCATGATGATAATAGGTGAAATTTGATGAAACTTAGATATATATCTTCATCTCTTCACCATGTACCATCCCTTATATAAAACCCATTCAAAGTAATTATTCCCATTTCACTACCATGTCCAACACCCTACAATAAAAAGCATTAAAAGTATAAATTTAATTTTGTTGCCATGTCCCACTCCTTATGTAAAACCATTAAAAACAAAACCTAAATTTCACAACAATGTCCCACCCCATAACATAAAAGCTAATAATTAAGTCGGGACAGCGGTAGCTTTTCCGCCAGTAAAACTCGGGTAGAGTTTTACGTAGGCGTTAAAAGCGTTAAAGTCTCCACGCCCAGTGGCGCCCTTTTATTCGACTTTTTTAGGCGAGTAAAAAAGTCGTGGGGTTAAGGGCAAAGTCCCTTATAAACTATACATTTATATGAACAGCATTACCCATGTTTGAAGTACCATAATAGCTATATGCTGCCCCCAAAGAATATGCTTTTGATTTTATTTTCGCCTTATCAACTCCTGAAATATAAATATCTGCTGCTTTTCCGTATTGGTGCATAGAATTGGATACACCGCCAACAGTCGCATTATGTTTTTTACATCTAAGCCCCGATGTAATAGTTATAGGTTTACCAAAGTAAACTCTTAATTCTTCCAAAATATCAATAAGCTTTGAACTCATCTCAGCGGGGTATCCATTACAATACTTACCCCCGCACTGACATTTAAACTCTGATTTTTTAAAATACTTAACCTTATTCCAATTTACTTTTGAAGATGAGGAACTTGAAGAAGATGTATTCTTCAAAGCCTTAATAGTATTACTTCCCGCAATACCGTCCTGAGATAAACCTTTCTTCTTTTGGAATGACTTAATTGCTGAAACGGTCGCACTTCCTATTATTCCGTCTACTTTAAGTTTTGCTCCATTTTTATTAAGTAAGGTTTGTAAATTTTTTATATCTGAAATTAATGCATTATCAGTCTTACTTCCATAAATTCCATCTTGTGTTAGTCCTTTAAACTTTTGATAACTATTTACTGCAGAAGTCGTTTTACTTCCGACTTTTCCGTCAACACTTCCGGTATAAAATCCATAATAGGATTTTAAATTAGATTGATAATTTTTTACGCTTAACACTAATGTCCCTCCTTATTTTCAAGTTTTATTATTCTTAATTCATGTTCATCAAGTATCTTGTCTTGCTTTTCATTATGCTCCCAAAGCCTTTTTCTCTTCATTGCCATTTCTTCTCTACTGTCTTTAAATTCTTCCTTTAATTCCTTTAATACATCATTCAAATGATTTAAAGATGTTTCAATTTTTGTAACCGCTCCTGCAAATCTGCTTATATTTATTATCACTGTTATAATCAGTCCTATAAGAGCAATAATTATTGTCAGTTGTCCTTCTGTCATCTCATAAAATCACTCCTTTTTAAATTTTCATAATAAAAAAAGGACTTATATTAAGCCCTTTTTAAGCGATTTTTAATTAGTATCTATATACCTAACCATCCTCTATTTATCCACCTTTTACAAACCCATTGAAAGTATTGATTTTAATTTCGAAACAATGTCCTATTCCCTGACATAAATCTATTCAAAGTAAAACCTAAATTTCACTATGATGTTCCACCATCGTAAAACCAATAAATAGGTAAGGTTGGCAGTAGTGGTCGTTTCAAAAATCTCGGGCAGAGATTTTTAGAAAATCCGACCACGTTTTAAGCCTTCACGGCGTTTGAGTGAAAGCATTTTATCCAGTATTTTTTGCTTAGGAAAAATACTGGTCGCTCTTTAGAGCGAAACCCTAAAACGCCACGGCGAGTGGCGTCCTTTTATCCAAATATTTGGGCGAGCAAATATTTGGTGGGGTTAGGGGCAAAGCCCCTTATATTATCACTTCTTCCCATCCGTCTGGATAACCACTAGGCTCCCAAACATTATTATCAACCTTTGATTTATAAACTTTTCCATTAGAAGCAATACAACACTCATCTTTCATATACATACCTGATTGCCCCATAGGTTCAACATAAGGTTTTGCTTTTTGAGGATTTTTAGTGTGACATAAACTCCACTGTGCCCTTAAATTTTCGGGGTGGTCTTTGTATGTATTACTATCATATGGCTGTAATAACTGCCAAACTTGATCATTATCTCTTACACATTCACCCTTGTTCCAATTTAAATATTGATGTAATTCAGGATTAAAATCTGGGATATTATCTTCCTTATCAATTATGGCAGTGCCGTCAAGGTCGGGTGCCTTTTCTTGAAAAGAATTAGCAGCATTTAACCCTACTTCTCTCATTTTAGTTAAAACATATTCCTTAGATTCCATAACTGTTTACCCCCTCTTTTATTGCATTTGCCAGTTCTTCATAAGTTACGTATTCGCCTGTTGGTTCTGGCTCAGGTTCAATTTGTGAATCCTCCCATTCTTTCTTTTTTTCTTCATCAAGTGTTAATTTACCATTTTCGTACTTATAAACAAAACAAGGTAAATTGTTAAAATCTTCAACAGTTAAATTAGTTTCTATGCTGTTTTCTATATCTCCAATAACTGCAAAAGCAACTATATATTTATTTTCATCTAAACTTATTTTCATTTACTACCTCCTTATTTAATACCATAAATATAAGCTATATTATAAGTACTGCCTCCACCGTGTGTTTCACCTGATGTATGAGAAACGTTTGTAATTTGCTGAACAAAAGTAAATTCAGTTCCTTCTTCGTTTTTTGACAATCTGCCACAATAACTTGAAATTGAGTTTTTACCATTATCTGCAACTGCACAATTAAATCCGGCAAAAGACTGATAAGTTGGTACAGCACTATTTGGAAGTACTGGTATTAAAGCCCATGCAAACGGATTGCCTCCACTGAGTGAACTTATACCTATTGCTAAGTTTCTATAATTAAAAGCACTTTCACTTAACGAAAATGTCCCATTGCTTACAGCTCCTTGAAATAGCAAAACTGGGGTCATATTTTCTACTTGTTTTAATCTATCATTTATCCCTTTTCCTTGGTTAGCTGAAAGAGCTTTTGTAGTTTCTTCACTTGTAAGATTATTAATAATTTCTGTATTATTAGCTCCATTTTCAATTCCATTTAATTTAATTTTATCAACAGAACTCATAAGTCCGTTTGTTTCTGTTGTCACAGTTTCATAAGTCGTATCGGTAAACACTGCATCAGGTGGAACTGCTGTTTCAACTGTTAAATTATTTACTTTATCAGCATTATTAGCATTTTCTGCAATATCTACAACACCATCACCATCAGTATCATATACACTTTTTAACATATCACCACTGCCGGCAGTAACAAGTTGTTCATCAATATATTTTTGTAACTGACCTTCAATTTGTATTAAGTTTTCTTCAAGGTCGCTTTGTTCAACTTTATCATTAAATTTTTCTACAACGGTTTTATCAAGTGTTTCAAGATTATCAAGTTTTGCTATGTAATCATCATCAACAAGACTTTTTCCTACTTCTTTATCAACCTTTAAATCAAGACTTGCTTCTACATCAGAAAATCTATTATCAAGATGTTCGTCTACTATTTCTTCAAGATGAGTATAATCAAAACTTCCAGTATCTCCTTTGTCGCCTTTTTCTCCCTTTAATACGGGAGTATCAACAATTAATTCAATTGCCATATTTTATCTCCTTTCTATACGTTATAAGTATTTTTGTTTACAACTTCTCCTATTTCTAAATTTCCTATATCTGTTGAATAACTATCTCCTGTTTTATACAAAAATTTTACATCATATTCTACGTCCTCCCCTTGTCTAAATCTTGTCATATCTTCTTGAGAAAAAGGAACAAGAAATCCTCGCTCCTTTTCAAAATAACTTACTTCCCCCGGATATTCTTTTATTAACTGTCTTGAACCTTTCCCAAAAGTAAAAAGCACTTTAGATATAATACTTAAATCTAAAATGCTTTCTTCGCTAACCTGAAAAAATAAATATCCGCTGTTTGAATATTTTATCTGCATAATGCCTCCTTACTATGATTGAGATTTTCTGAATTTGAATTCTTCTCTGTTTAAATCCAAATTTCCTTTTCCCAAATACCAATCTTTTAATCCTGAAGCAATACTTAGTTTTTTACTAAGTAACGTATCCAAAGCTTTATTTCTTGTATTCATTGTGTTATATGCAAGTTCTGCAAGTTTAGAGTTTTTTGTGTTATATGCCTGTGCAATTTGATTGTCAAAGTTCATTTTTGCCTGTTCTGCCGTTGATCTAGCTTGTGATATTCTGTTTTGTGCTGTTGTAAAGTTTGCATTCTTAGTACTTTCAGAAAAACCGCTTCTGCCAAGACCGGAACTTGCCTGTTTTTCTGCATTGTATCCATAGGGATTAATGCTTTTTAAGTAATCCGCATTTGCCGCTCTTGCGTCACGGAATGCGTCTTTGTCTGCTTGTGTTTTCTTTTGCTGATACTCTTTTATTTGCTGATTTGTATCATTTGTTATGTTTGTTTTTGCCGAATTATAATAATTATTTACGGCATCATTAGTATTTTTATAATATTTATCTGCATAAGAATTTAAACCACTATATGGATTACTTGCCATAATCTACCTCCTTTTAATATTAACTTTTTACTATACTATTTGACGAAGTTTTTAAATACGAACTCTTTACTCTGTAAATTGATGAAGGTTTTATGTATACACCTTTTACTTTTGATATAGTAGATGAACTTACTTTTATATATACCTTAGGTCCTTGATTAAAAGTTAAAGTTTCGCTTTTAGATAAAGAATTACTATTACCAAGAAGAGTAGAACCATCATAAGTCTTTAAATAACAAGTAAATGTTATAGTCTTATCTTCCCCTAAAATATCTTCAAGTTTAGTTAGTTCACTACTTGTAAAAGATACAATACTTCCGCTTTTATAATTACTTACACTCTTTGTAAATGTCTTGCATTTTATAACTAAGGTATCACTAAAAGAAGATTTATATTTTGTATAACTCGCTTTTATTCCCTTATATTCATTTACTATACTTAAAGAGTTTAACTTAGATATTCTCTTTATTGTAGGAAGCGTAAAGTTTTTTGAACTTATACTCGCTGTTCCAATTGCAACACCACTATAATGTTTAGCACTTACACTAAAATCACCTGCACCATTTGAGCTATGTTTTATTGTAAAATCAGCTTGTGTTAATAAGCATGGATTTTTATAAGTATCAAAATTCGTTTTAGTATTTGTTTTCTTTACTCCGTCTACTGTTATGTAGCTTACATGATCGTAAAAATTATGGTGTCTGTAACTGTCTTTACCTCTAAGCCATAATTCACAGTGTATTACTGTTTTATTAGCTTCTTTATCTTGACTTTTTACTTCCCATTCTAAAGATATATAAACATCATCATTATTTGAATATTTTCCTGTTACTTTTCCACTATTTGCCATATCTTACCTCTAATATACAAATACTATTGACCCAACAGGCAAATTAGTACCATAGTTTGAAGTAGTAGGAACTGTTTTTGAAAATACTATTTTAGGGGATGTATTAACTGCTTCAGATGTGTTTTCATCCACATATATTTTAGTAATAGTATTGTCTACCTTATTTGTTATGTTTTCTACATCGTTTTTTATCTTTTCTATGTTAGTTGTATTTGTGTCAATATTTTCTATAATCTCATCATTTACTTTAGGCAGTAAAACAGAGTTTAAATATTCTTTTATATCTACACCTGCTTTATCAAAAGTCTGCCTTAATTCTTCACCGGAAATTATAGGTGTATCTCCAAGAGGCTCTATGTTTCTTACATCTTCATCAAATCCAATCAGTTTATCCATTAGCCATTCACCTACCTTTTAATATAGTTTCCTTTGTAACCTTCCAATGTGAAAGAGAAAAACCCGAAAGGTCTCGATTCTTTTTTGTCAATTGTTTCACCTTTTAGTTTTATTTGAAGTTCGTTAAATTTCTTTTGTTTCGTTTTTATTACTCCATAGTTGTTATCCTGATCTATTAAAAAACTTAATGTCCTAAAATCCAAATCTATAAATGAAAATCCGGCATTTTTATATGTTGTTATATATTTATATTCTTTGCTTTTGTTGGTTCTTATGTATATTCCAACACTGGAATTTCCCATTACTTTAAACTTTGCTATTACACCTCTTTTGGAAGTTGTCTTTAAATGATTTATGTCAGAAAAATTATCGAATTTTAATAAAATATAATTTTCCATATTTTCTTCATTATCCTGATATAATGTTTCATCAAATACACATATATGCCCTCCGTCAGTTGCAAAAAAAAGTTTATTGTCAAAAGATTTTAAATATATCCCCTTATATTCGTTTCTTTCCTCATCAAAAACTCTAAGTCCTTCAAAATAAAACCACTCATACTCATAACCTTTATTTACTTCAAAAGTCTTTCTGCTGTCTGCAAGATACATATTTCCGTTTATAAGAATACATAAATACCCTTTGTATATATCCATAGATGCATCAAGGTATTTATCTTCATTTGTCATTTTAGGATTAACAAGGCTGGACCTTTCGCATACAAAGTCCGAAGCATAAATATCGCTGTTTAAATCGGAATATTTAAGTCCATACATTCCTTCCTTTGTTAAAAAACATATGTCATCTTTAAAGTTTATACTGCATCCAAAACTTCCAAAACTGCTTTTGCCCTGTTTTACAGGATAAGTTTTATAGTATTTTTTTTCCGATTTACCTTGAGTATTTGTTATTGTTATCTGCTCGGTATCTGGCTTATGATAAAACAAATTGTTGCCGCCTTCTTTTGATTCCTTAAATACCCAAAGAACATTACCTGCAACTGTAATGGAAGTTATATCTTCGTTATCGCTTCCGTCCTGATAATAATTAAGGTCAGATATGTATTCAGGATCATTTAATTCGCTATAAAAAAGGCCGTTTTTATATGTTTTACTACCGCTGTAAAATACTCTGTTATCAAAAACCGCATTAATTTTACAATTATTTATTCTATCAGCGTACCCGTCCACCTCTTTATAAAACATTATCACTACATTATCCTGACCGAGAGTAGCAGACATTGGAGGGGCTACATTAAATGTTATTGTTCCTTTTTTTATGTCAATTCCGTCTTCTTCTAATTTAAAAGTATCGGTCTTTGTATTTACTTCACCACTTTCTGAATCTTTCACATCATAGGTAAGACTAGTTCCGTTTTTTAAATCAATATAAGTATCATTTATCCATACCTTAATGTAGCTTATATCATTATATGTAAGGTCCGTAGTATCAAGAGCATAAACCTTTGTTTTATTATCTCCGCTAAAAGTATTTTTTCTAAAGCCCGACAGAACATTTACTCCTTGATAACTTTCTCCCCCTCCGTCCGGAAGTCTTGAAATTGAAGTTGTAGGGATGAAAGGAATATCAAAACTACTTTCAAGATGTTCACTGTCAATTTTAAGAACTTGTTCGTTTATCCTTTCTTTATTACCTACTTCAATGAGGTTTTCTCCGTCAAATCTGTAATAAGTTAATCCGTCATTTATGTATAATTTTTCGTTATACATAAAACTCATTGACTTACATTCGTTCATTTTATCCGAAAGTAAAACAGTGTTTTCTAAATTTACGGCACTTGGAAACTCTTTATATAAATATAAAAATTTTCCTATATGTACTAAAGCAAGATTATCTCCTAAAGTCGTATATATATGTATACCGTATATTCTCTTGTTTAACTCATTATCTATTAAAGAAGAAAAATCAGCGATTAACTTATAACCTTCTCTTGTAACCACACACTGAGAATCATCAAGATAATCTTTCCACATATTTACCATCATTGGAGAGCGGTTGTCACTAACGTTTCTTGCCTCCCTTGAAAAATCCACGCCTTTTATGTTCTTATAGGTTCTTTTTATGGTTTCTGCCCTAGCCATTATAAACCTCCACCGTAAATTTTTACGGGTCTTACTATTCCCATCACACCGTTTTTCGTTATATCAAGAGCCGATATAACCTTTGAAGCTTTTTGGTCAAAGGCTGTATAATCTGCTCCAACATCTGTTTTTAAAACATCACTTGCAACATGATAACAAAGCACAATAACCGAATTTACATCAAGGTCAAGTTCCGTTTCATCCAGCTTCTCATTTGGTATTTCGCTTAAATCTTCGCAGTAAGGCTTATACTGTGCTTCAATAAGTCCTTCGTAATTATTTTTAATATATAACTTTTTATTTAAGAAATAATAATCTATATCTTTATAATCTGACTTTATTACCCTTATTCCAAGAAACTTGGCACAAAGTGAACCAAGAGAATAAGGCTTGTATTCATCTCTTGACATTTCATTATCAATTTTAACTTCGATTTTCTTTGCCTTTATATTTTCGCTTTGATTAAACAACATTTGATAATGAATGTTTATAAGAGGAATAAGTCTTTTGTTTATATCTTCATCATCGGAAGTATACAAATCATTTGTAGAGTACTCTTCAATTATCGCAAGAATATATCTTTTTATCTCTTTTATACTTCTTATACTCATTATTTACCTCCTACCTTTCAAGGGGCTTTGCCCCTTAACAACCCTACGACTTTTTTACACGCCTAAAAAAGTCGAATAAAAGGGCGCCACTCGCCGTGGAGGCTTATAACGTGGTCGAATTTTCTAAAAATCTCTGCCCGAGATTTTTGAAACGACCACTACCACCACCCTACCTTATTATTGGTCAGGGTAGTATTTAACCATATTCCCATTAATTTTGGTTTGGGGTAGCTTTTCTGCCAGTAAAACTCGGGTAGAATTTTACGTAGGCATCGAAAAGCGTTATAAGGCACCTCGCCGAGAAATGTCCTTTTTACCTCTTTTTTTGGACAAGCAAAAAAAGAGAAGGGTTGTTAAGGGCAGCCAGCCCTTAAATTTGGGGTTAGGGGCAACACCCCTTATGGAAGTTCTATAACCCCTACAGAAACTGTACCTGTTACAGTAACTTTAACTTTTCCTTTGTTTACTTTTACGTCTTTGTATTTACCGCTTTCGATTACAAGAGTTCTCATTTGTCCGTTTGGAATATCAAACTCAAATTCTGCTGCTTCTACTCCTTGAATACCATTGCCACTGTGTACTTTTACTTTCGCACCTTCTGATGAAGCCGAAAAAATCATAAGTGTTTTATCGTCGCATCCATCAAAATCAATTAACGCTCCGTCTGTTGTGTCAATTGCTGTTAACTCAGGATATTCTCCAGGAGTGTTTCTTTTTATTTTTATTCTTTCAATATTTGTTACTGACATATTTTATTCTCCCTTCTTACTCTGCTTCGTGAGCTTTTATTGTATATAATTCTTTTGGTCTTACTGTTTTTGTTCCATAAACAAGTAACCCTTTTACAGCGTCCATAAATCTCTTTTCAGGTCTGAATGGTTCAACATTATCAATTTGTTTTCCCGCTGCAATGGCTCTGTTTGTTCTAATCATTAAGTAATCGTCTTTTCCGTCGTTGTATAAGTTGTTGCTCATTTTTACATATGCGTTTTTGTATTTACCAAGAATACCTTCTTCGATTAGTTTGTCGTTTCTTGTTTTTAGTTCAATAATCTTGTTTTCAAAGATATCATAAGCCCATGGAGTTAGCTCGATTACTACTCTTTGTGTCATAGGAACTCCATTATCTCTTAACCATACAAGACCTTTGTCTACTAATTTTTTCATATCATCTTCTGTTGATACCGCTGTTGACGCTGAAAATTTACCTGCATTTTTTGCTTCTAAGGCAATGTCGTATTCATATGCTTCAGTTAGCCCTGCTGTTGCTTCAGCTCTTAATGATGACATTAAGCCCTTTCTTGATTGTGCTTTGTCAATGTCATCAACTCCAAAGTTGAAATATTTTGCTTTGTCAATGTCTAAATAAATGCTTGTATCTTTTACATCTTCAGGATCGTGAATATCGCTTCCGTCATAATCTCCGATTGTTGGTCTTGCAACTCCAAGAATTTTTACCTTTCCTGCTTGTTTAATGTCTCCGTCAAAATCATGACAA
This sequence comes from Anaerofustis sp. LCP19S3_F7, assembly GCF_052119445.1. Taxonomy (NCBI): domain Bacteria; kingdom Bacillati; phylum Bacillota; class Clostridia; order Eubacteriales; family Eubacteriaceae; genus Anaerofustis; species Anaerofustis sp. LCP19S3_F7. The sequence goes on along the minus strand of NZ_JBQKFF010000010.1, from coordinate 24,326 downwards.
CAGTCTTTGTCTAGTACTGCCATTTTTTCCAAATCTCTTAGTATGTTTGCACTCCATACTGTCGCTTTAAAATTGTTATAACTCATATTTTCCTCTCTTTCTTTTATTAAAAAAGAAGTAACTTATGTTACTTCCATCATTTTTAGATATTTTGATAAACATTTTCCCTTTCCCTCCCATGATTTCTCTTTATCCTGTATTTATCAAAAATATCTTAATTGTTTTTAATAATTTATATTTTAAATTTTTACTTTTCTTAAACTTAACACCTCATACCTTCATCCCACACCTAACCTCGTTTATAGAAAAGTAACTTTGATATAATAAAATTTACCCTCAACTAAAAAACCATGAAACACAAAACCTGCATTTCATCCCCACACCAAACTCCCTATATAAATCCCATTCAAAATGAAACGTCCCATTTCACTGCCATGTCCCACTCCCTACCATAAAACCAATAAGCAGATGGGGTAGCGGTAGCATCGGTTCATGAGAAAATCGGGTAGATTTTCCATGAAATCCCGATGCGTCAAAGGCCCCACGCCCAGTGGCGCCCTTTTATTCGACTTTTTTAGGCGAGAAAAAAAGTCGTGGGGTTTAAGGGGTGAAACCCCTTATCCACTACCATCTTTCAATAGACCTATTCACAATATCAAGTAACTTCGGATTTCTCTTAAAGTCTTCTACCGTAAAATCGTCTACTTCATCGGCAGTGTAATAATCCTTAATACCTCCTGGTTTTTTATTGTCTTTAAGACTTCCCGCAGGAGAATAAGTGTTTTGCTCATTATTAAGCACACGGCTTTCATAAACATTGTAGACATCCATTAATGGAACATCATCTCTGAAATATTTGGCAAAGTTTATAAAATCATCACTTCTAAGTACGCTTGGATCTTTACCAATATTTCTAAGTTCATTTTCATTTGTTCTAAGGGATAACTCACTTGAAAGTCTGTTTAAAAGAACTTCCGATGTTGTATCTAAATTATCGGAATGTAGAAGTTCATTTAATACTTCGTTCATATCTTCATCTCCTAAAGATATGATTTCATCAGCATAATAATTTCCAAGCTTTGTCTGGCTTAAAGTGTCTGTGTCAGAATGTGTGATATCTTCATCCATGAAGTTTTCCATATCAGAAAACTCATCAGCTTTTTGTTCATAATCTTCTTCGTAGTCTTCATTAGGCTCTTCATCAAAATAAGTATATTCCTCTTGTTCCCGCTCGTCGTCATAATATTTTTTTTCGGTACTTAAGCCCTCATCATACTCAGATGAATCGTAACCATATGAATCGTCATAACTATCATAGTAATCTTCTTGATTTAAATCATCTTGTGAAAATGATTGTCCTTCGTAATTTTCTTCCATATCATTTCCTCCTTTTCTTTTGTCCGGACTTTTACCTTTAACGCAGGTAAATCGCATAATTTATAGTCTTATGAAGACTTGACACTTTAAGCATTCCCACCCAAAACCACCCATAAAAAAAAGACACTTTTTTAAGTGCCTTTAAAGTTTTAAGATAAAATGAAATTACCCTCAAAACATTTTATTTATTTTTCCATAATATATAATAACATAACTTTTCAAAGTTTTAATCCCAACATCTTCCCATATTTTTAAACTATATTTATAATTATTTTGTTAGGATATCCTTGTTTAAAATTTATTACAAAATATTCAATATTTTTCTTAATTTATAATATATTTTTACTTATATAGTATTATTTCTAAAATAAATTACAATATAATAAAATATATTACTTATTATTTAATATTAAAATACATATTATTAATTCCATTATATTATCCCAAACTATAAATATCAAACCATAAAAAGCGAAACATTTCATTTTATTACCATGCTCTTTTTCATAACATAAAGTCAATAAATAGGCGGGACGGCGGTAGTGGTCGTTTCAAAAATCTCGGGTAGAGATTTTTAGAAAATCCGACCACGTTATAAGCCTTTTTTCCAATAATTCCATTTTATTTCTAATCAAACTGATAACCTAACTACAAAACAAGCCAAGTCGGGGTAGCTTTTCTGACAGTAAAACTCGGGCAGAGTTTTACGCAGTCATTAAAAGCGTTATAAGGCACTTCACCCAGTAGCCCACTTTTTTATTCAGGTAAATTAACTTTTGTAAAACCAATAAATAGACGGGGTAGCGGTAGTGGTCGTTTCAAAAATCTCGGGTAGAGATTTTTAGAAAATCCGACCACGTTATAAGCCCTCACGGCGCTTGAGTGAAAGCATTTTGTCCAGTATTTTTTGCTTTGGAAAAATACTGGTCGCTCTTCAGAGCGAAACCCTAAATAATTTTGATTTCCCCACCAAAATCACCGCCGCTTTTACCGGGCATTTCGGCTTTAAAGTGGAAAGTTCTCGGTTTAACTATTTTCTTTTTAACCATTTCCTGTTGTTCTCTTATGTGATAAGTAATAGCAAGCCCCATAACCAAATCATCATGAGCATTGGCTGCAGCCTCAGGTCTTCCCTTTTCATTTCTTACAAAACTTAACATCTCTTCTAAAGTAGCCTTATCGACTATTTTTTCTCCCTCTTCACGCACTATCTTTATTAGATTTGCTATTATTATCGGTCTTGTTATCCTTGTCGTTACAAAACCAAAGGAACTTATCATTCTTCCGGTATATGTATCTTCCCTTTTCCTTACATAAAGTTTAGGATAATCAAGCCTTTCAAGTTCCTTGTTTGGATAGGTTGAAAAGTTTGTTTCAATCCCTATAAGCGCATCATTATAATACTTCCCAAGACAGTAAACCTGCCTTGCATATAAATCTTCATCAAACTTGTTTTTTAAAACAGCAACTTGATTTCCGGTAATATTATCTATTACGTGTGCTGTAAAATTATCGCTACCTTCTCCTGCCGTATCTCCTCCAAGAACATAAAAAGAGCTTTTATCCACATCTTCGTAAATGTTTATAAAGCCCTTTTCATCTTCTATAAATTCTATGTTTTTTATTTCTTTTCCGTCATAATCATATTTAAAATAACCTGTCTTTATGGGTTTTATATTCTTCTTTAACTGCCTTGTTACTATGGATACATCAAATACACTATCCCCTAAAACGCCCCACATTCCAAGACAGTACACATTGTAATAATATATATCCGTATCCTTGTAGCTTTCGAGTTCCTTTTTGTATTCATCATCTATAAAATGATTGTCTTTATAGGTAGTATGAAGATAGGTTGCTCTTCCGGTATCTATAAGAGAAGTCTTAATCCAGTGGTTTATGTCTATGGGATTTAAACTCATTACTATCTGCTTCTTTGTTTTACCACCCCTTAAACGAACGTTAAGCTGTTTGTAGTCGTCTTCCTCTGTCTCACTGGCTTCTTCTATCCATACATCCGTTAATTCACCACTTTCAAAGGTTGTTGATTTTATCTTTTCTACATCATCAAGTCCTTTAAATATAATCTGGTTTAAATTCACCTTACAGGTAATTGTAAAATCGCTTTTGTTTATCAAAAATAAATCCCTAAGGTTCCACTTGTTTATTATCTGTTTAAAAAGTGCAAAGGTGGAAGTTCTGTTTGTATTTCCCGTCTTTCTAACAACAAGAATATTACAAAGATTGTTTTTTAGGATCTTATAAATATATCTTTGAACAACAAAAACACTCTTTCCGCTCCCCGCTCCTCCGTAAAATATAAGTAACCTGTCATCATTATCCAAATATGGTATATAAACCTCGTTAAATACCTTTTTAGATATTTCAATACTGTAACACTCATCATTTACTTTTTCTTTAAATGGACTTTCCATATTTTCAAGTTCACTGTTTCTGATTTCTTCTTTTAATTTTTCTATACTGTCCTTTCTTTTTTTATCTTTCAAAATAAACATCTCCTCCTTTATTATTAATTTATAAAAAAAGACACCCCTCGGTGTCTTTTTATTCTTAATCTATTCTATCCCCATTATTTCCATTGTCTCTTCAATGTCAACCCCCTCAGGCAGCTTCGTCCTGTCCATTTCTTCAACAAGTCCGCCAAAAACAGCATTTGCCAAATCCTCATTGTTATTCTGATATGGTAAGAATATTACTCCTTCTACATAATTACTTTTATAAATTCTATTAAGCTTTTTCATTCTATAAATATAAGTTGTTTTTTTTATATTGTTCTTTTTTATGTATTTCCATTCATATTCAAGGCGGTTTGCAAAGTATTTTGCTATTTCTTCTTTACTTGCATTTTCATTTTCTTCAATATATTTATTTGTTACCTTTACGGCATTTTTATATACAAAAGAATAATCATATGATATTACTTCAAACATTACTTTTGTATCATAATTATATTCACTTGCAACTCCTGTTTTGTCATCTTCATATTCCGGATTTTTATATTTAAACTGCCAATCTTTTATATATTTATATGTTGGCTTATTAAATATAATAGTTACATCATAGCTTTTATCAGGACACATTAATTCAATTATTTCTCTTTCTTTTATATATGTATCCTTTTCATTAATTAAAATATGATAACCAAATCCATCCAAACTCATTTCGTAATTTATTTCAGTATCATATATAAAATCCCTTATACAAAATAAAGAAAAAAATATAACTATTATTGTAATAAAAAGTCCAATTTTATTTTTTATCTTTTCTTTCATATCATTCTCCTATTATGATTATATATATTATCTATTATTTTATCAATATAAATATTTATCATCATTAGATCGATTAGTTAATATATTTTCAATAATAGAGTCATATCCTTTTTCAAATCTTGCTTTTTTTCTATTTAATTGTTTTTCATTTAATTTTTTTCCATTTAATCCTTTTGATAACATTGTATCTATTTTATTACCATATTTTTTACCAATCTGTTTTTTTAATGCTGAATTTGGAATATCTATTCCTTTTGATATTAATGCTTTTTTCCCAGCATCAAAAAGTGCTGTTTTTTCAGCATTTTTAGCATCTGCTTTTGTCTGTGAACTATTTCTTAAGGAACTAGTATATGAATCCCCATAATCTGATGCAATATCTATCGTATTCCCAAGAACAGGATTAATTGCATTTGCTCCAATCGAAACAGTCGCATCGCCAGCATTTTTCCATGTATTCATCAATTTTTTTGTTTCATCAGAACTTTTTTCATATTTTCTATTTATTGCCGTTTCAAATACGGAAGGCTCAAGTAAATTATTATTACCTCCCATTACACTTCCTGTTTGGAAAATATCTCTGAATTTTCCTAAAGCACCTGCTTTGTAACTTTCCCACCTTAATTTAGCTGGGCTTGCTCCGGATAATTCTCTTATAATATAATCAGTAGCCTCACGTTCAACCAATCTTCCTTTTAGATTTTTTAAATATTCTCTTTGTGCTTCTTTTCCGTATCTCCCAAGTATATATTTTGCTGTTGAAATTTCATCTTCTGTCATATAATCATAACCTGTTTTATCTTCTTCATTCCCTGTTTTATTATATTTACTATTTTTTTGGAATGAAGCATAAGGATTATCATCATAATACGAACCTGCATTTGTATCATTAACAGCAATACTATCAGCTTTATTTATATATTTCTGCACTTCTTCTTCTGGAAGAGTTGAATATTCACTTTCTACTGTCGTCAACTCTTTATTTATATCTTCTTGTGTTTTATACTCAGGCACAGCTTTACCTAAATGTTCTTGTGTGAAGTTCCCACTTGTTGGTTGTCCGGGTATACTTATATGCTCATAACCATATGCTTTTTCTTTATTTGATTTACTGTCCACGTTCTGTCTAAAATCACCTACATTAGCTGTATTTTGAACTTTTGTTGTATTTTTTGTTGTTGGCTCTACTTTTAAATACTTTTTGGTAAAGTCCTTGCTAGTTGGTTGTCCAGGTATACTGTTATGCTCATAGACATAATTATCCATATTCTTTTCTTTGTGCTCTACATTTTTTCTAAAATATCCAACACTTGTCCTCCTGCTTCCATAACCTGGATAAGCCTGATATAAACTATTATTCTTTGTATTTACAGCACTTCTTTGATTGATTCCATAAGGTTTAATATTACTTGTTACCTGAGATATTCCTTGATCCGTAATACCCCTTTCATTATCTTCACTTTGATTTTTAAAAACCGTATTCTTTTTCTTCTGTATACTGTTCATAAGACTTTCCACGCTTTCCTTCGCTTTTGCGTCTCTTATGTTTTTCGGCGGTGCACTATACGGATTTATGCCTTTTATGTAACTTTCTATTTTCCCCTTGTTTATCTTTTCTCTGTTTTCTTCTGAAATGTTATATTGATTTTCCTTTAAAAGTGTTGGTTTATTGTTCTTCTTCATATCAATACCGGAATATGGGTTTGCCTTTAAGTAAAAATCATCTCCTATTTTCGTATATGATTTATCCCCAAAAGTTCCACCTCTCTGCCCCATATATTTCTTTACATTATAATCAAGGTTATTGTTACTTTTAGAAGAACTGTCGTAACTGTTTGAACTTTTATTTGAAGTCACTGTAGAACCAACACTGCTTTTAATTAACCCCGAAACACCACCGGAAGAACTTTTATTTGAAGATGTATTTTCTTTATTTGATGTTGATTTTACTCTTGAAAATGCCGACTTCAATCCTCCTCCAATAGCCGAGCCACTATTCCCCATGGCTCTCCCTCCTGATACATATGTGCTATAATTTATCTTATATTTATCTTTTTTATTACTCATTTTATCCCTCCTTAAATAAATATTTTTTTAACAAAAAAAGACACCCCTCGGTGTCTTTTTATTCTTAATCTATTTATCTATTCTATCCCCATTAATTCCATTGTCTCTTCAAGGTCAACCCCCTCAGGCAACTTCGTCCTGTCCATTTCTTCAACAAGTCCGCCAAAAACAGCATTTGCCAAATCCTCATTGTTATTCTGATATGGTAAGAATGTTACGCAATCAACAGTTCCTCCCCCATAACTTCTATTATGACCTTCCATCCTATAAATATAAATTGATTTTTTTATATTGTTCTTTTTTATATATTTCCATTCATATTCAAGGCGGTTTGCAAAGTATTTTTCTATTTCTTCTTTACTTGCATTTTCATTTTCTTCAATATATTTATTGGTAACTTTTACTGCGTTCTTATATGCAAAAGAATAATCATATGATGTAACTTCAAGCATAGCTTTTATATCATAATTATATTCACTTGCAACTCCTGTTTTGTCATCTTCATATTCCGGATTTTTATATTTAAACTGCCAGCTTTTTATATGTTTATACACTGGCTTATTAAATATAACCGTTACATCATAGCTTTTATCAGAACACATTAACTCAATAATATCTCTTTCTTCTATATATTTATCCTTTTCGTTAAATAAAATATTATATCCAAAACCATCCAAACTTTTTTCCAAATAAAAATCACTGTCAAATATAAAATCTATTATGCTTGAAAATATAAATAATATTATAAAAAAAATAATCATAATAATGGAAAAAGAAATTTTTTCACCAATAATTTCAAATATTTTTTTTATCTTTTCTTTCATGTCATTCTCCTTATGATAATTATATAATATTTGCAGTAAATTTATCAAATGTGTTTTAAAACAAAAAAGACACCCCTCGGTGTCTTTTTATTCTTAATCTATTTATCTATTCTATCCCCATTAATTCCATTGTCTCTTCAAGGTCAACCCCTTCAGGCAGCTTCGTCCTGTCCATTTCTTCAACAAGTCCGCCAAAAACAGCATTTGCCAAATCCTCATTGTTATTCTGATATGGTAATAATATTACTCCTACTTTAGAGCCTCCCCTTCCAACTCCATAAAGACATTTCATTCTATAAATATAAGTTGATTTTTTTATATTGTTCTTTTTTATGTATTTCCATTCATATTCAAGTCGGTTTGCAAAGTATTTTTCTATTTCTTCTTTACTTGCATTTTCATTTTCTTCAATATATTTATTTGTGACCTTTACTGCATTTTTATATGCTAAAGAATAATCATATGATGTTACTTCAAGCATTACTTTTATACCATAATTATATTCACTTGCAACCCCTGTTTTATCGTCTTCATATTCCGGATTTTTATATTTAAACTGCCAGCTTTTTATATGTTTATACACTGGCTTATTAAATATAATAGTTACATCATAGCTTTTATCAGGACACATTAATTCAATAATATCTCTTTCTTCTATATATGTATCTTTTTCATTAAATAAGATATGATAACCAAAGGCATCTAAGTTTCTTTCCATTTCAAATTCGCTACTGAAAATCATATCATCTAAAAAAATAGTAACCCATAATCCAACAATAATAAAAATAAGCATAAATAAGGAAAAAGAAATTTTTTCGATAATAACATCAAATATACGTTTCAATTTATCTTTCATTTAATTTTCCTCCTTTAATAATTATATATGATTCTATAATATTTTATCAATATAAATATTTATCCTTTTTATTTAATTTTTCATCTATCATGTTTGAAATATAGTTTTCAACTAATGAATCATATACTTTTTCAAATCTTGCTTTTTTTCTATCTAATTGTTTTTCATTTAGTTTATTACCTTTCAATCCTTTTGATAACATTGTATCTATTTCATTTCCGTATTTTTTACCAATCTGTTTTTTTAATGCTGAATTTGGAATATCTATTCCTTTTGATATTAATGCTTTTTTCCCAGCATTAATAAATGCTGTTTTTTCAGCATTTTTAGCATCTGTTATTGTCTGTGAACTATCTCTTAAGGAATCAGTATATGAATCTCCATAATCTGATGTAATATCTATTGCATTCCCAAGAACAGGATTAATTGCATTTGCTCCAATGGAAACAGTCGTATCGCCTGCATCACGCCACTTTTTCATTAATTTCTGAGTTTCATCAGAACTTTTTTCATATTTTCTATTTATTGCCGTTTCAAATACGGAAGGCTCAAGTAAATTATTATTACCTCCCATTACACTTCCTGTTTGGAAAATATCTCTGAATTTTCCTAAAGCACCTGCTTTGTAACTTTCCCACCTTAATTTAGCTGGGCTTGCTCCGGATAATTCTCTTATAATATAATCAGTAGCCTCACGTTCAACCAATCTTCCTTTTAGATTTTTTAAATACTCTCTTTGTGCTTCTTTTCCGTATCTCCCAAGTATATATTTTGCTGTTGAAATTTCATCTTCTGTCATATAATCATAACCTGTTTTATCTTCTTCATTCCCTGTTTTATTATATTTACTATTCTTTTGGAATGAAGCATAAGGATTATCATCATAATACGAACCTGCATTTGTATCATTAACAGCAATACTATCAGCTTTATTTATATATTTCTGCACTTCTTCTTCTGGAAGAGTTGAATATTCACTTTCTACTGTCGTCAACTCTTTATTTATATCTTCTTGTGTTTTATACTCAGGCACAGCTTTACCTAAATGTTCTTTTGTAAAATTCCCACTTGTTGGTTGTCCTGGTATACTTATATGCTCATAACCATATGCTTTTTCTTTATTTGATTTATTGTCCACGTTCTGTCTAAAATCACCTACATTAGCTATCTTTTGAACTTTTGTTGTATTTTTTGTTGTCGGCTTTACTTTTAAATACTTTTTGGTAAAGTCTTTACTAGTTGGTTGTCCAGGTATACTGTTATGCTCATAACCATATGCTTTTTCTTTATTTGATTTACTGTCCACGTTCTGTCTAAAATCACCTACATTAGCTGTATTTTGAACTTTTGTTGTATTTTTTGTTGTTGGCTCTACTTTTAAATACTTTTTGGTAAAGTCCTTGCTAGTTGGTTGTCCAGGTATACTGTTATGCTCATAGACATAATTATCCATATTCTTTTCTTTGTGCTCTACATTTTTTCTAAAATATCCAACACTTGTCCCCCTGCTTCCATAACTTGGATAAGCCTGATATAAACTATTATTCTTTGTATTTACAGCACTTCTTTGGTCCATTCCATAAGGTTTAATATTACTTGTTACCTGAGATATTCCTTGATCTGTAATACCCCTTTCATTATCTACACTTTGATTTTTAAAAATCGTATTCTTTTTCTTCTGTGTGCTGTTCATAAGACTCTCCACGCTTTCCTTCGCTTTTGCGTCTCTTATGTTTTTCGGCGGTGCACTATAAGGATTTATGCCTTTTATGTAACTTTCTATTTTCCCTTTGTTTATCTTTTCTCTGTTTTCTTCTGAAATGTTATATTGATTTTCCTTTAAAAGTGTTGGCTTATTGTTCTTCTTCATATCAATACCGGAATATGGGTTTGCCTTTAAATAAAAATCATCTCCTATTTTCGTATATGATTTATCCCCAAAAGTTCCACCTCTCTGCCCCATATATTTCTTTACATTATAATCAAGGTTTGTGTTGCTTTCAGACGAATTTCTTGAACCGTCACCATTTGCAAACCTGCTTATTGATGACCCGGCTGAGCTTATTGCTCCTTTTATTCCTGTACTTCTGCTATTTTTTGACGAAGAACTTTTTGAAATGTTTTTACCAACACCTGACATAGAACTCAATATTCCACTTATTGCTCCATTTATACCTCTACTTCCTTTTGTATAAGAACCACTTTTACCTACAGCTCTCCCTCCTGAAACATATGTTTTACTATTTATACCATATTTATCTTTTTTATTACTCATTTTACTCCTCCTTAAATAAAAAAAAAGACACGAAATGTGTCGAAAATTTAATTAATTTTTTAATTTTTGTAATATTTTAAAATGTATGCTCCAAATGAATAATTGTAAAATTCAAATGAAACAATCCACCACTCTTTCAAAATATCCACCCCCGCATTTAACACCATATCTCACAACTTAAAACACATTAAAAATCATAACTAAATTTTAACTACCATGTCCCACTTTTTAAAATCAAAACCATAAAACGCATAACCGTTTATTTAACCACCATGTTCTATTACCCTATATAAAATGCCAAATTGATTAGGCTCGGGGTAGCTTTTCTGACAGTAAAACTCGGGTAGAGTTTTACGCAGTCATTGAAAAGCGTTATAAGGCACTTCGCCCAGAAGTGTCCTTTTTACCTCTTTTTTTGGACAAGCAAAAAAAGAGTGGGGTTCTTAAGGGGTGAAATCCCTTAAATAAGGGTTATTAAGGGAGTATCCTTTAAATTATGGGTTTATAAGGGGCAAAGCCCCTTAATTATTATTAATTATTCAGATGTATTTTATCAGGCGATAAATTTAAACTTCTTCCTGGCTGTTTACTTCCTGTATTTGAATTTATGTTTCCCATACTGTCAAGTTTGTTCATGTTATTCATGCCATTACTACCCATTCCCTTTAAACTTGCAGCCTTTAATAGTGCAGAATTTAGGGCCGAAGAAGATGAAGATGAACCTTGAGGTGAAGAAGCCATACTTTCATCTTTATCCATAACAGAAGTATCCATCATGGCTTTTTCTTGTTCTCCCTTTTGTTGAATTTTCATTATCTTGTCTTCTTCTTTCTTCCTTTCTTTTACTATGTTCATTAATGCTTCTTTTGGTATAACACTGTCAACAGGAAGATTTTTGGCATACTCTTCAAAAGTTATATGACCGCTGTTAAGCATATTTCCAAGAGCTGTTTCTCTTGCGTATTTATCAAAAGGAGTGTTTGGAGAAATATCTATTTTAATGCTTACTTTTAATTTTTCTATTGTCTCTTTATCTATAATTCTGCTTACATATATTTCCTTGTCTTCTCCCTTTTGGTCTTTTTCGTTTTCTTCCATGTTCTCTATGTCGTCATCTCTTCCAACAATGAAATTATTTCTCTTTTCTTCGTTTTTAACTTCACTTAAAGGTTTCTTTATTATTATTCTCTTTCCCTCTTTTGGAGTGTATACCTGCCACATCTCGAAAATTATCCCCGCAACATCTTCAAGGAAATCTTTAAATCTGATTAGTTGTTCCGTTAAGTTTTGTTCGCTGTTTTGTTGAACCGCCAAAATAGCTTGACCACTGGCTCTTTCTGGGTTAACGTCCCCTGTAACAGAATCTCCGGCACCTGCAAGGTCCTTTGTGTTTTGTATAAGCTCATCTTGAAGTGACTTACTGTCAGGACTCATGGTAGCAGGGTTTAAGTATCCCGCTACTTTTCTTACATCATCAACTGTTTGATTGTCTGTAAATATTGCGCTGCCTACTTTTGTAATACTGTCAGGGTTACTGATTTTCTTGCTGTCAACAACAAGTTTTGGATAAGCCCCCATCATTACCGCAAGAGACCTTCTTGTAGCTGTCTTGTTAATCTCAATTTGGTTTGGTATAAGGTTTATTACTTCACCCATTCCTCTGGCACTTCCTTTTAATTCCTCCCAAACAAAATGAGCAATAGGATACTTCTTAAGTCCTAAATCTCTCTCTTCTTCAATAACTGCATTTTCGGTGGATTTCTTAAACCAAATGTGACCGTCTTTTTTGAAGAATTTACTTATTACAAGAACCATGTTGTGTAATTCTTCTTTTGCATAATCCCCGGCTTGTTCTTTTGTTTTGTTATCACTCATTATCTTTTGAATGTCATCTTCCGTTAATTTGTTAAGTCCAAGCTCTTTGTTTTTCCTTGCAAGCCTTTTTACACTTGCAACACTCTGTCTAGTTGTGATTAATATGTACTCTTGGTCGTTAATGTCAGAGTTATTTTCATTTTCATAATAAATATTTGTCTTGTTTACAACTTCCGGAACAATCTCGTTTTCCTCTACATCATAGTTTAAATAAAGTATACCCTCTGAGTTAATGCAAGCATCTTTTAATATATCCCTTGAAATTGCGTTAATTTTCTTGTTCTCCCAAAGAATCGAAGTATATTCGTTTAACTTAGAGCAAAGGTCCGACATCTTCACTTGAAATCTCGCATCTTCAAAGTTGTTGGGAGAAAATACAACACCGTATCCGTTGCCGTTTATTACCCCCGTTTTGTATTTAACAATCGGTTTAATTATGTTGTAAGTTATAGGAGAAATAACTCCGCTTTCAACACCTTTCCACTGGTCTCCGTTGTAAAAACGATAAACCTTGTCTGTTTCTTCATATACATTTTTCTTGCTTAAAAAATCCTTTCCTTTTTCATATAAGGCCCATTCGCCTGTCTTTTTGTAATTCTCATTTTCATACATAATTTATTCTCCTTTATTTTTTATTCTTAGTATTAATCTCTTATTTTTTGTAATTTCAATAAACTGCTAAACTTCTGTTATATTTTTAATCTATACACTTTCTTTTTTACCTTTTGTAATGTTTCAAATCTCCTATAATACCAATCCCCTTTACATATAACATCAAAACCCATAACCAACATTTCAAATTAATGTTCAAATATCTTACATAAAAAACACAACGCCTTTATTTATCCATCCCATACCATAATATAAAAGATTAAATTAGTCGGGGTGGCGGTAGTGGTCGTTCATAGAAAAATCGGGTAGATTTTTCATGAAATCCGACCACGTTATAAGTCTTCACGGCTTTTGAGTGAAAGAATTTTGTCCAGTATTTTTTTCTTCGGAAAAATACTGGTCGCTCTTTAGAGCGAAACCCTAAACAACTTTCTTTTGCCCCCTGCTTGTACCGTCATAATTTTCAATATTGCTAAGTGCAATATTCATTTTGTTTAAAGCTTCTTTTTTTTCCTTTGTCATCTTTACCTTGCTTGTTTTTAAAAAAGGCTTAATACTGTTTCTCTTTTCTTCTTTCTTTTCACTAACACTTTTTAAACCAAGATTATAAGCAAAAAGCACCATAGCCATGCTAATAAATCCGTAAATAATTAAACATATAATAATTAAATTCATTTTCTTCCTCCTTTTTTGTTATGTTTAAAATCTGTTTCAAAATTTTTCTACATATCTTACCTCCTTAAAATAAAATAAAAAAAGAGCAAAAAGCTCTTTATAAACAAAATTTAAAATGAGTAATAAAAAAGGAGCATAACGCTCCTAAAATTAAAATGTATTATTAAACTAAAATACAAACTCAAATCATATTTTAGCTTTAAAACTAATATGTTAAATTATAAAATATTTACTATTTCATCAATAAACAAAACTCGCATAAATGCTTTAGTAGTCATAAGTATCATTTCACAAAATTGTTAAACATAGTAACAATAAAACACTTAAAAAACCATAACCTAACATTTAACCACCATGACCTACAAACTAACATAAAATCCATTCAAACCCTAAACTCCCATTTAACAACAATGTCCTACCCCTTCTAAATAAAAGCAGATAATAAGGCAGGTCGGGGTAGCATTCCAGCACTAAAAATACGGGTAGTATTTTTAGTAAGCTTCGGAATGCGTTATAAGGCACTTCGCCCAGAAGTGTCCTTTTTACATCTATAGGACAAATAAAAACACAACCCATTTATTTATCCATTTATCCCACCCCTATAAAAAAACTATAACCTAAACAGCTCGGGGCAGCGGCAGCACTCGTTCATAGAAAAATCGGGTAGATTTTTCATGAAATCCGAGTGCGTTATAAGCCTTCACGGCGTATGAGTGAAAGAATTTTGTCCAGTATTTTTTTCTTCGGAAAAATACTGGTCGCTCTTTAGAGCGAAATTTACTTTATTATCATATAATCAGCTTCACTTCCAACAGCCTTTTCCAAATTCCCAAAGAAATAACTATAAAAATAATCATCTATGTTAATCTTGTAGTGACATTCTCCATTTTCGTCATAATATGTCTCGTAAGTTATTGTCGTTTTTTTCTTTGGATTCACTCTATTGCTTTTGTAGAATTTTATATACATTTCGTTAAGTTTCTCAGTAAAGATTTTTCCTTTTTCTTTTTCATTTAAATCATTTTCATTATCAATATCAATTTTAGTCATTATAATTGCCTGATTATAAATATACTCAAAATCAGGACTATCAAATATAAGTTTTATCTTTTTCTTATCCCTATTAACTTCTTCTATACTAAAACCTACATTTTCCATTATAATTTCAATATCTTCTTCTTCCTTAGTTTCGTCTTCAGGATCCACTAAAACAGACATAACCTCCCTTGATGCCTCGTAATCACTCGGCATATCCCCTTTTACTATATCCGTCTTTACATCTTCAATAAGCCCCTTTAATTCTTCATAATATTTAAACTCATCACTTACTATAAGATAATCACATGGATTTTTTTCTATCTCATATGCTAACCCGCCTGTTAGTGCACTATATAAATCCATATTACCATTTTGCTTCTTAAGAGGTACTACGGTCATATTTGCTCCAATCCCTCTGCTTGAAGATTTATCTGACATATTTTTATATACTACATTTTCTGTAATTTTATCTTTTTCCATTACATTTCTGTATTCTTCTTTTAAATTTTTATTTAACAAATCATTCTTTTCTTTTTTGTTTTTTATGTTTCTTTCTTTTATCTGCTTATCGGTTTTCTCTTTTGCATTTTTATATACTTTTCCATAATTGTAAGCATATATCTTTAAAGTTACTTCTCCATTTTCAAAATCTTCTCCAGGCTCATGGTCATTAATATCATGTTTATTTAAAGTAGGCTCTATTGTTATGTTTTCATGTCCTATTTCCAGCCAATTCTCACCAAACAATCTCTTTAAAATCTCTCTTGATTCGTTAAGCTCAGGATATTCTACTTCATCTCCAAAATTCCAGTACATTTCCTTTGCATTTACTTTTATACTTTTACAATAACTTGCATCTATATCCCCTCCAAAAAATAAATCCTCTATTATATTTGGATTATTTAAAACTACCAATGCAATTAAAAATATAAAAAACAAATTAAAAGCTGTTTTCACTAAAAATTTTTTCATATTATCCCTCGAAATTTTTATAGCTTAATTATATCATAATAATTATTTTTTATTATCTTTTTCTTCATTTGCCATATATTCATTTATTTTATTATTAGCATTTACAACTGTAGACCATAAAGTATCTTTACAAATATCTATTCCATACTGTTTAAAAATAGTCTTCATATCCATATAATCAATTTGATTTAAATATGTAAGCAAATTATCAGAAATATTATATTTAACCCATGCATCAGCAACATCAGGCATCATTCCTAATGCTAAACTTTTATTTGCATCATAAAAAGCTTTATCTTGTGCTTCTTTTATTGATATATCTAAATCATAATAATCATAATTCAAAGAATGGCTATAAGATTTTCCCCAAGCAATATTATAAGCTTCAAACTTTCCAATTAATGGAAAAGTTTTATTACCTGCATTTATACAAGAATCTGTCATAATATCTGCTATTCCTTCAAACCCATATATAATGATTTTTTGTTCTTCTGTTCCCTCATGTTTTAAACGTTCCAAAGCAGCACTTTGCCCTCTTTTATAAAAGGGATTAAAATTTGTACCCATAACTCTACCTGTTTGGAATCCTCCTTCAAAATTTCTATATAAAGATTCCTCTATAGTTATTTTTATAAGATAATCATTACCATACGTGGCAATATCGTCAAGAGTATCTTGCTCTATCCTGTCAGAAACTACAAGAGCCATTGCATAAGGAATCTTAGCTCTCATTACATCATTATATCCAGTTTTATCCTCTGCCATATGATCACTCATTGCAACATAAAGCATTTTTCTTTCTTCTTCTGTCATGCTCTGCATAAGAGAAATATCAACATCTTTTAAAACAGGATTTTTCTTTAATGCTTCTGAATTACTAAAATCTAAGTTCTCTGCACCTTTATCTATAAGCATAATATTTACAGCACCGGGATCTCCATAATCTTCTTTCAATAATTCCTTTGTTTCCTCACTAACTTTACGGCTTATATAATCATCTATGGCACCTCCAACCTCACCATAATACTGTTTTTTGCTAAAATCTCCATATCTTGGAGCACCTTTTGCCGACTGTACAACTTTATCAAAATTATCATAAAGGTTTTCTCTATTTTGTTTTTGAATTTCTTCTTCTACCCTTTTCTTTTGTATATAAGGCTCAAATACTTTTTCATTATAAATATCTGTAGAAAATTCTTTTGAAAGATCCCCCGGTCTTCTATGGGCACTATTAATCTCGGCATAAGTTTTGGTGCTGTTCATAGGCTTTGCATTATTAATAACAGAAGAATAATCTGCTTTCTGCTTATTTTTATTTCTACTTTGAAATTCATCAAAGCTCATATGGGTTCTTAACGTAGGATTCTTTAAACTATGTAAATCTTTTTTACCACCCATATTCAAACCACTGTTTTTTAAAATTAAGTTTTGTAATTCTTGGTTTTTCTTTTCTTCCGGCTCCCTTATGGTTTTTGGGTCATAAGAGGTTATATAAGTTTTATTATTATTTTGATTTATAAAATCCATTCCCAATTTTTTATTTTGAGTATATGTATTTTGATAAGTCATAAAATCCTTATTTACATTTGAATTTTGAGTATAGACTTTGGATTTTAAATTGTTATCCCCTTTATATACTATGCTGTCAGTATTGACTTTTTTGTCATTATTTGTCGAATTATACATATTACCATTTAAACCGCTTTTTGAATATATAGGAGCACTCTTTTGTTTTAATATTTTAGCACTATTTTGTAATCCTTTATTTATATAATTATAACTTTGTTTATAAATATCTGCTACACTTTTATTTATCGCTTCTTTTTGTTTTTGTTCCTTTTGTTCTTTTTGTTTTTGTATATTATAATAATTTTCAAAACCCATTTGGTTAAATGGTTTAATATTATTATCTTTAAATTGAGTACTTCCCTTATTTAAACCACCATTTTTAAAATCAGAATTTGCATAGTCTTTCGTATTAATACTTGAACCAGAATTACCATTACTAAAATTTTTATTATTAAAAGCACTCTTAACTCCTGATCTAAGTGCACCTACAACATTGTTTGCACTTTTATATGCCTTATTATTTACATTCCCATTATTATTTCTTCTTGCCTTTTCAATGCTTTCTTTATTTATTGTTTTTATAGAATTACTAATTGTTCCAGACGATTTTTTTAATATTTCATCAATATATTTATTTCTCTTTTTTCCCCTCCTTTTTTATCATTTTTAAATTAACAATAAAAAAAGAGCATAATGCTCCTAAAATTTAATATTACTAAATCTAAATAAAAACTCTTATTTATCTTTTACATCCCACCCCTAACATAGAACCATAAAATAAATAGCTTGGGGCGGAGGTAGTGGTCGTTTCAAAAATCTCGGGTAGAGATTTTTAGAAAATCCGACCACGTTAAAGGCTCCACGCCCAGTGGCGCCCTTTTATTCGACTTTTTTAGGCGAGTAAAAAAAGTCGTGGGATTTAAGGGGCAACGCCCCTTACTAATCTTTAATCCGTCAACGTAACCTTAATAGTCTTATTTACTTCCTTATCCTCTTCGTCTTTAAATACCCCGTATCTCTTTCCAAGTAACTCCGCAGCCTTCATGGCATAACTAAGCTTTGTTGGAATTTGAACTACTTTTGGTGTTTCTGTCTTTTCTTTTACCTGCTTAAATTCCCCAGGCTCAACTTCCCTATAATCAACTTTTTCCTCTTTGTAAGTCACTACAACATCTTCCATCTCTTCCCTTCTCATAACCGATGTTAAATATTCCATTACTTCCTTTATATCTGCCACATCATCTGACTTTGTCTTATTTAAAACCGAGTTCATATATTCTTTTATAAGCGGGTTTTTAAGGTTTCTCGATGCGATACTCCCTGCACATTCCTTGCTGTAACCTGCCTTTAATGCTGCATTATATCCGTTTAATGATATTAAATATTCATCGGCAAAAGCCTTTTGCCTTTTTGTAAGTTCCTTTTTCTTCTCCATTTTCCCTCCTAAAAAAGCATAGTTACACTATGCCTTACTTTCTATTATTTCACTTAATATAATACCATATCAAAAACGTATTTTATTCCCGACATTCTCCCAGATTTTTATTTAAAAATTAAAATAAATTTAAAAAAGCCCTAAGAATATTCTTAAGGCTTTCTATTTATTTAATAATTATTTTTTCTTTTTCATATAAACAATACTTCCACCAATAACGACAACACATACAATAAGTATTACTACCCACACTACCATATTTGAACTGTCTCCAGTCCCAGGAGTATTCACATTTGAAACATTTTGAGAAGAATCATCTGAAGTTCCTTCATCTGGATTTAGGTTATAATTTGGATCAACTGCCCCGCACACACTGCATTTTCCGCCAACATAGTTGTGAGATATTTTTTCTATAACACTGCCCTTTTTAACAACTTCTTTACATACACTGCATACTTCATCTCCAGTATAACCTTCTGCCGTGCAAGTAGCTTCTTTCTTGTTTTCTAAAGTAAGAGTATGTTTTTCATCTGTGCTATAAGAACAATTCTTACATGACAATTTATGATATGTACTATCAACATAAACAGCTTCTAAATCATGACTTACACCAAAAGAATCACAATCCCATGTTATAAAATCACCACCAGCTTGTTCTACCCAAGCATTCATAGCTTCTACAAGGGAATCATAAGTCTTACCATCTATTGTAACAGGTGTTTCAAGTTTTCCGTCAATAACTTTACTTGAATTAGCGATAGTTCCGGGATAAGGACCTTGTCCCCCTACAATATCCAATTTATCAGAATAACAATATTGTTTTGTCCCCCCATTTTCATATCCAATTAAACCACCTGAATAATCATGTTTGTCTTGAGCGGCTTCTTCCATAAATGTAATATTACTTGAATAACAGTTATTTATAACTGAATTAAATTCATTTATATAACCGATCATACCGCCTCTATATTTCCAATCATTAGTGTTTGCAGACAAGGTAATGTTTGAAACTATAATATTGCTGATATTAGAATTATATGATGATGATGTACTACTATATAAACTACCACATAATCCTCCAACAAATACAGAACTACTTCCATTTCCTTTAATAATAGAATTATCTACTGTTATATTTGAAACTTCACTTCCTGCAAAAAATCCTGCAACCGTTCCGACACATATAGAATCAGAAGAATTTCCTATTTCAACATTACTATTTTCAAACTTTAGATTTTTTACACATCCTTTGTATTAGAATCTATATAGCTTTCAGTATAATGTCCGATAGGATCCCAGTTATGTCCGGATAAGTCAATATCATTTTTAAGTGTTATTGTCCATCCTTCATATGTATTACCATTATTTACATCATAAGCAAGAAGTCCAAGTTCTTTGGCACTTGTAATTTCTATTGTCTTAGCATCCTCATCTTTACTTGTATAAGCAGATGCACGAATACTATCATCACTCCAATTTAAATCATCAGCCTTAACAAAAGAACTGTTTAAATTTAGTCCACCTAAAACAATAAGGCATGAAAACAATACCGCAAAAATCTTCTTAACCAAAACCTCTTCCTCCAATGAAATTGATAAAATTATATAATTAAAAATATTTTGAAATTCAATATAATTTATTTTATCAAAAACTAACTTTTTTTTTTCAAGTTTTTTATAATTTAAGTTAAATATTTTACATTATATTATGTAAGTTTGATTAGATGTTTTTATTGTTTAAAAATCATGTATTTCTTAGTAATTATGTTTTATGTTCTTACATAAATATCATAAAAACATAACCCCATATTTCACTTCTATGTTCTACTTCATTACATAAACATCATTAAAATACTATCTCACATTAAACGACCATATCCCACCCCACTACATAAAACCAAATAATTAGGCAGGCTTAGAATAGCTTTTCCGCCAGTAAAACTCGGGTAGAGTTTTACGTAGGCGTCAAAAGCGTTAAGGCACTTCGCCCAGAAGTGTCCTTTTTTACCTTTTTTTTTTGGACAAGCAAAAAAAAGAGTGGGGTTTAAGGGGTAAATCCCCTTTCTATTTAATATAAAACATCACCAATCTTTTTTACGGCACTGTTTTTTATACGATAATATGTAGACTTTGAAATACATAAATCGTCATAAATCTCATAGTCCAAATACCTGTCAAAATATTTCTTTGTAACTATATCCCTTTCCGTCTCCTTTAATACCTCAAGAGACATTTCAACTCTCATAGCCTTAAGAGAATTTTTCTTTATTTTTTTATTTAAGTAAGCTTTGTCACTTATTAAATCAAGCGCCTCTCTTTGAGTATTATTACTTATATCGCTTTTATCTACCTTCACCCCATCATACTTAACAGCCTGTATATCAGCCTCATAATCGTCTAACATTTTAAGAGTTTCCTTGTCTATTTCTATGCTCTTTTTAATTATTGGATAAGCATACAAAAGCCCTTCAACATTTTTAAAATCAATCATAATTTATCCCTCTCCCATCATAATTTCTTTTATTAAATCATCACTGTAAGTTTCATATTCTCTGTCAGATTGAATCTCGCTCTTAGATGTCCTATTTGTTTTTTTGAACCTATCCCGCCTTGACCATGAAAGTATGGTCATATAATGACTTTTATACTCTCTTCCCGTACTCCCTATGTAGTAATCAAGGTCTTTTATTTTATTTTGATAATCTTCAACATTCATCCTTAAGGCATTATACTCATTATCCGTTAAAAGAACATTGCCGTAATCACCATATTTTTTCTTATTTTCTTTACTTTTATTTACTTTACTTTCCTTTTCTTTACTTTGTTCATTTTTGCATGTAGTTTCCTCACTGCTGCATACATTTTTATCCTTTTTGTCTGCATTTTTATCGTTTTTGCATGCAATTTTTTTATCGCAGTCCATAAGTTTTTTAAGGTTAAGCTCATTTATTTCTTTACCGCTAAGTAAAATATAATCCCACTTAACATCACTTTCTTTACGCCTTTTTGTAATAGTAAAAAATCTCTTTTGAATTCCTTTAGATGTAAGAATAGAAAATTTATCGTACATATCCTTTGAAAAAATATCTCTTTCAATACACTTTTCAACTATCCTTTTAAGCCTTTTTATATCAAGGTTTATTTTAGAAGAAAAAAGAAGTTCCACTTCATTATTCCAAAGGGTATAATAACCGCTTCCACCGTAAATCTTTTGATAGAGTTTTATTAAAACAGCAAAGCCCGTAAGTCCAAACTCTGCTTCAATTAAATTAACTTTATCTTCCAAATGCACATCCAAAGGAAAATAATTAACACCTTCCATATCCCAACTCCTTTACGATTTTTCTTTAACTATATTTTACAATGTTTTGCGCAAAAAAAATTAACGGCTTTTTTCAAATTTTTTAAAATTAATTTAAGGGGCTTCGCCCCTAACACTCTACGACTTTTTTACTCGCCTAAAAAAGTCGAATAAAAGGGCGCCACTAAGCGTGGAGCTTAATACATACTCGGATTTCATGAAAAATCTACCCGATTTTTCTATGAACGAGTGCTACCCTAAACCCTCATTAATTTTTTTGTAAGAAAAAAGAACATCATAATTAAATATAAGTTTAGTCTTTTAATAGTTTTATGTAGTAAACTGAAACACTAAAATAAAATATAGGTTAATGTTTTAAATAAAGTTACTCTATATTTTTTATATATTAAATTAAATAATAGATGCACAAATTATTCTTAGAAAAAGCTACCATTTCCTCTCATATCTAGCTATATATAGAAATGAAAATTTAAAGTTTATGCAAAACAAGAATATATATAAAACTATCTTTATTAAAAACTAAATAATTTTATATATGTAAATCACAATGTCAAACACCAATTATTAAATTTTCATTAAATATAAAAAAAGACTATGTAAAAAACACAATAAGGACTATACTTATTGAAATTTAAACATATTTTTAGGAGGATAACATGAACAACACATTAAAAGAATTTGTAAATATACTAAGCGGAAAATTTGATAATAAGGAACAATATGATAAATTTTAGAAAGAAGGAAAGGATTTCCCTTTTGCAAAACATATAAACACACCTTGTAACGATAAAATAAAAAATCTGCCAGATGATTTTGACGGAATATTTATTTTAGAAGAAAGCTATTACACAGTAAACGGCAGAACAAATCCAATGCCACATCTTTTTCTTTTCACCATGGAAGATGACAAAGTAAAACTTACATCTTATGATATGCCAAAAGATTACGATAAAAATACATTTACATATGAAAATCTAAAAGAAATCGACTATAAGGAACTTACTAAATCAGAAAAATTCACCCCTGCATTATATTCTTATAAAGACGGAGTATGGGAAGGCGGAAGCGAAAGCATGTTCACACCTGTACTTAAATTTACATTGTTTGAACGTTTCAAAGAGGGAGTTTTAGAAGTAAGCGAAACAATGGAAATGAATGGAAAAAGAACTTTCGGATATGACGATGCGATTATTTATAAACAAAATAAATAAGGGACTTTGCCCCTTAACAACCCCACTCTTTTTTTGCTTGTCCCAAAAAAGAGGCAAAAAGGACACTTCTAGGCGAAGTGCCTTAAACGCTTTTCGATGTCTCGCAAAATGCTACCCGCATTTTACGGACAGAAAAGCTACCACCACCCCAAACTGTTTAATTGGGGTTTATATAATGAAATAGGACATATTAATAAAATATAGTTAGTTAGAATTTTTTTTATTTATGAAATTAAAAAATATAAATAATCAATATATAAATCATCATAACCATAATCTAAAACTCACACCACTTCAATATATAAAAATATATCTTATATACCCGCATCAAATCCATTCCTAACAACTTTTTTACAAAAAAACAGAAACAAATACATAAAAATAAAAAAAGGCCTTATAAGCCTTTTAATACCGATAAAATATTTTTGAAAAAATAAAAAAAGTATTGATATCAATACTTCTTAAAAAATGGTGGGCCTTCAGGGACTCGAACCCCGGACCGTCCGGTTATGAGCCGGATGCTCTAACCAACTGAGCTAAAGGCCCTTACCAATAAATAAATAAAAAAAAAGAAAATTTGTCAGTGTCCTTTAAAAATTAATGGTCGAGGTGAAGGGACTCGAACCCCCGGCCCCATGGTCCCAAACCACGTACGCTACCAACTGCGCTACACCTCGACTGAACACAAGAGATATGATACAGTAAAACATTAAAAATGTCAAGCAAATTTAAAAACTTTTTTCCTTTTTTTTCTCTACCCTTTCAAAACTCTTTTATAATAAGGATTTTAGAGGAAAATTTTTTTTATTTTTTTCTTGTTTTTAACGTTATTTTTATAAAAATTAAAAAAAATATTATAAAAAAATTTTAAATTTTTTTCTTAAATTTTACTTTAAACGTTATCATTAATATAACCTTTTATTTTT
>NZ_JBQKFF010000009.1:0-42267 GCF_052119445.1 Anaerofustis sp. LCP19S3_F7 | reverse complement strand
ACATTGTATATATATAATTTTATATAACATTTTAAATTGTATTACGTTTAAAATATTATTTTTATATAATTAAATTGTTAATTTTATTGTCTTTACACTAAATAAATTCTGTAAAGGAAAAAATGAAGTCTAAAAATAGAAATCATATAAATAATTCCTTTTTATATATGGTTTTTGGCGTAGTTATAGTTTTTATATTAATTACAAGCACACCACTTAAATCTTTAACTTATTATTTTACTTTACCATTTTACGAAACCGGTGGTATGGAACTTCAAATTACCATATGGAATGCTATTAATATCGTTTTATCTTTAATAGTAGGAATCATCGCTGGAAAAATTATAGGAAATAATATTAATAACAAAAAAATCCAAAAACAAAAAGCTTTTATGGAAATGGCACAACAATATAGCACTAAATCCAATACTTCAAATGTAAATTAAAAATATTCAAATAAATCTACAACAAATAAAACCTTTAGTATCAATACTCTTACAGGTAGAAATTTATCAATGGGTTTAAATAAAATTGTTATACCTGCAAACAGTAAAACCATAAAAAATTCAATGAATCATTTTTACCAAATTATTGATTCCATAGGAACAGAATATCAAATTACAGATGCCCATGTAAAAAATGTATTCTCAGAATTTCCTGAACTCATTATGGATGTAAAAATAACATTCATAAAAGGCGCAAGCAATTTGGGAAATTCAAATAATACATTTACAAGTAAAATGCATCAAAAATATAAAGATAATTTAAGCGAAGAAGAAATCAATATGATTAACCAAAACAAAGAATATCTTAAGGATAAGAGAAATCGTGAAATGCTTCAAATGGAAGCTATTGTATTATATGCAGAAGTTGAAAAAGGATATGAAGGATAAAAAAGACCATATATAAATGGTCTTTTTTTATAATTAACATCAAATTATTTTATTAAATAATTTCTTCTTTCTTTTTATTTTTTAAATATTGTTTTACAAGATATCTCTTAACCAAGAACTGCGTCATTACACTACGAGAAATTATTCCAACAATTTTATTATCCTTGATTACCGGTATTTTCTTTATACCTGTTTCACTAAGTAATTTTAAAGCTTCTTCCATTGATGCATTAATATCAATAGTAATAGGCTTATTTGTACCTATCTCAAGTACGTTTAAGTCCATAATAGAATTAAGTTTTTATTCAAATTCATTATCTGTATTCCAGAAATAATCCATAAACATTACAGAACTATCTATAGCCGTAGGATGATGCTCATCTACTTTCATATATCTCATAATATCTCCATCTGTAATATAACCCACTGGTTTCCCTGTTTCAGATATAATAGGAGCTCCACTAATATTTTTTTTCCGTAAAGAATGTTATGGCATCTCTAACCGTCTTATTTTCGTTAATAGTATATATTTCATGTTCCATATATTCTGCTAAGAAACCTTTGTGTTCTTTTTTTGAACATTCTTTGTTTTTTAATTTTTCATAGTATTTATCTACATATAACATATAAATAATGAAACCAACAACATAAGCTACTACGGTTAATGCAAAACCATTAGATAATCCTATACTTTCCTGCATAAACCCCATTAATAAAGAACCTATACCAATACCAATATCATATGATAATAGATATGTTATATTTGCTACTCCCCTCTTTGGTGCAGGTGTTGTACCTGTAACAAAAGACTGGAATAAAGGTTGTAGTATACCATAACCAAGACCAAAGAAAAATCCCGCTAAAAGTAAATGTATACCTGTATTTAAAAATTTATAACTAACCATTGTTAATATTAAAATTACTAAACTAATATACACTAATACTTTATGTTTTCCTGCATCAATCATTTTTTGTGTAGATAATTTTGATAAGAGCATTCCTACAACAAGGAAAATATAAAAATAAGGAAGAAATCCTGTTAAATTCTTTTCACCTGCTAAAATTGATGAATATGCTATAACTGCTCCGTATGGAACCATAAGAAACATCATATTGAACATAAATGTGAAAGCAGGTTTATAAATTGTATCTTTTAGCGCAAATTTCTTTCTTTCTACTTTAGGATATTTTATCTTACAGCATAACAAACATATTAATGCTACAACTGTTATTGCAAAAACCGTTAGAAAAGATGCTTTACTGCTTAAATAGTTCTGAACCTGAATACCTACAAAAGGTCCAACAGCCATACCAATTGATATCGTAAATGCAAATCTACTTATACCTTCCGTAATCTTTGAAGGAGGTAAAACATCACTTGCAAGAGTCATTGTTGCTGAACCACAAACAGAATAAACAGCCCCCATATATAAACGTATTACAATTAATGCGCCAAACATTGGAAATAAAATAAAACTTGGGAAAGATAGGCAAAATAGAGCCAAAAACAAAACATATACAAGATAACGGTTAAAATTATCAAGTAAATATCCGGCTATTGGACGAAATAAAATTGTCGCAACTGACATAGCAGTTAGTACTATACCAACTTTTGAACCGGTTATCCCTATTTGCTGACAGTATACCGGAATAATAGGTATGGAGGCATAAAATGCCGCTAAAACCAAAAGATTAGTAATAAATAAAAGAATAAAATTTTTATTCCATATTTTTGTAACTTTTTCCATATAATGCACTCCTTTTTTGTCAAAATATAATATAGTGGCAATTGCCACTATATTATAAAATATCACATAAAATATTCATGGTCAATAGTTTAGTGGCAATTGCCACTAAAAAATATTTGCAAATATTAAATTAACCAACTATAATATTTAATAAGTAAAAGGAGGATTTTTATGTTTGATATTATGGATAACCCTTTTAAATTTATATCTATTCTATATAGAAAATCTCATATGTTTCTTAACAAGAATTGCGCAAAATATGATTTAACAGCACCTCAAGCTGTTATTATATTAATCATTTGTGACTTTGAAAAAATAACTCAAGATGAAATAACAAAAAAAATAGGACTTGATAAGAGTGTAGTTGCTAAAACTTTAAATAAAATGGAAGAAAGAGCTTTTGTTAAAAGGACTACAAACATAAAAGATAAAAGAACATACGATATTAAACCAACAAATAAAGCTTTAGAAGTATACCCATTTGTAAAAGAACAGGTTAAAATATGTTTTGATAAAATGACAGATAAAATGACAAAAGAAGAAAAAAAAGAATTTAAAAGACTTTTACTTCTCGCTGCAAATTCAACAATATCCATGGACGAATAAAAACACTCTATATAAGAGTGTTTTTTAATTCATATTACTTATTATTTGTTTAAGAGTATCTTTAACATTATATAAATCTATAAATTCAACATTTATTCTTGCACCATCATTTGAATAAAATCGTATTTTTTTATTTTTATCTATATTTGGTGTAAGAGGATATAACAATGTTACATTCCTAGAATCATATTTTTTATTATAAGCATACATTTGATATATATCAGATTGAGATATACCATAATTATTATTTTTTTCTGATAAAAGTTTCCACTTTGTATCCATAACATAAATATAATTATTAATTTTATCTTTTAAAACAATATCAGGCTTAATTAAGAATTTCTTTTGAGGCTCTTCAAATAAATGATATCTGCCATCTTGAAAAGAGATAGAGTATTTATTATTACTAATTACTAATTTTAATTATTTTGCAATATATTTTTCAAATAATTTTTCCATTGGAAACAATAAAGCAAAAGATATTTTAGAACCTGAGAAAGAAGTAAAACTTTTACCAAACAGGAAAATTTCACTCCACATTATAGCTCTTTCATAATATTTTTTATTTCTGTCTATAACTAAATTATCAAAATCATCTTTTGAATATACTTTAAGTGCACTAACATTCTCAAAATTATTTAAAAGAATTTTTATATCTTTTTTGTTTTTTGATGAAGATGTAACTTTGTATAAGTATAATAATATTTCTTTTATAATTCTGTTTTCAATACAATTTGTATTATAATCATCATAACAAATAAAAAATCTTTCTTTATGTATTAAATTATATTTAATTTGTTTTGAGAAATCTATCTTTCCCTTTAATAATGGTTTATTTTCTGACACTCTTTGGTAATCACTTTTTATTCCTCTTTTTACAATATAAAAAACTTCATCAATAAACATTCTTATAAATATCTCAAATATATTCATTTTTGAAATATCCATATTTGCCATTTGGAAGTTTTTATATGGAAATTCTTTAAATGATTTCAGCATATCTATAAACAGCTTTTTTGTCTTTTGCTCATTTTCTTCTTCTTTTGAATAAACTTTTGGAAGTATCTCTATAATAGTTCCATCATTCATTGTAATCATGCCAACATAATTTTGGGCTGTAATGATTTTTCCTATTCCCCTTTGAACCGATAACTTCATAATATCAAGAGCAGAAGTTTCTTTAAAAGAATTTGAAAGTATAAAATTCTCCAATTCATCAAACGTATCATTAGGTAGAGAAATATATCCTTCAATCTGACTACCTTTTGTAAATGAACCATATTCTTTTATTTGATATATTTTTTTCATATAATATTACTTCTTTCAACTTATATCATCTTATATGCATTAATATTTTCAAATGCATCTTCATTGATTTCATATATATAAGGTATATCTATATCAATATCTACATTACTGCCAAACAACATATTATAATCACAATCTTTTTTTACAATAAATTTATCTTCATGGTTTTTATTGTTATCTCCAAGAATTAATCCAATCTTTTCGTAATCTTCATAAAAATACTCTTGTAACAACGGAATAATATTCTTTTTAAATATCATTGATAAAGTATTCAAATCAGGATTATTTATAAGTGGAATAAAATACGAATGACCAATCATATGTTCTCTGTCATATAATGCCGCTATTCTCATATTGATTTTTTTAAGCATATCTTTAATAGAAACACCTTCTACATATACATCATTTAAAATTTCTTCATTTGGTAAAACTTCAACAAAATCAAAACGACGTCTAAGAGCTGTATCAATAAGGGCAATAGAACGGTCGGCAGTATTCATTGTTCCAAGTATGTAAATATTATCCATAACTCCAAAAAGCTTCTTTGAATAAGGTAATCTTAATTTTAATTCTTCTTTTGCACCTATTCTTTTACTTTCTTCTATAAGAGTAATAAGTTCCCCAAATATGCTTGAAATATTTCCTCTATTTATTTCATCAATTATAAAAACAAAGTTACTTTTTCTTAGAATGTAATAACACACCTGAATATTTGGAAATAATATTTATTACATCTGACAATGAAATGTTTAATCTGTATACAGAAGATAATGTTAATGAACAGCCATTATTTATATCAACAATATTTTCTTTTATTCCTTTTACTATCCATTTTACTTTTCTTAAACGCTTATATTTTTCATACTCATCATGCCATTCATATTCACCGCTTACAATACCAATAGCATCAATCGTAGTAGAACTATAGCAAGATAAAACAATATCTCCTACTTTCATTTTGGGAATAAACGCATTTAAAATATTTTTACCCCCAAATTCAAATTTTGTTTCATCTTCTATATTTTCACCATAAGAATCATATCCAATTCTTATATGACCATTTTCCATACATTCGCTTCTTGTTCTGTTTTCACCTGTACCCTCTAAGGAAACTTTCCATATCTCAGGTGAATTATTTAATTCTAAATTAATATTTGAATTACTTAAAGAAAATGTTTCTGCTTTATCACAAAAAGCCTTAAAAACACCCGGTTCAATTTTATAATTTACATCACTGTTTTCATCTTCACTATTATCAATAATCGGTTTTATCCCCTCTATAAATTCTTCATATCCATAAGATTGATGAAATGTTGTAAATTCAATTAATCCATCTGATTTATACTGATTATATCTTTTTAATACCTCTTCATATTTTTCACTTTTTATATCAGCTAATTTTTTATTTTCTATTCTTGCAACTGCATATAATACCGTATTATATGTTTTTCCTGTACCAGGAGGGCCATATAAGATAGTATTTTTTCTTATATCTGTTACTTGTATATTATTTTCTTCTTTCATTCTACCTTTAGGTAAATTTTCATTTTCACAAAATGGTGAAATATCTGATAAATCTATTTCATTTAATGCTTCTCTTAATTCCTTCCTTATGGAGTAAACAAAACTTTCTGTATTATGTTCATTTGTTTTTTTACCTACAAAAGGAATTACATATATTCTTTCTTTACCATTCTCTATATAATTTTCTAAATTAAAGTATTTTTTTGCATTTTTACCAAGCCCTAATGTAGCTTTTACATAATAATCCAAATTTCCTCCATATTTTTCTATTAATACATCACAAGAAGACTCTCCACCTAATTCCATTATTGCTTTTAACATTTTTATTGATGTTAAATTTGATGGTTTTTCAATGTTTATAATAAATTTTTTCCATTGTTCTTTTGTAATATTGGGATTATATTCTTCAATATTTTGTGTAGAATTAATTTCGTTTTCTATATTATTTTTATTATTATTATAGTAATTCCATGCAGAAGAAGACAATTCAACAAAATTTGTAAATGGATATTTTCCACTTCTTAAATTAACAGAAATATTATCAATCAAATATAGATAATCTTGTCCTTTTGGAATATTTTCTAATCTTCTAGTTAAATAATTTATTCTACTGTTAATTAAATTATTTTTAATTATAAAATCTCTATTCGTTGCATCTAAATTTACATATGCGTTAGGGCGAATCCAGAATAATCCCATTGTAATATTCCAATTTACTCCATATTGTTTTATTACATTATTATAAGCAATAATAAAATCATTTCTTGTTTTATCATTTTTATTATATGCGTAATTGATTCCTGCTTCAAAAATATTCCAAAGCCCGTCTATATCGCCTTCTCCTCTTTTTTCCATAAATCCCAAAAAGATGATTTTAAGTTATTTAAAATAGGAATACCATCAAAACCTAAAGGAATATTACTTTTTAATCCAAATTCTTTTGATATACCCTCTAAAATTAGTTTCCTGTTACTAGCTTTTATTCCCTTATTAAAAATACCAAAAACTGAAAAAGGATCGATATCTATAATGTCTTTATCTTTTTCAAATGTTGGAAATTTAATATATTTATCATTTTCTCTATATATTCTTTTTAACTTATCTATAAGAACATTTCTATTATTTTTATAATTTAACAAAACTGAAGCAAATTCCATATAAAAAATTATCCATGGTAAACCGATTTTATTATCCATATCGTTTCTCCTTATGATAGTTTACCACCTGTTATAAAAAATTTTATCACAACAAAATATCAAACTCAATTATATATACTTACAAATAAAAACAAAAAAATAAAAAACTTCCTAAAATATTAAATTTTAAGAAGTTTTTTTATTATACTTCGACTAATACTTTGCTCCCGCCTGCTTTTTCTTTCTTAACTATAATCTGCTTGTCTATTTTTTCTCTAAGTTCGCTTACATGGGATATTATACCTACAAGCCTGTTACCTTCACATAGGGCTGAAAGTGTTCTTATAGCCTGAGATAAAGATTCTTCATCAAGAGAACCAAACCCCTCATCAACAAACATTGTATCCAGCTTAATTCCTCCTGCTGAAGCTTGAATTTCATCACACAGTCCAAGTGCAAGACATAGTGATGCCTTAAAAGATTCTCCTCCTGATAATGATTTAACATCTCTTTTTGAGCCGTTATAATGATCTATTACATCAAGTTCCAATCCACTTTGCTTTCTTTTATTATCGGCAGAAGTTTTTCTTATTAATTCATACTGTCCGGAAGTCATACTGATTAATCTACTATTTGCTCTGTTTATTATTCTGTCAAAATATGCCATTTGTATATAGGTTTCAAGCATTATCTTTTCTTTACCTGTTAAAGTTCCATTTGCAGTGCTGCTTAATGCATTTAGCCATTTATATTTTTCTTCTACCATTTCTTGTTCTTTAAGCTTTGATTGTATTTTTTCTAAATATGAAGAATTAATTTCTTTTGTTAGGTTAATATTTTTTTGCTTATTTTGTAAATTTTGTTTTTCTGTTTTTAAATATGTTTGTTTTTCTTCTTCTTTTGTTATATCAATATCTTCACTATTTTTTAAAATTTCTTTATTAGTAGCTATTTTTACATTTATCTCATCAATACTTTTTTTACAATCTTCAAAAGCTTCATTTGTTTTTTTATAATTTTCTTCAATAGATTTCTTTGTTTGTTCTAAACTTTTCTTTGTTTTTAAAGCAGCATTTTTATTCTCATATTTAAGATTACCCTTTAAAGTATCTATTCTTTGAGATATTGTTTTTAACATAGTTTCATCGGTAAGTTTTGAATTTATAATATTTTGAATTTCATCTTTTAACTTAGTTAAGGTATCTTTGTTTTTTTGAAGTGAATGATTAAGTTCTTCTTTTGTTGTTTTTTTATCTTCTATATCACTTATTTTATCTAATACTTCATTTAAAAGATTATCTACATCATCTTTCTTTTCTTCTAAAGACTTACCATTTAAAATGTCATTTGAAAGTTTATTTAATCTTTCTTCAATTCCTTTTAAGGAACCTTTTACCTCTCCTGCTTTTTCACTGACTTTTCTTTCTTCTTCTTGTGCTTTTTCAGATTCACTTTTTAGAGCTTCAAGCTCTTCTTTTGTAGGAGCATTAAACTCTTGTTTTGCAGGATTTGGATGAGAAGTTGAACCACATACAGGACAAGGCTCATTATCTATTAAGTTCTTAGCTAAAATACCTGCTTGCTCATCAAGGTAAGCTCTGTTTCCCTTATCGTACTTTTCCTTTGAAGCTTGTGCCTTTTCTGATTTTATTTTGTAATCATTAATCAAGTTTTCATATGCTTCTTTAGTTTTATCAAAAATTTCTTTATAACTTATAATAGTATCAATATCTTTTTTTTCTTTCTCTAAATTTGACTTCTCCTCAATATAATTACTTTTATTTTTTATTATTTCGTCTATACTTCTTATTTCTTCTTCTATATTCTTTATTTCTTCTTCCAACTTTTCTTTATTTAAAGATTTTTTCTTAAATGATTTATCATTATTTTCTATTTTATTCCTTATATTTTCTTCTTCATTTATATTTTTTTCAAGCTCATCATAATCATCAAGCTTGATTTCAATTTGTGTAATTTCGTTTAGAATATCATCTCTCTTATCGTATTCTTTCTTTGCATCTTCTACTTTTAAACTTAATTTATTTTTTTCTTCTTCTTTTTCAAATAGTTCATCTTCTAAATCTTTTATGCTTTCTTTAGCATTTATAAGTGTTTTTGCTTTTGTAAGAATTTTTGTAATTTCTTCTATTTCATCATCTAACTTATTTATTTCAATTTGACATTGTTTTTCTTCTTCAATACTGTCATTTATGCTATTTTCTATTAACAGAATAACATCTATAAAAGGAGTTTCTTCATTTTTTATCTTTTCTATTATTAAATAAAGATTCTCATCCTCTTCACATTTTATTCCATCAATATACTGCATAAGAGTACTTTTCAAGCTGTTATATTTTTTATTTATTTCTAAAAAATCCTCTTTTATTTTTTCTTGAAGTAAATTATATTTTTGTGTCTTAAATAATTTTTGAAAAATCTGTTTTCTTTCATCGGTAGAAGAATTTAATAATTTTAAGAAATCACCTTGTGCTATCATAACAATTTGAGTAAATTGATGATAATCAACACCTAAAATATCTATAACAGCATCATTTACTTCTTTTGGTTTATCTATTGTTTTACCGTTTGGCAAATAAAGTTCTACACTTGCCTTTTGAGTTGTAAATCCATCTCCTCTGCTTTTAGGTCTAACATATTCTGGATTTCTTTTTATATAATATTCTTTACCGGAGTATGTAAAATTTAGTTCAACACTTGTTGGAGTGCTTTCAAGTGCATATTTTGAACGAAACATGCTTGCATCCCTGTTTTCTCCACTGGCTCTTCCATATAATGCATATGTTATTGCATCAAAAATAGTTGTTTTGCCTGCACCGGTATCACCAGTTATTAAATATAGTCCGTTTTCCCCAAGTTTATCAAAATCAATTTCAACTTTATTTGAATATGGACCAAAAGCTGACATTATAAGTTTTGTTGGTCTCATTAATTATTCCCCCATATTTCTTCAATCGTATTTTTAATATAATTATTTTGTTCTTCATTCATGCTTTGATTATTCTGCTGTTTATAAAAATCTGAGAATAATTCAAAAGGAGAAAAACTTTCTATATTTTCAATTTCTTTAATCTGATTTGAAGTTCTCGTTCTAATGTTATCATAGTCAACTTTCATAATATTATGATAAACTGCTTTAAGCTTTGTTATAACATCAGGTATATCCTCTTCATCTGTAAGAATAATATGTATATAATCTTCCCTATAAGATATATCTTTATAAAAATCAAGTCGCATAATATCATTATATTTTCCCTTTATTTCTACCATATCTCTTAAAGGTTTAAAAGGAACTGTTTTAATATTTATATTATTCTTTTCCTTAATATCTATAATAGTTGCACTTTTTTTATCCTTAGCTTCCGAAAATGAATATTTAAGTGGTGTTCCAGAATATCTAACTCTTTCTGCTTTACAATTTTGAGGACGATGTATATGCCCTAAAGCTGTATAATCAAACTTATCAAAATTCGATACATCTATATTATCGCTCCCACCTACGGATATCTCTTCTGAATCTGTTCTTTCTGCTCCCGTTACAAATTGATGTGTAATCATTATATTTCTTTCGTTTGTATCTATTTTAAGATTATCTATTACTGTTTTTACAGCATCATTATATGTATTTATTACCTTATCTTCATAAACCTTACGAACATTTAACGGTTTTATAAAAGGTAACAACCATATATTTATTTTCCCGTATTCATCATTTAATTCTATTTCATTAATTTCTCCGTTATATACAGGGGAAAAAAATATTTTACTTTTACGCATAAATGAATTACCAAAGGCAATACGCTCCGGAGAATCGTGATTCCCGCTTATTATAAATACATAAAGATTTCTATTTTCAAGTTCTTCAAGAAAATCATTAAATAACTCAACCGCATCTACAGGAGGTACACTCTTATCATAAACATCTCCTGCAATTATTACACTTTCAATATTTTCATTATCTATAATTTCTAATATGTTATTTATAATATATTTTTGATCTTCAATCATTGAATACCCATTTACTTTTTTCCCTAAATGAAGATCCGATAAATGCATAAATTTCATTTCTTACTCCCAAATAAAAATTATTTTAAACCTTAATCATTTTTATACTATAAATTTTATAATAACATAAAAATAAATTGTTACTAAATAAAAATATCAAGTAACAACTTAAAATTATTTTATGTTTTTATTAAAAAATTATAGGCACTCCTTTTGTAAGCAAAACATCATTAACCAACAAAAAAGCTTTTACTTTATATTACACATTTTTCCAATTTATACAATATAAATACAGTTCTGCAATGTCTTTGTTAAATTTTATATCTTAAAAAAATTTTAATTCATTTAATTACTATATATTTGTAATTTCTATCTTATCCTATACTTTAAATATATTATAAAATAAAAAATAGTTCTTATCTTCTTTTTACATGAAATATTAAAAAAGGATATCTTTAAGATATCCTTTTTTAATTATCATATAAATACTATTTACCTGATGGATTTAAGAAAGGTGCAAGAGCAGCTGCAACTCCTGAAATTGGCATAGTTTGAAGAGTAACTTTTCCAGGGCCTGTAACTACAGTATTAAAAAGTCCTTCACCACCAAACAATGCATTTTTAACTCCTTTAACAGTTTGAACATCAATTGTGCAAGTTGCATCTACCATAGCAAGATTACCACTATCAACAATTATCTTTTGTCCTGGGTTTAAATCATATTCTACAACTGAACCATCAAATTCAACAAACGCTGTTCCATTGCCAGATAATCTTTGCATAATAAATCCTTCACCACTAAAAATCCCACTCATTGCTTTTTGTTGAAAATGAACTGATAATTCAACACCAGACTCAGCTGCTAAAAACCCCTTTTTTTGAACAATAACAGGATGGCTAGGATCAATTTCTACTGCTCTTATTGAACCTGGAAAGCTTGAAGCAAATGCAATCATACCTGCACCAGCCTTTGCTGTATATTTATTTTGAAATATATTTTCTCCTGAAAACATTCTTCCGAAAGCCTTTCCAATTCCCCCGGAACGTGTTTCCATTAACATATTTTCAGACATCCAAACCATTGAACCACTTTCTGTAATCATTGATTCTTCTGCATCCAAATGACAAATTACAACCGGCATAGGTTCGCCTTTTATTTCGTATTTCATATCTAATCTCCTTATAAACATTTTTCTAAAGCAATAATAATTTTATTACTTATTTTTTACTTTTATTCCTTCTAAAATTGCTTTAAAATCCGCATCATTTAAGTCTATTTTCATATCACCATTTTCCATTGTAACAGACACTTGTATCTGTTCATTACCAAATTCTGTAAATAGTACTGCAATAGGATATCCCATACTTATTGCGGTATATCCTTTCCATGTATATTGATCTGTTTTTATATCTTTAATATCTTTACTATTCTCATACAATTCTTTAGGTGGCATATTTAATGTTCCATCTTTTCCGGAATAGGTAATATGTACCATTGGTTTACTGAAAAGTTCAAATTCATCTTCTACACCTTTACCAATACTTACAACATTAGGATTATACCCTTCTTCATAATCACCAAACACATCTGCACCATGAAATGCTTTCCATCCTTCAGGAACAAAAACTTCAATATTTCCACCATCAAATACTTCTCCTTTTACAGGGGCTCCACAGCTTGAAAATGCAAATATCATAAAAAACAAAGAAACGAAAATAACAACTAATTTTAATTTATTTTTCATATTTTACTCCTTTGCTTATTGAAAAAATATTATAATCTACATAATCTAAACTATTTTATTATATTATTGTAAGTATATAATCTTTTATTAATCACCCATCAATGCACCAGATGCACTCATACTAGAAGGTGTCATTTTACCGTCTCCTTCTTTATCTTTAAACAGTACACGAAGATAAGATTTTTCATCCGGACCTGGGAAATCAACTACTAAATAACCTTCTCCCCAATCTTTTGTAGATTCTTCATTTTCTACATATCTTACCCCTAAGAAACGTTCCATTTCTTCCGGAGTTAAATCAGACCAATTACTTTCTTTCAGTTTAATATACTGCTCTTTTGTAACCGTTGCATTTGGATCAATATCATCATTTTTTCTATTATCTCCATTTCCTCCACATGCTACTAATGTAAAACATAATGCTATTGCCATAACAAACATTAATACGTTCTTTTTCATTTTTTCTCCTTTCTCAAATTTTTTATTTTTCTAAGTGTACATTAAAGTCATAAAGTGAACATCTAAAAAATTTATAATTAACAAATATAGTTCATTCTTAAAATAATTCTATACAACATTGAATGCTTAATCGTCAGTATATAATCTAAAATAAAATCATATACAACATTCTATTCTCTTATTATTTTCTTGTTTACCAAATCGTATATCTTGCAAAAAACATTATCCTATTCTTATTTTGACAAGCCATAAATCGTCTAGATGACGATTTATAGCTTGTGAAAAGTTTATATTATTTTATTGTTTTTCTATGGTTAGAGTTGCACCATCATAATCTGCAGTTCCAGTGTTACCTTCAACTTTAAAATCCATTTCACCTTCTATACTAAAGCCATCTTCAGTTTCAGTCCAATTACCTGAACCTTTATCACCTGCAAAGTCTACACTACAAGTACCATCATCTTTTAATTCTATTATTATTTCAGCGCCAAACAATTCTTCTATTGACATTTCCACACCACCATATCCTACTTTAACACCTTTCCATGTTCCAACATATGGACTTTCAGAATTTTTTCCACAAGCAACTAAACTAAAGCATACTAACAAAATCATTGCAACGATCATAAATTTTTTCTTCATAATAATTTCCTCCTCAAATTATTCATACAAATTTATCTTGTTAAATCGATTACCATCAAATCTGTGAATATATTTTTAAAAATTTTAAAATATTCTAAATTGTTTAGATTGCTTATAATTTATAAGTCACAAAGTTACCCTTAAAAACTAATTACCTTATTTTAATTTTTTTATTAAAATTATTGAAATAATTTTAATAAAATACTTTGAATTACCTTCTGTTGATTATAACGTATCTAACATATCAACAAGATACTCTCCCGTTACGGAACTATAAAAGAATGTATCTATACCACCATCTTTATTTAGTTCTTTCACTCTTTTGGCGGTTTCCGGATCCGCGTTTTCATCACAAATAAATGCAATCCTACACAATGGCAAATATTTTCTAATTTGAGATGCAGCCTTCTTACGTTGAAAAAAAGTATAAGGAGAAATTTGGGCCACTTCCATGAGAAGAACATCTGCATTTACTGACTTGCAAGTTTTTAGAGGTTCATCATTGTTATCTTCTAAGATACGTATAGGTTTCAATTCACTTCGTTCTTGCATGTATTTGATGATTGCTCCTGACAGTAGGCGATTCTGTGTGCTTATTACTACGGTCCGCAAAATATCACCTCCCTGATTTCTTTGTTCATCGATTCAAGATTTATTTGTTTTTCTTGAGTATATTTTAACATCTCTATATTTGTAACACATCACCCAAAAGAGTACTTCTTCTAATTTATATATAAAAAAAGATATCTTTCGATTTATTAATCAAATAGACATCTTTTTTATTTTATTAAAACCCACGGATTACAAGTCCACTTTCTCTTGCCATTACAGCTAGCTGCGTTCTTGACGTAAATCCAGTTTTTTGAAACATATTTTTTATATGTTTTTTTACAGTATGTACTGAAAGATGAAGCCTTTGTGCAATGATTTCATCTGTATCACCACTTGTAAGCTCTCTCAAAACTTCAAGTTCTCTAGGAGTAAATTCTACACTATTTGCCATTCCTAGCTTTAATGTAGGTGTTGTATCAGGATAAATAGACTCTCCATTCATCGTTCTATCCATAATCTCAAGTAATATTTCTTCAGAAGGCTCCTTGTACCAAAAACTATCTATATTACCTTGTCTTGCCCTGTCAATAAAATTACATTCCGGCTGACTAGTTACTATAATAATCTTAATACGTGGATACTTTTTCTTTATCATTGTCGCAGCATCGATACCACTGGAATGAAGTGCCGTACATACATCCATTAAAATTAAATCAATATTATTAGTCATACAATAAAATTCTGCCATCGATGCACTTTCAATAGAGGCTTTAAGATGATAACGCTCACTGTTTTTTAGTATAATTTCAAAAAGTTTCCTTGCCATAGGATCGTCTTCAACAATAAGTACATTTTTTTTCATATTATATTTTCCTTTCCTACATTTGGAATAGTAACCTCCAAAGAAAAATCCGGATTGGCACTAACTGTCATAGTACCTCCTTCACTTTCAATGCGTTTTCGTAACCCTGTAAGACCTCCTCCTTCCTTTAAAGGAATATTAGGAAGCCTCCCATCAT
Source organism: Anaerofustis sp. LCP19S3_F7 (assembly GCF_052119445.1). Classification (NCBI taxonomy): domain Bacteria; kingdom Bacillati; phylum Bacillota; class Clostridia; order Eubacteriales; family Eubacteriaceae; genus Anaerofustis; species Anaerofustis sp. LCP19S3_F7. Next base: position 26,612 of record NZ_JBQKFF010000009.1, on the reverse strand, counting down.
TGGTAAAAACAGCACAATATACAAGTCCAGTTTGAGAAAATTGTATTTTAAGCTCCTTAGCACCTGCATGACGAACTGCGTTAGTCAAAGCCTCTGCCCCCGCATTTATTATAAGTTCAACTATTCTCTCTTCTTTTGGTATTTCTCCTTGTAGAATTACTTTTACGCCTGCTGACTCTGCTGCATCAATAAGATGTTTAAAAACTTTCTTCGGTTCATCGTACTCTAACTCACGACGAAGTAAAGAGATAGTTTTTTTCCATTTCTGTAAAATAAGAGATATATCTTGTTCGGTACTTTCTTGTGCTTCGTTTGCTAAATAATAACGTGTCATCATAAGATTTTGTCCAATAGAATCATGAATTTGCATTTTCATTGCAAGTCTTTGCTGTGTTCTAGTAAGATTTTCAACATTTCTTCTATATGACTTAAGTCTTACATTCATATCACGTAGCATTGTATTATTCTTTTTTAATTTATTTGCCAAATTATAAAGTTCTGTTACATCCATTGCCGTTACTTGTACAATTTCCTCATCATTCAAATATAAAATTTGCCTATCAAATATCCATGCACTTTCATCAGGAAGTATAACCGCAGGAATACTCAAAAGTTCCCCTCTACGCGCTCCTGATTTAAGATCTCCTTTAGATATGCACTGCCAAAATCGTTCTCCGTTTTGTAAAGACTCTCCACATAATATATGACTAAGTTTTTCCATTTGCAAATTCACTAAAATCAATAATCCTGATTTTTTAAAAAAGCAAAGCCCTGTACTAATTAAATCTGCACCTTCCTTAACAGATTCTTTCGTAATAGATGATTTTTTATATTTCCAATATATACCCATAATCCAATATGAATATACTACAGTCATAATAATATATAAATATATTACCAAAACAGGAATATTCATTATATTCCGTGTAATTACCAACATTGATTCTCCAAGAAACTTTGAATAAGTACCTGAAGATAAAAAACTTAGCAACAAAAGAGATATAACTGTAATTAAAAATAATACTTTACAATGAAATAATTTTAACTTATAAAAGTATTCCATACAACAAACATAAAGCTGAAAGCATAAAACAACAAATAAAATAACTAAAAGTATAGAATGTTGACTATAGGGAAGAGAAAATATTGTTCTCATTTTATTGTACCTCTTTCGGTAAAAGGAATGTAATATATATATCATTTTCTTGTCTTGAAATGAATGCAGTAGCATTATGTTTTAGTAGAAACGCCTTATCTAATTTAATAGATTCACTTTCACATGATATAGCAATGGTCATTTTAACAGACTCTGATTTCACTTCAAGATTAACCAATATTGCATTTATTGTCGTTAATGTAGATTCTATTATCATTTCAAAAAAAGCATATGTTGCAAGAGCAGAATCCTTAGATAAAAAACCTTCACATTTACATAAACAAGAAGCTGATACTCCAGAAACTCGAAGATTTTCAATTGATTCACGGATACAATATTCTAATTCTTGTGAAAGCAGAAAATTCGATTCTTCGCTAAGAAGAATTAAATTACCGTATCTTTTTATATAAGAGCTAATAATGCATATTCTTTCTAAATTTTCTCTTATTTTCTCATTATTATTTGATAAATATAGTAATGATTCTAAATACTTTAGTTGAGGTTTTACTTCTTCTGTTATTTTATCGTAAATTCGTTTTTGTTCATCTGCTATAGCCTGTTTTTTTTTCAATTCTAATTCAGCTTCCAATAATTTATTATTTTCAGAAAGACGCAAACTAATTCGTTCCAATTTTTTTAATAGATTCTTAACCATAGATATATCTTCAACCCACAGAATATATCCACCGCTAATATGAGCTCCAGATAACCTTTCATTTTCAATTTCTACAAAACCATTCTCAGTACGACGCATAATTTCTTTTGCAAAAATCCTTGAATTATTTGATGCAAAACAGATATTATAATTTTCATCTACAATCTGAGCTCCTATCGTTGATACATTAAACAGATCATTATATCTTATATTAGATGGAATCAATCGGCACTGTATACAAGCCTCACATACCCCTATCACTACAAGCGATAAAAATGCTGTTATATCTCCTGCAATTAAGAAAAGAATAGGATTTCCTATAATATATAATACAACATATAAAAATCCAACTGCTACAGGTATCATAGGCGCCCAAATTCTCTTCCTTTTATGCGGTACACGACTATGAGCAAAAAGAAGAATAAGAAAACTAATTGTTTCAATAAGTATCCAGCCTATACAAACATAATAAAGTGGTTTATATATATAAAATAGATCTTCTCCAACTATCCCAAATGGAAATGCAAATATCAGTTGATGAAAATTATTCGTTAAAATTAACAAAACAAAAATAACTCCAGGAATCATAAGAGCTTTTAGTGGTTTTGATAAAGTATGATTTTCACCTTTCCCAAGAAAAGAAGAAATGTAAATTCCAATCAAAGGAATAAATAACATTGGTATATAATAACCATACCAACAGTAAGTCTGCAGCAAAGGAAAAGTTCTTAAAAAATGGAATTTACATGTTCTTATAATAAACCAATATAATAATAAAAATACTACTGCCAACATATATTTACGAACAGAACGATTAATCACACGGTTTTGTACAGAAATTCCCCATGTAGCGATAATACCAATATAAATCAATGAACGAAGCAATGAAGATAGATAATTAAATCCATCAATTACAATATCAAATCTGGAGATTAAACGACAAATTACTGCAATTAACACAAGAGTAAAAACAACCAATAAAATTTTATATTCTCTTCTAAATTTATTTATGTTCTTTGTCATGTATAATCTCCTCCTTGATTAAGATAACAACAACTTTTATAAATAATGAATTTATTTTAAAGATTCAGATAAAATTAAATAAAATTTAGTTTCTATTTTATACTTTCATTTATATAATATATAAATTTTTCTTTATTTATCTAACCAACTCAACCACCGTCTCAACATGGGACGATGTTCAAGAGAAAACATACTCACCCCCTATTGTACAAGGGAATGGTGGAACGCACCTTTTCCCTTAAAATCTAGTGGTTCGAGCCTGTGAGAACCTTGAATTATCCTATAATTTGTATAGGCAAACAGGGTAAAGCTCTGTTCCTTAAGCTTCATTTTTCATGTCACCCCTACAAACTGGAAGTTGTAAGTTTCTTTACTATCATATCTTTAAAACTTGTTTTGCTTTCGCATTAACAAATTGGATAATTGGGCCTGAAATGATAACTGTAATAAGCGTGCATACACCAAACTTTCCGCCAAACAAAACACCTGTAACAACAACCAAAATATCCAATGCCATTCGGACAAATTTAATCTGCCAGTGATTTTTTTCTGCTAAAGCAAAAGTGACTGCCTCATAGGAGCCTCTACCAAGGGATGCCGATGCATATAGTCCTGTTCCGACAGCAAACAAAACCACTCCTAACAACATAATTAAAAAATTGATCCACTTATATGTACTGTAAATATGGCAGTTAGCAAACAAATCTACACAGGTACTGTATACAATCTGGTACAACACAGTTCCTATATGAATCTGACTTTTATCGTAAATGAGCGCAAACAAAATCATTCCCAATGCTACAACAAAAGATGCTGTGCCAATGCTTATGTGAAATGTTCTTGCAATCCCCTGCCACAGCACCGCAAGCGTAGCTCCGCCAAATCCAGCATACAGCGCAAGTGTAATTCCATAAGCCGCAATTATAGAACCTATTACAAGGATTGCCAATTTCTTTAGTGTTTTTTTATTGTTATTTTTCATTGACTTTTAATTCAAGCACATCCGGACGAGCATAATGCCCGATTGCATCATGCTCCATTTTGCAGGCGGCAGGCAAATTCATATCAAGTTCTGCGTAAATTATAGTTTCTTTATCCCAGACAGGTTTTGTCAAATAATGCCCACATGGATCAATAATGCAGCTTCCTCCTCTGCACACAAGTCCTGGAAGTTCAGATACGATATTATACTCCTGCAGATCAGAAGGGTATGAACTGCGTCTGATAATCATATCAGCGTTGATAAAGAAACATTTTCCTTCGATTGCAATATGCTGAATGGTGGCTTGCCACTCCGGATTGTCATTGGTATTAGGTGAAATATAAATAGTGATTCCTTTTTGATAAAGTGCCACACGGGCAAGTGGCATATAGCTTTCCCAACAGATCATGCTACCAATCGGTCCCCATGGTGTTTCAGTAACAGGAAAATACTCTTTATTCGCATCTCCCCATACAACACGCTCAGAGCCTGTCGGCTTCAATTTTCTGTGCACCTTATATGACCCATCCGGTTCAAAAATAACATTACTGTTATAAAGTGTTCCACTAACGGCATCTCTCTCAGAAAAGCCAAGGCTGATGTATGCTCCTGTTTCCCTGGCTACTTCTGCAAGCTGCTGGAATTCCGTCTCTCCAGCAACAACAGAAGCATCATAATATCGTTTCCAATCTTTTCGTCCATACTCACTTCGTTTTCCTACACTAAACCCAAAATTCATTCCAACAGGATATCCCGGAATAAAAAGTTCTGGAAAAACAATTAAGTCCGGCTTTTTAGTTGCGGCCTCATTAATATATCGAAGTGCCTTTTTCAGCGATGCACTTTTATCAAACATTACCGGTTCTGCCTGCACCAATGCGATTTTACAAATATTATCAATATCTTTCATGCTAATAATTCACTCCTCGTATGATTTTCTTTGGGTTTAAAGCATCTGAAATCTATATCACTGTATATCCGGCATTTAATAATACAGCTAATGATTTTTCAAAATCCGCATCTTTCACTAAAATATAATCTGTGTTGAATGTAGATACCGCAAAAATTCCAATTTTATTATCTGCAAGTATTCCAGACAACTTTGAAAGAATGCCAATAAGTGAAAAATCCAAAATTCCTTGAATACGGAAACCACGCCACCCATCTTCACGTTCTATTGTGTTTTCAGGAACGTCATTTGTTTCACACACAAGAGAAATTTCTTCATCTGTTTTACCAATGAAGTAGAATTCCTTGCTTAAATCTATATCATCAATGTTTTTGACTTTACATACCGTTAGCAACCGCTCTAATTTATTTAATACCAGCAAATTGCTCTCCTCCACAAATTCCGATTTGTCAATTTCATTAAATATGAATTTTATCTTTCTCCAGTGGATACAGATATGTAATCGGATTGTGTGCCGACTGATTTAACTTCGGTCGGGCAATCTACTTTACATATCTTTTCTCTACAATATTAGTTTTTATTTATGTGCTTTAGTCAACAGAACAACACTCTCGACATGGGACGATTGAGTAGAATTGATGTCAAATTTTTATGCCTGTCCATGGGAACATATCTACTGCAAAAATGGTGACATCTTTTTCAGTGTCTAAACCTTGTACGTTCGTGGGAACAATTCGACAATTGAAATGCATCTTCTAGTTAATTATACTATTTAAGCCATATTATCGAAATATCCCTAATTCTCGCTGCAACTTGTAATAATTATTTTTCATACTATTTTCTTTGGAAATATATTCGAAACTAGATTCAGCCGGATAGTATTCTTCTGAAAACTTTCGCGCAAATTCCAAAACATGACCGCGTTCACACACATAATCTAGCCAATTGATGCCTGCCGACAGAGTGATATTTGACAAATACTCTGCACTCCGTTTGTCTTGTTCACTTGCCAAAAAGCAAGTGTAGTGTTGTGGATCGCTATTAGGATGATTATGGAATCGCATTATTGTTTGATATCCGTTTACTGTGCAAAAAGTTACTAATTCAGATATATCCACATTAAAAGAAACACTTTGGTTATCATCCCCTTTATTTGCATAAAAACACTTTACTTTATTATTTTTCAAGCATCCCAAAACAACCCACTCGTGTTTTTTTCCTTTAAGTAAATTCGCCACATAACTTGGAAACATTTCACAATCAATGTCAGAAGTATAGAATTTTCCTGATGGTCTTAATTTTGACTTAAAATCTTTATCTGGATATGAGTTTGTTTCTCGCAATGTAAAGTGAATTTTTATATATTTATTGCGGCGCTTTTCCATTAGTTTTTTTACTTCTGTTTCTGATAGTGGTCTTCTATGCGAAATCCAAAAGACTAATTCCGTAAATAACCATAATGTTATACAAGATAGAAATATTATTAGAATCATCATATACACTTCTTACAGGTCAATTCACCCTAGACATCAATACCACCGTCTCGACTGTGTTTTCGAAATTCGGAATAAACATATCGGCTTCGTTCCCTTGATAATATACCGGAAAACGAAATTGTATGCTCTTTAATATCTGACCGTTTTCCAACGGTTCGGGATATATCTCGATTTTCTTTATAAAGCTGTGAAGAAATTCTTTCTTCTCAAATTCGGTAAATTCATTATATATTATATCAAATAACTCTAAAAATTCAAATATTCGTTTCTGAGAGATTTTTTGTTCCTTTATAGCCTTGATTTGTGTTTGTACGGTTTCAAGATTTTCGGTTGCCTCTGCAATCTCATCATATAGTGAATTTATACGATTTTGCATATCGGTATATTTTTGCTCGTAATGCCTGTCGGAACAGTCGAGCCTGTCAATTTGAGAGCCAAGTCGTTCCTTTGCGGCAGTAAGCTGTCTTATCTGTGTCATTAAATATGCTTCTTCTTTTTCATACTTGGATAAATCTACACTTGCATCTAATTTTTCTTTTATTGCAGAATCGAACTTTGAATTTTTAACGATATTTCTTATTACTTCCACAACCGCTTCATTTATCTTTTCCTGATGAATTTGCTTTTTGAAAGTACATTTGTGTCCGTCATATTCCAATCTGTGTTTGCAGGCGTAATACCAATAATCTCTGTAAAAGCTTCCGTCTTTTTTGCGTTTGCGGTTGACACTGCCATACAACCCGGCACCGCATATAGGACATTTAATTATACCGGTCAATAAATGCTGATGTTCTGTACTGTATATTTTTTCATTCTTTATACCGGTCTTTTTTCTCTTATCTTGAGCTAAAAGCCAATCCTCTTCGCTGATAATCGCATCGTGAATACCGTCATAGACAGGATATTCTTCTTGCTTTACCACGTGATATTCATTACGGCTACCCTGTATTTTTTCTGTTTTTCTTCGACCAAAGGCAATTTTTCCGCAATAAATAGGGTTATCCAACACGAGCTTTACAAAATGGGCCGTAAATGCATCCAAAGTTCCGTTTTGGCGTTTCTTTTTGATATAGCCTTGGTGATTCAGATATTTTGCAACAGTGCCGGCACCCATTGTGGTATGAATGAATTTATCGTAGATAATGCGAATAATTTCTGCCTCATCTTCGGCTATTTTTAACTCGCCGTCAATAAGTTCATAACCGTATGGTGCAAACCCTCCGTTCCATTTGCCTTCACGAGCCTTCTGTTTTCTGCCTTCCATTGTTTGAACAAGAATATTTTCTCGTTCAATTTCCGCAACGGCAGACAGCACCGAAATCATAAGTTTGCCGCTGTCCTTTGAACTGTCAATACCGTCCTCAACGCAGATAAGATTAACCCCGTAATCCTGCATCAGTTGTAAAGAATTAAGAACATCGGCTGCATTCCTGCCAAATCGGGACAATTTGAACACCAGCACATATTGTACATTATCTTTTCCTTCGGATATGTCGTTAAGCATAGTTTGGAATTCAGGCCTGCCTTCAATATTTTTACCGGACTTACCTTCATCGGAATATTCTCCGGCAATCATAAAGTCCTGAAATTCGGCATACCTTCTTAACTTTTCTTTCTGTGCATCAAGGCTGAACCCGTCGACCTGCATAGATGTTGATACACGGGTGTATATATAGCAATTTTTCCTTTTCATACGATAACTCCTTTCTGATTTGCTTACATTATATTGCTGTCTAAATAAAGACTCCAATGTACGGCAGAAGGGGGCTAAGCCCCTTTCTGCGGACTGTTACGATTTTTTGCATTGGCGGTTTGGAAATTGTCTCAAAATATCTTCCGTTGTTACCAAACGATATTTATCTCCGTATTTTAAGTACATCTTTGCCATTAAGTCTAAAAACCTATCGTATTCGGCTTGCCCGGTTTTATCGCTTTTTAGTGTCATCATCTTGCTTCACCTCTGTTTCTTTCTCGCTGTCTCTGCCATTTTTCAAGCAGTGTTATGATTGTTTTTTGCATATCCAGGCTTGTATAACTTTTGGGGAAATATTTGCGGATATCTTCGGTTTTGAATTTGACCTGTTCTTTCTGATTTGGCTTTTCTTCACTTAACACGGCAAATATCGTGTCTATGGACAATCCGCCTTGCTCGCTGAATTTTCGCAGTCGCTGTGCTTGTGAAAGTGAAGGCGTGGCGTCTGTGTATTCTATTTCTTCGGCTAATATTTTCTGCTCGTTATCGGGCAGATACGAAAGCTCAACAGCCGGAGTAAAGGCTATCCTTTCTTCATCAACGAGTTTTAACAGTTCGGGTATTAGGTGTGTTAGACGGATATATCTTTGGACTTGTCTTGCACTGTCATTTACTGTTTCGGCGATTTGTTCATCTGTTCTTGACTTTGTGCCAACTTGGCACGAAGTTTTTCCCTGATGTCTCATCGCTTCCAATTTCATCTTGTAAGCAAAGGCTTTTTCGCTTGGCAGTAGGTGTTCTCTTTGAAAATTTGAATCCACCATTGCTATTACAGCTTCGTCTTTTGTCATATCTCTGACTATTGCCGGAACGGTATGTATCCCCAATTCCTTGCAAGCCTCAACTCTCCTGTGACCGCTGATAATCTCGAAAGTACCGGCGGAAAAAGAACGAACGATTATCGGCTGGAGCAAACCGTTTTCTTTTACGCTATCTTTCAGTTCTTCGTTTTCAATTCCGTCTCTTTTCTTGAACGGATGATTTTCAAAGGGAATGAGTAAATCTATGTTGATGTTCTTTATGGTTTCCTGCATTTCAAATCCTCCTTGTCCAATATTTCTATTTTTTTAAGAGCGATACCTTTGCCGTTTTTCTCATAAATCAATCTCAGATTTGTACCGTTATCTATCTCATGAAAGCCGAGATAACTCTGCCACCAAAACACAGGCGTGATAATCTTTCTTCCGTCGCTTAACTGAAAGAACAGACGCATCATGTTTTTGCTTGCCTCTGCTCTCATTATCAGTTTTGCGAAGTATTCGCCCTCTTTGTCTATGAAGTGATAATCGGTAGTTATGATGTGTTCTTCTCTCATTTCGTCTCTTGTGTATACTTTGTTTGCTATCATATTTAAGTCCTTTCTTTTACGGCAGGTAAGAATTATATATTTATTTATATATTTATACGGTTACCTGCTATTTGAATTGTTTTGAACGGCGAGTGAGAATAATAACCGGACAGTCATTTTTTTTGTATCGAAAAGGTGCCGAAATCATCAAAACTTTTCTCTGTAAGCCGTTTAATTTTGAATTGAATATCCGTTATCCTTTTATCCCGAATCGTTGAAATCGTTGCTGTTCGTTGTCGATTTGACACTTCTTTTAGAGCAATATATTGAACAACTTACAACGATTGCTCTGAAACTCTGTTTGCAGTCATTCCGGCATTTGCGGCACAAATCGTTGTATGTTCTTCTGCCTGTTTTGGGACTGATAAAAAAGTCCCATTCCTGTTTTAATTTCTTTGATAATCTTGCCATAGAAAAAACTCCTTTCACTAATTTGGACAAGGGGTGTAAAAATGCACACCCAAATTGACCGATTTTTCAAATATTTCTTTGAGAAAATTTATCCCCTCACTTGTTTGAACCGGGAATCGAAAAAATGGGGGTTATTTTGAAAAGAAAATTAAAAATCCCCTCACTTGTTTGAAATGGGAAACGATTCTTGGGGGGTGTTTTTGAAAAAACAAAAATCTCCTCCCGATTCATCGAACCGAGAGGAGAAAGTGTTTGAAATACTATTAAATTGTAAAGTATCGTACAGAAACAGAAGCGTTACAAATCAACTTCCCAAATTTGAAAATTTGTTGATTTTGGGAAACAAAACGGCAAAAATGGGTTTAAGCCATTTTGTTTCACTACTATGCTTTTTGTCTGTAAGTTTTTCGGACTGTAAATACAAAATATTGGTGTTTGCAAACTTATTGTATTGAAAATTGCTCTGCTTGATGTTATAATAGATTCATATCGGCAAGGAGGTCAGTTATGAAAGTAAGTTACGATAAACTATGGAAAATATTGATTGATAAAAAGATGAAAAAATATCAATTAAGAGAACAGGCCCATATAAGCAGTAATTCCGTTGCAAAACTCAGTAAGGACGAACTTGTCAGTATGGAAGTTCTGATGAAAATATGCGAGACACTCGAATGTGATATAGGTGATATATGCGGCTTTTATAACGACAGCGAGGAAAAAACCGATGCATAAAACAAAAGAGCAAATCACTTACAATATGCAACAGGTTAAATCCAAAGATACAAAAATTGAGGTAATGTTAAGAAAAGAACTTTGGTCAAGGGGCTTGCGCTATCAGAAGAATTGCAAGAAGGTGTTTGGAAATCCAGATATTGTTTTTATCGGTAAAAAAGTTGCGGTCTTTTGTGACAGCGAGTTTTGGCACGGTTACGATTGGAACAACAAGAAAAATGAATTCAAATCAAATCAAGAATTTTGGATTCCCAAAATCGAAAGAAATATCGCCCGAGATAACGAGGTTAATGAAACACTCAAAAATTCAGGCTGGACGGTGTTGAGATTTTGGGGTAATGACATCAAAAAGAACTTACAGGCGTGTGCCGATGAAATTGAAAGGACGGTAAAAAGTAATAATGGCTAAATATAAATCTATTGATTTATTTGCGGGAATCGGCGGCATTCGCCTTGGATTTGACAGAGCATTCGGGGATGAAATCAGTACTGTTTTTGTAAGTGAATGGGATGAATATGCACAGAAAACATACAAAGCCAATTTTTACGATAACTTTGAGATTGCCGGAGATATAACAAAAATAAATGAAAAAGATATACCGCAATTCGATATTTGTCTTGCCGGATTTCCCTGCCAAGCATTCAGTCTTGCGGGAAAAAGACAAGGTTTTGACGATAATTACAAAGGACTTTGCAGAGGTACTTTGTTTATGGATGTTGCAAGAATCTGCGAGTATCATAAACCGAGAGTAATTTTTTGTGAAAATGTTAAAGGGCTTAAAATTCACGACAGGGGCAGAACATTTGAAATAATCAGAAAAACATTTGAAGATTTGGGATATAAAGTATTCAGCGAAGTTTTGAACAGTAAGGACTTCGGTGTTCCTCAAAACAGAGAAAGAATATATATTGTTGCTTTCAGAAACGATATAGCGCCGGAAGAATTTGAATTTCCAAAGGCAACCGACGATACAAAACGAATTAAAGATATTGTTGAGGAAAAACCGGTACCCGCAAAATACTATTTGAGTGATGTTTATGTAGAAACCTTACGAAGACATAAAGCTCGTCACGAAGCGAAGGGAAACGGTTTCGGATATGAAATCCGAGAGTGGGACGGTATAGCAGGTGCAATAGTATGCGGCGGAATGGGCAGAGAGCGAAATCTGCTTATAGATAAGCGTCAAAAGGATTTAACACCTACAACACATATCAAAGGTGAAATTAATAAAGAAGGCATCCGAAAAATGACTCCGCGTGAGTGGGCTCGTTTACAAGGATTTCCCGATACATTCAATCTTCCGCTTGCAGATGTTCATCTGTATAAACAATTCGGAAACAGTGTTACGGTAAATGTTATTGAAGCCATTGCAAAGCAAATTAAGGAGGTACTTGAAAATGCCTAAATTATCTGGTAACAAAGGCGAATGGAGTGAAATTTATGCTTTTCTTCGTTTGCTTGAAGTGAAAAAATTATATGCGGCGGATGCCGAACTTAATAAAAAAGACGATATGTTTTATAACATTATAAACATAATTCGTTCCGAACCGATAGGCAATCTTGAGTTTAGAATAAACAGGGTTGACGATACAATTTCTGTTGTAAAAACCGATGATAATAACATATTGCTCACATTGCCTTGCAGTGAATTCAAAAATGCCGCCGATGTTCTTTATCAAGAAATAATATGTACGACTGCTTCTGCCTTTGAACTGCCCGATACAGAAGAATTTCTTGATATTCTTAAAATCGGTGTTCTTAAAGCAAAATCAACCGATAAAGCCGATATTCGAATAAAAATTCACGATATAAATACAGGCTATGAAACCGTTCAAGGATTCAGTATAAAATCAAGATTGGGCAGTCCTTCTACTCTTGTTAATGCCGGTAAAACAACAAACTTTATTTTTGAAGTAACGGGTAATATCAATGATGATGTAATGAATGAGTTTAATACCTGCTCAAAGAAATTCAAGAATAAGTTTGATGTACTAAACAGTAATTACTGTGACATTAAATACAACTCAATGGAAAACGGCATTTTTGAAAGCAATTTGCAACTTATTGACGGAGACCTACCGAAAATTTGTGCTTATATGCTTAAAGAGTATTATTCATCCGGGGTCAATACCGTAAAGAATTCTCTTGAATCATTAGGTTTACATAATCCTATCGGATATGATTTATCAAAGGGTCATCCGTTTTACGAATATAAATTCAAAAAATTCCTTGCCGAATGCGCTCTTGGTATGCTTCCGTCAAAAGTTTGGGACGGTACCGCAGATGCAACGGGAGGATATATTATAGTAAGAGAAGACGGAGAGGTGTTGTGTTACCATCTGTTTAACAGAAACGAATTTGAAACATATTTGATAAATAATACAAAATTCGAAACCGCAAGCACATCACGTCACGAATTCGGTTCTATTTACAAAGATAACGGAAGGTATTATCTTAAGCTGAACTTACAGGTAAGATTCATAAAATGACAGTTGCTAAACCCAAAGTATGTAGTTTATTTGCAGGTATTGGAGGAATAGATTTAGCGTTTGCACAAGCGGGATTTGAAATTGTTTGGGCAAATGAAATAGATAAAGATGCCTGTAAAACATATCAACATAATTTCCCCGACACGATACTGTCCGAATACGATATAAGAAAAATCAAGGCTTCGTCTATCCCCGATTTCAACATTTTGACTGCTGGCTTTCCGTGTCAATCCTTTTCGGTGTGCGGAAATAAGAAAGGCTTTGAAGATGAGCGAGGCAATCTGTTCTTTGAAATAATGAGATTTGCGGACGAAAAGAAACCGGAAGTAATTTTTCTTGAGAATGTTGCAAACCTTACGGAACACGACAACGGAAAAACATTTAACCGTATTCACAACGAACTGTCCGAGAGAAATTATTACATAAGATACATTATTGCAGACGCCTGTAATTACGGAATACCGCAGCACAGAACAAGAACATATATCGTTGCTTTCAAGGATTTTGATATGTGCAACAAATTCAAATTTCCCGAAGAACAGCCTTTGAAAAAGCATATATTTGATGTTATTGACCGTTCTATTCGTGCAGACGATAAATACTATCTTGATGAAAAGTCGGTACAATATCAAAAAATGAAAGCCGCAATTACCGATAAAAATCAAATATACAGATTTTCCGATTACGGCATTCAAAAAAGTAATGACGGCATATCTTTTACGCTTAAAGCAAATATGGGAACGTGGTATAACCGTGTACCTATTATCAAAGACAACTTCGGGATAAGAACAATAACACCGAAAGAGTGTCTTGCTTTACAGGGGTTTCCGGCAACATTTGATTTTCCGGATATACCGATAAAAAGTATATATAAGCAGTCAGGAAACACGGTAGTGGTGCCGGTAATAAAAAGTATTGCAAAAAATATAAGGAGCAATTATGAATAATTTAAAAGAATTTATTGACAAAATTAAATCTAATCAGCCAAGAAATGTAGTTAAAATCTATTTTTCTCGCAAATCTAACAGTAGCATATCAAAGTATATTACACATAATCCGTCGATATCAGGAGCAGTTCAAACCGAACTATTTAACACTATCTTTCCATATGTGGACAAACAACTTGATTCGCTCAAATTAGTTGATTATAATCCTTTAGGCGTTTTAGATGGCGAATTAGAAAGCATAAGTACCGAAGAAATTCCGCTATTCCAAGATTTCTTAAATAGTATAACAGAAGAAAATATTAACAAAGAAATGAATTCTCTAAGAATTGAAAAAATCGATTTTTATTGTATTGAAATTTCATACGATGGAAAAACGGTGTATATGTTTAGACAGTTTCAGAAATTAAAAAAATTGAGACAAGGGTTTTTAACTAGAATTATCGACAACGAGTTAAATGTAATAGATAATGATTTCCTAGGCATAGATGAACTTATCGACATGATAGTATTTGAAGGCAAGATATACTTATTTAATCATATTTCGCTTGAAAGGGTATTCAGTTACAGAGATGAGTTTTTAAAGAAAACAAATGAAGCCCTTGGAGAGATTCTCACAAAAAATGTTATTAGTAATATTGAACAGTTTGCAGATGATTGTAGGAATGACATACGTATTATGAAAAGATTTACTAATATAATGACTAAAGAACGCTTACCTTTATTCTTTGATAACTATGATAAGGTTCCGGAAATTGTTGCTGAGCTGGAATTAGACTTGGATTTTGATGAAGAAGGGAAAATAATTTATAAAGAGCGTTCTCAACTTTTTCACATCATTAACTTACTTTCGGATGCATATTTTAAATCTCTATTAGCACAGAGAACTGGTGTTGCAAAAATAGAGGGTGAAATATAATGCTTACCAATTTTTCTAAATGGATGATATATACAGCTTCATATATAGTATTGTATCCGATTTTAATAATAAAAATTCTATTCAAGGCAAGAGAAGAAGATGTGACTTTTATAGAAAAAATACAATTGAATTTTTCAGAATCAAGAGAAATCATACTTGTATTATTTGGATTCATTTTTATCTCTACTCTGGTTATTTTAATTCTGAAAAAAGTCAGACCGAATACACGCTGTAAGGCGACATTGAAAAATAATGTAACATACGAAGTAGCATCATTTCTTGTTCCATATATTGTTTCAGTTTTGACCATTGATTTAAATTGGTATGGCTGGTTAATCAATATTATTATTTATGTATTCTTTGGTATAGTGATGATGTATGCTGATATAGTTCACCTATGCCCTATATTTTTATTATTGGGTTTTAAACTATATAAAGACTCTAACGAGAATTATGTGTATTCAAAGCTCTCAAAGGAGCAATATAATCAATTGTGTATTGAACAAATGGATGGTATTGAAGCCAAAACGTTAACAGGAAATTTGGCATTATCAACTGTTAAAAAATTTTAATCTATAAATACAAATATAAATCTACAGGTCTTAGGGTGTCCCTAACGATGTATTTGGGAGTGGGCTGCCCAAATACACTGCTCACTGCTCGCTGAAAGCACGAGCGACAGCACCGTTTTGGACAACCTGTCCATAAATGGTCTGCTCGCTCAGTATGTGCAGAAAGCGGGCAGATTACCGTTTGGTTATCCAACCGGTCTGCTCGCTCAGTATGTGCAGAAAGCGGGCAGATTACCGTTTGGTTATCCAACCGGTCTGCTCGCTAAGATTGAACGCACATTTTTATCTGTGGCAATTTTACATTCAAAATTAAATATCAAACAAAAAATAAGCACGGACAACAGAGTATTTCTGCAATCCGTGCTCAATTTTTTATGCATATCCGATATAGAGTTCATACTGTGTATCGGATATTTTTTCTGCCCATATCCACACAAAAGTAAAGCCTTCAATATTCTTGTATCTATTCAATCTGCCTTCAATATCTGAGCCGATATTTTTGTTGTTTGCATTAGCAGATATGGGGTTGTCCCAACATTCGGTGGCTGTTTCATCAAGAGTTAACCCAATACTTTGAGCATAATTCTGAGCATAAAAAATCCAATAGTTGATATCAAATTCTTCACTTTGTTCATCTGCTGTCGTGACTTCCGAAACAGTATTTGTTGTGATTTCAGGCTCAGATTTTTCGCTTTTGGGCGGTTCTGTTTGCGTATGAGTATCTTGCTTCGGCTCGTTATTCGCTGTTGTGGCTTGAGAAAAAATCGGCTCATTTGGCACCTTTTCTGTACCGGTTTCAGCGGCAGTCGTCTGTGTTGTTTCTTCCGCAAAGGTACTTTTATCAACGGTTTCGTTTATGGTTTTCTCGGACAATTCTTCCGCTTGCGCTATGTCAAATACGGGATTACTCGATGAACTTTCAACAGCTTTTTTGCCCGGCTCGCTATGGACAGTGCAACCAACCGTACTAAAAATGAGAGTCAATATCATTGTGAATATTACGGTTTTTCTCATACAAAAATCACCTCGCTATCCACTATTTCCATTGCACGATTACGAATGTTATTCATCTTCTGTACCCATAGCATCGGGTTATCCACTTTCAGTTTTTCTGTAACATTTTCCTTTTCGGCAAGTGATTTGACAAGCTGTGAAAACATTGCTTCTGCTTGTTCCTCAATGTCGGCAAGATAAGGGTACAACTTTTCCGATGTGAGCAGATTATAGTATCTGATACGATGATGTTGTTTAAGATACTGTCTGTGTCGGTTTGCCCACACGCCGATATGCAGTTCATTTTGCTCTTTCGTTCTAATGCAAGGCAAGCAATAATCGCCCTGTGTTACATAATTTAATTTTTGATTTTCAAGTTCTTTGCTCATAAGAAAACCTCCTTGTATTTGGTAACACCATTTTACAAGGAGGTCTTTATTTTGTCGAATGTGTGGATTAATCCGCAGTCCAACGTGCTTCAAAATTATCTTTATCCATACTTAATCCATTGTTCAAGTTTTCAAGGATTTGTTTGCCGTTCGGCATCATTTTGAGTGTTGTTAAATAATTGCGGATTGCACCTCTTATGTCTTTTAAAGAAGCTTTTGATTTAATCCAGTTTTGAGGAACGAACATCTTTCCGTTGTCCATTGCTTCTGCCGATGCGTTTTCAATAGCCATATTTAAACAGTTACCAGCCATATCTATAACGTTATCTAATAGATTTTCAGAGGTAAGCTTTTTCAAAGCAACAGAAGGCGACGGAACGGAATCATTCATCTTGTTAATCTCACATAAAATAACAGAAATTGAATAAAGATGGTGATATGGGGCATAGGCTTTCATTGCTAAAAGCGTTTCATTTAATCCCATTGGGTTATCTTTATTCCACTTTTCATAAAGTTTATTAAACATCACATTCAAAGCCTGAACATTTTCCGGGGAGTATTCTCTGTGAAATAGTTGGTCAAAATACTTGTCGAATATTTTTGTTTCACTATATGAGATTGTAGGCCTTTGTGAATGCCAAGCAATAAGCTGTTTTCCTAAGTCCGTCAAATTAACAATGTGAGAAGTATTAAACTTGACCGAATCTACTTTTTCGCCACGTTTAGTAACAAAGTATCCGTCAGTATAGAATTGTTCATAAGCTTTTTTCAACGCAAGAACCGATTTATCATTACTACGAAGGTCTCTTGCTTTAACAGCGCTCTGACTGTTAGTTGAAGTGCTGATATTATCTGCTCTATCCGGATCGCTGATTTCATAAAATCTAAACATTACATAAGCGTCATCTGCCTTTTTCGCCGATTCACTGCAGCTAAACATTGTGTTAAGCGATTGACAACCGTTTACAACATTCAGCTCTTTCACCGATAATATTTTATCGTGAATTGTCATCTGCGAACAGATTGCCGTTATACCATTATGTAAGAAGAAAAAATCACTTGCATTCTTTTTTATAGTTTGAGCAATGCCTTTATTTACTTTATTGCTTGTACCTAATGATTGACGAACATTTTTACGAAACAAGCTCCCATCTTTAATTCCCGGAATTTTAATGCATTCTTTAAGAGGTAAAGCCACTATAACAGCTTTTGTATCTCCGATAGCAAGTTCCATATATTTTCCGTTTTCAAGCACAAATTCGTGATTAATATATGGTCTGTTCTTATTTAATGCTTCATCATATTTAAATTTTAGAGTATCATTATCGATTACATTGAGGTTAGCTTGTAGCACTTCACTCTCAGCGAGTTCTCTTTGAAAAGCAGCGAGGTCTGCTTTTGCCGATTCTGTAAGTTCTGATGTAGTAATAAGTTCAAAGCAAATTTCGTAATCATCTTCAATAGCATTTGCCATTTCATTAATTTTAACTTGCAGTTTGTGGTTTGCTCCATCCTGTAGATGAATTAAATCTTTTACTTGAATCCAGGAAGAAAGTACTTCTCGTAAAGGTGCAGAATCCACAGAATCACCGCTATAAAACTTGCCCTGAATTATGTAAATAGTGGACGATTGATTATCGATATATACAGCGTCAATTTGCTTATCGCCAGCACCGTCGGTAATGCAGTCTTTTGTTTCATATGTATCGAGGTTATGTATGTTGCGAAGATACCAAGCAACAAATCTCTGTCCGTCATTTGGATAATTTTGTTGGTAGTATTCTTGGGATATTTCTGACAGGATTTTATTATACATAGTGATTACCTCCAAAATTATATCATCTTGAAATGCCTTAAAGCACTCATAATAGCTTCTTCTTTATCTTTTGTGCATTGTGGCTGTTTAACGTTTTCGGATTTCGGCTTGTTATAATTCTCTCGCTCAATAATCCCACACTTGGTTTTAACTTGTGCTATGTTGAGCGATGAAACTTTTAAACCAAATCCTTCAAACACATAATCTTTGATTTCTTCATAAGTTGCCTTTGCTTCGGATGATGTTAAATCCAGTTCGTCCATATCAACGGTAATGTCGATATATGTATCCGGCTTTTTTCTAACCAACTGAACAACCGTCTCAACGTGACCTGTCTGAGGGAACATATCAACAGCTCTAACCTTCTTAACTTCATACCCTGCTTCAATAAAGAAAGGTAAATCCCTAATTAGAGAAGTTGCTTTACAGCTTACATAAACAAACTTCTTAGGTTTAAAAGAGATTATTTTGTCTATTGCTTTTGGATGAATTCCCGCACGTGGTGGGTCAAGAATTATAAGATCTGATTCTACATCAATTTTATCAACTTCCTCCAAAACATCACCACATATAAATTTACAATTATCTATTCCGTTTAATTTTGCATTTACCTTTGCTACTTCAATCGCTTCAGAAACAATTTCAATACCGTAAACTTCTTTTCCTTTATCGCTTAAAATTTGAGTTATTGTACCTGTACCGCAGTAAAGGTCAAGTATTACATCGCTTTTATCTTCACCGATAAAGTCTTTTACAACACTATATAATTTTTCGCTGCCAAGAGTATTTGTTTGGAAGAATGAAAATGCAGAAATTTTAAAATCAAGTCCCAAGCATTTTTCCATTATATAATCTCTGCCATAAACAATATTTATTTCATCAGCTAAAACAGCATCTGAAAAAGAATCGTTTATAGTATGCATTATTCCTACAATCTCTCCCTTTAAATCTAAGTTTAAAAGAATATCTTTATATTCATTTGTATCGATTTTATCCTGTGATGTAGTAACTAAATTTACAAGTATTTCTCCAGTATATAATGCTTTTCTTATTACTAAATGTCTTAAAGCTCCTTTTTTAGAAAATTTATTGTAATGTTTTATATTTTTTTGAGTAAAATAATTTAAAGTATTAAATAATATTTTTCTGTAATCTTCATCAACAATAAGACAATTTTCTGTTGAAACTATATTATGATGTTTCCCTTTTTCATGCATTCCAAGACATAACGGTCCATCCTTTTCCATATCACCAAAAGAAAACTCCATTTTATTTCTGTATTCTGCCTCTTTTGGAGATGCAATAATAGGAAGAAACTCTTCGTATTCTATACCTGCCTTATCAAAAAGTCCTCTTACATAATTTTCTTTTAATTCAAGTTGCTTTTCATAAGAAATATTTTGGAAAGAACATCCTCCGCATATTCCAAACTTTTCGCACATAGGCTCAATTTCATAATCAGCCTTCTTAATTATTTTGTTAATATTTCCTTCGGCTCTGTTTTTTCTTACTTTCTTTATGAATACTTTCGCAACCTGTCCGGCAAGTCCTCCTTTAACAAGAACTTTTTTATCTTCATAATACCCCATGGATTTTTCCATTGATACATTTTCTGTTATGTTAAGTTTAATTATATCTTTCTTTTTCATATATACCTCTTTTATTTCAATTTAACATCTTTATTTTACATTATAAGACGTAAAATGTAAAATAAAAAACACAGGTTATTTACCCCTGTGTTTTTCTTTCTTCTTTCTTTGTTTCATAGAGAAAAGTTCCTTTTGTCTTTGTCTTGCTTCTAACTTTATATTTTTCTTTACATTAGTTTTTCTTGATTCATATTGCATCTTTAGAAGCTCTTGTGATTTTGTGGAAATACTTCTCCCATTCATTTCCTTACTAATCATTCTTTTAATTCTTTTAGGATTAGTTACTTTTTTAATGTTACTTTCAAAATTGTAAGCACGATAAAATTTTAATCTAGAATAATGATTGTTATAAAACTCATAAATTTCATTATCCGTAGGCTCTTTTCCAAATGTAGTTTTACAAATTTCAAAAGTCTTATTAAAACGTCTTTCCACTACTCCCACATAAAATGGACTTTCAAAATATACCGTAAGTTTTACCCTTACTTCATCCAAAGAAATCCCTCCTTTTGTTTATTAAACAAAGAACGGACAACCAAGGAGGCAGGTTACTTATAACTATAGTTATGCCCGGACTACCAACCGCGCTGTGTTTTTATCTTTGCAAATTTTATATTATACTTATATATTTTACTTGTCAACAAAAAAAGAGGTGTTTTATCACCTCTTTAAATTATTCAGCTTTCAATTTACCAAGAAAAGCTTTCATTCTTTTATTTTCAGAGCTAAATACTTCTTCAGGAGTCCCCTGTTCTTCAATATAACCATTATCCATAAATATTATGTAATCAGCAACTTTCCTTGCAAAATCCATTTCGTGAGTTACAATGACCATTGTCATATGTTCACTTGCAAGGTCTTTTATTACCTTAAGTATTTCTCCTGTAAGTTCAGGATCAAGTGCAGAAGTAGGTTCATCAAAGAATAATATGTCAGGATTCATTGCAAGAGCTCTTGCAATTGAAACTCTTTGTTGCTGTCCACCGGATAGTTCGCAAGGATATGCATTTTCTTTATCCTCAAGCCCCATCTTCTTTAAAAGCTCTCTTGCTTCTTTATAAACTTCTTGTTTATTTCTTTTTTGTACTTTAATAGGTGCGTTTGTTATGTTTTTCATAACTGAGTGATGAGGGAATAAATTAAAACTTTGAAATACAAGTCCAAATGTCCCATCATATGAAATTGTACCGCTGTCTTCTTTTTCAAGATTTGTGGCACATCTAAGTAATGTGGATTTACCAGACCCCGAAGGTCCAATTATACAAAGAACTTCTCCTTTATCAACACTTAGAGAAATATCTTTTAAAACTTCAACACCATTAAAACTCTTCTTTAAATTTTTAATTTCAAGTAAACTCATGATATTTCTCCTTATCTATAATAGCTTAATTTCTTTTCAATATATTCCATTACAAAAGCAACAACAAAGTTAAATATATAATAGAAAATTCCTGCTGCTATAAATGCCGCAACTGAAGATTGAGCTGCTGCAATTTGTTTTGCAACTGTAAACATTTCTGGTATTGCTATTACAAATGATAGTGAAGTATCTTTTACAAGAGTAATAACTTCATTCGTTGTTGCAGGAAGAATTCTTTTTATTACCTGAGGGAAAATAATAATAAAGAAAGTTTGAACTTTATTATATCCTAGAAGTTTAGCAGCTTCATATTGTCCGTCAGGCATAGATTCTATACCACCTCTATAAATTTCCGCAAAATATGCGGCGTAATTTATTGCAAAACCTATTAGTACCGCAACCATTCTATAACTGCTGGAAATCTGCATACCAAATATATAATAAGGTCCCCAAAATACAACCATTAATTGAAGCATTAAAGGTGTTCCTCTCATTATTGATATGTATATTTTAAATAACCATCTAATTGGTGTTATTTTTGACATTCGTCCAAAAGCTATAATTAAACCCAAAGGAAGAGAAAAAATCAAAGTTAGGACAAATATCTCAATAGAGGTTATCATCCCACTGCTTAATTCACTAAACATTGTTCCTAAATCCATACAGTCATACTCCTAATAATTTTAATCTATGTTATTTACCGATACAAAGTGAACCAGGTACACCGAAATCAGCATATTTTTCTGCTATTTTATCTATAGTACCATTTTTTGCCATTTCATCTAATGTTGCTTGAACTTTATCTCTAAGTTCTGTATTACCTTTTTTAAATCCAACTGCGTATTGTTCAGAAGAAATAATTTCATCTAAAATAATAAATTCAGATGCTTTTCCTCTTGAGTTAATTTGATAATTTGCTACGCCAATATCCATTGCTATTGCATCACAAGCGCCTGCTTCTAAATCCATAAAAGCAGAATTATAGTCTGCAACTTCTGTAAGTGTTGCAAAAGTTGCTGCTAAATCTTTTTGATCTCCTTGTAATGCTGCTAAAGCTGAAGAATCTTTTTGTGTTTCAACTGTTTTACCTTTTAGTCCAGCAAAATCAGTAATTCCTGAGCTTTTTGAAACAACAACTACTTGTTTATTATCTATATAAGGTTCAGTCCAAGTATAATCATCTTCACGACCATTCATTGTAAAACCATTCCAAATACAATCTATTGTTCCAGAATCAATTTCCATATCTTTTGAATCCCAATCAACAGGTTGTTTTACAAGTGTCCAACCATTTCTATCACAAACTTCTTGTGCTAAATCCAAGTCAAAACCTACATAATTTCCATCAGAATCTTTATATCCATAAGGTGGAAATTCTGCATCAAAACCTACAACAAAAGTATTTTCATCATTTTTTACTTCTGATTCCTTGCTTCCACAACCTGTTAAAGTCATGCCCGCAATTAAAATCAAAGCAAGTAATACTACAAATTTTTTCTTCATAATAAGTACCCCTTTAAATTTTTATTACTATATAAAAATAGTTATTTTATTCTACCATAATTTCAGATTATTTGCAATATTCAAACAATTTATATTGCAATATAAAAAAGAACAAGAAGGATTAATCCAACTTGTTCTTTTATTTTTTTTACTTTTTTCATTTATTTCTTATTAGTTTAATTTATTCTTCTTAATTAATACAAAACTTATTGTTATAGAAGCAATAGCTGAAAGAACAAATAATGAAGTCCATAAAGCTATATTATTTTCATCAGCTGTATTAACTGTTTCAACACTTCTGCTTTGAGCATTATTATCACTACTTTGACTTTGTGAGTTTGCAACAGAATCTTCTGATTTACCTACTTCTACATTACTTTTATCACCTGATGAACCGTTATTATCATTATTATTTGTTATAGCATTATCACCCTTATTGTCGTTATCGTTTGTATTGTTAGCATCATCTTTTGGATCATCTGTTGTAGACATACTATTGTTATTATTATTTGCATCGTTTAATGCAATAACATAAGGAGAGAATCCATCAACATCTATTTTTACTTGACCATCTTCTACTTTAGCTTTAAATGTTTCTGTAAATACTACGCCATCAACTTCAGCAAAATGAAGTACTACAACCTCTTCATTATTGTATTTTTCATCTACATTAAAACCAAGTGAAACACTTTGTCCTTCTTCTAATTCATTACTTAAAGAAATATCATATACACCTAAAATTGTGTTACTTTCTACTCCTGCAGTTAATTGATCATAATGACTATCTTGTTCGTTAATTTCTTCAACTAATAATTTTGTATCTGTAGGTAAAACACCATTAACAAATATACCTGTATTTTTATCTTCAAGTTGTTGTTCTATAACTTCAACTTTATTATCTTCATTACCATTATTAGATGAACCGTCTGTATTTCCTTGATTATCACCTTCTTCAGGTTTTGTAACATCTCCGCCATCACCTGATTGATCTCCATTGTCAGGATCAGTCACAGATGAACCAGAATCACCACCGCCTTGAGAAGTGTTGTCATCTTTATCAGGATTAGTAACTTCACTATTATCATTATCTTCTTTCACAACAACATTAACTGTTGCAGTAGCACTCTTTGTAGAATCAAGAGTTGAAACTGCTTTAACTGTTATTGTTTTAGCTGTTTCATTTGAAGCAATTTTTAATAAACCTGTAGAACTAATTGTTGTATCAGAACTTTTTTGTCCACTTATACTCCATTTTAAAGTTTGTGCAGGACTTCCTGTGCCTGTTACAGAAACACCAAAAGTTTTACTACTTCCTTGTTCTAAATCAATAGTTTCTGGATTTATCACAACTTTACTTACAGTTACAGGATCTTTTACTGTTATACTTTGATTAACACTCTTTATAACTCCGTCATATGTATAGCTAATTGCTATACTTGTTGTTCCTGTTTTTAAAGCAGATGTTGAATATTTTACATTTTTTGTAACATCACTTGTACTTCCATCACTGAATTTTGCCTTTACAACCATTCCTGTTGCATCAAAAGTTTCTCCAGCTGTGTATGTTGTTTTATTTGGTGCAGTTGAAATTGAAATTGATGACAATGTTTTACTTACAGTCGCACTTCCATTATTTACAATAGTAACATAATCAGAAGAAATATAAGCATACATATTATCAAAATCATATTTACCACTACTGCTTATTGCTGTCTTAGAAGAATTTAGTACTGGTTCACTTTGAATTTTATAGAATGAATTTGTAGCTTTTGAATTTAAAATTAAAACAGCATAATTTGAATATGTATCAGTATTGTATAATACTTTACCTGATGTACTTGCACTATTTCTTACATTAACACTATTATGAACTGTATTAATTGTATCTTTTATACCAATAGTATATTTACCTTCGTCTTTTTTTCCACCATTTTTATCTAAAGAATATGCCATATTTGCAGCTTTTTCTCCCCAATATGGGTCTGATGCATAACTTACATTGATACCGCTTCCTTTATTACCTAAAAATCCACCTTTCATTCTCCAGTCATTTGGATTTAGATAACCTTTTGACATATAAGATTCAGTAAATTGTTTTATACATTCATCAATACTTGCATATGTACTAGCACTTGTTCCAGGAGAACTATCAACAGCATTTAAACCGAATAAGTTATTTTTATTTTTGCAAATAGAGCTTGTTCCCCATGCACTTTCATTACCGGCTACACCAATAGATAAAAGAGCATTTACACCATATGTATTTTGATATTTTAAGAATGTACTTGCAGTATTTTTCATCTTTGAAGAAAATGATGTATAATCACTTATTCTTTTATTTAATAATGTATTTAATGAACTTGAACTATATGATGTTTCACTTCTTAAAGGAAGGTATTGAAAATAATTATAGTATGGATTACTTTTATTTACAGAATTTGTACGTACACCTTTAGTATAATCATTAAGCATAGTACTATAACTTGTATAGAAATAATGTCCATCATAACTATAATAAGTCGTTCCGCTCTTCAAATATGATGGAGCTTTGCCATTATCCAAAGATGTAGCATGTCCAGGTGTAGTCATATCACATGTAATATAATGAATAAGCCTTCCAGCTGATACTTTATAACAACTTGAAGATTTTGCACTAGAAAAATCAATAACTTGTACATCATCGGCATCTACCCAACCAACAACACCTGAAAGCATGAATTTAACTTTTCCGTTACTTGTTCCTAAATAAGCCGCATCTGCACCATAAGCACCATTAGTATATCCAGAAACGCCAGTTGAAACTTCTGTATAATTAGTTACTGCATTACCTTTTGTTCTAAAGTTTACAATTTTTACAGAAGAACTTCTTGAACTAAAAGTTGAAACTCCGTTACTTTCAACTTTTCCAATATCATCGTCTTCTACATTAAAAACGTCCCCATCAGTATCTACACCAGTAGCCTGATCAAGTTTTGTTTGGTTTTCGTCTTCTAATCCCGAAGCAGCATTTACAACACTGAAATTTTGAAAACTAAAAACCATTAATAAACATAAAATTGTTAAAATAAAAGTTCCTAAATTTTTTCTTATTTTTGTCACGGTCGCACCCCCTTTAAAGCTTAATCCTCTTTAGACAATAATCTACAATAAATATATCATTATTTCCATTTTTTTTCAATTAAAAGTTACATAATACACACAAATTTCACATAAAAAAATAACTATATACTATATATTGTACATATATTACATATAAACACAACCATAAATATAGTTATTACATTTTTACATATTGTTTGTAACATTATTTTTATATAAAAATAATGCAAAAATCTCCTTACTTTTTAGTCATTTTAAAATATATATAACTTTATATTCCGTAAAATTTTTATTGCATTAAAACTTACTATTCGTTAAATATTAATATATGTATACTATCACCTACACTATCTTACTATCTGAAATATCATATAAACGCTGTCTCTTATACACATCTGACGCTGCCGACGAT